>NZ_JBHZCI010000038.1:0-74197 GCF_042755185.1 Streptomyces sp. NPDC059166 | reverse complement strand
GGTCTTTCGTTCGGATCATGCCGGATCGGGGAGCGGGGCCTGGTGCCGTGCATCGCAAGGCGGAGGAGGGAGTCGACGCAGAGCGTCGGGGACCGGCGACAACGCCGCGAGGTGCGGCACCAGGCCCCCGCGAGCCCGGCATGATCCGAACGAGAGGCCCCAGGCGTGCTACCCGGGCAGCGAGTCGCCCTGCACCGCCTGGATGTCGAGCTCCACGCGCAGGGTCGTGCCGATGGCGGAGATGCCGGCCTGGAGCACCTGGTTGTAGTTCATGGCGAAGTCGTCGCGGCGCAGCTCGGCCGTCGCGTGGAAGGCCGCGCGGACGCCGCCCCACGGGTCGGGGCCCGTACCCAGGTAGCTGAGGTCGAGATCGACGTCGCGGGCGACGCCGTGCATGGTGAGCACACCGTGCACCGTCCACCGGTCCGGCCCCGCGGGGGTCAGCGCACGCGAGCGGTAGGTGATCTCCGGGTACGTCTCCACGTCCAGGAAGTCCGCCGAACGCAGGTGCTTGTCCCGCATGGCGTTGCCCGTGTCGATGCTGGTGGAGGCGATGTACGCCTCCACCCGGGAGTTCTGGACGTCCTCGGAGATCTCGATCCGGCCGCCGAAGTCGGTGAACCGCCCGTGCACGCTGGAGATGCCCAGGTGCTGCGCGACCGCGGCCACCGAGGAGTGCACCGGGTCCAGCGACCAGGTGCCCGGAGGCGGCAGTTCCACGCCGCCCTGGCGGGCCAGCACGACGGTCCCGGTCTCGACCCGGCCACTGGCCGTGACGAGCGCGGTCGACGCCGCGGGGGCGTAGCCCACCGCCGTGACGATCACCGTGTAGGCGCCGGCGGGCAGGAGTTCGTCGGTGCGGACGGCCCCGTTCTCGTCGGCGGAGGCCCGGAGCACCTGGGTGCCCGTCATGTCGGTCATCGTGACGACCGCGTGCTGGACCGCCCAGCCGTCCCGCGTACGTACCAGTGCGCGAAGTCCCATCCCGTTTTCTCTCCTTGCTCAAATCACTCGTGAAGCAGCGACTCAATGAGTCGGGCCCCGGGCGGGACCGGCAGGCCGTCCCCTGCCTGCCGATCCCGCCGCGGGGCCCATTTCCACCGGCGTCACAGCCTCTCCGCTCGAAGTGCTGTTCCGCCAGGGGTCTTTGTGGACCTTCGGTGTCGTTACTCGCCCGGGTGGGCGAGCTCGATGTCGTGACCGTCGACTCCGCCGCCGTCCACGGTCAGCGAGCCGGCGACGGGCGGGTAGCCGGTCGCGATCACGGAGTACTCACCGGCGTCCAGGTCGGTGAAGGCGTACGCGCCGTCCTCACCGGTGGTCGACGTGGCGACGACGTTGCCCGCCGCGTCGATCAGGGTGACCCGCGCGTCGTTCAGCGGTGCCCGGCCGGAGCCTGCCCGGACGACACCCCGCACCAGCGCACCGGACCGCAGGGCCACGTCGACCCGGGTGACGCCCTGGCCGCCGACCTCGACCGGCAGGGCCAGCGGGCGGTAGCCCGCGGCCGTGACGGCGACGGTCACCGAACCGGGGATCAGCTCACCGAAGGTGAACTCGCCCGTGTCACCGGAGACACCCGTGGCGAGCACGTCGCCGCGCACGTCGGTGACGACGACCATGGCGCCCTGGACGGGGGCGTTGCCCTCGGCGGTCCGGACGGTCCCGGAGAGACCGCTCGTACCGGCGAGCAGGATGTCGAAGGCCAGCGGCTCGTCACCGACGACCACGGTGGACGCCTGCGGCTGGAAGCCGTCGGCGGACGCGATCAGGACGTAGCTGCCGGAGCCCGGCGCGTCCAGCACGTAGCCGCCGTCGGCCTGGGCGACGGACCGCCCCAGCTGCCGGCCGCCGAGCGAGATCAGCGTGACGGCCGCGCGGGCCACGGGTGCGCCCTCGGCACCCCGGACCACACCGCGTACGGGGGTTCCCTGGATGGTCGGCTCCTTGGTGACGGTCGTCCCCTGCGAGGTGTCGACCGAGGTGACCCCGGCCGCGGACTCGGCGATCGGCGCGGTGCTCGTGGCGGCCTCGGCGGACTCCGTCGCGGCGGCCTCGGCGGGGACGCTGTCGTTGCCGGCCCTGGTCCTCAGCGCGACCTCCTTGATGAAGAGGGTCAGGACGAAGGCGACGAGCGCGGCGGGCGCCGCGTACAGGAAGACGTCGGCGACACCGTGGCCGTAGGCGGTCTCCATGATCGTGCGGAACGGCGCGGGGAGCTTGTCCAGGTCGGGGATGCCCCCGCCGCCGGTTCCACCGTGGCCGAGCGCCGCACCCTGCGGGCCGAGGTCGGCGAGGCCGTCCTTGACGTAGTGGGTGACGCGGTTGGCCATGACGGCGCCGAGCGCCGAGACGCCGACCGCACCGCCGAGGGAACGGAAGAAGGTGACCACCGAGCTGGCCGCACCCAGGTCGGCCGGGGCCACCTGGTTCTGCGTGGCGAGCACCAGGTTCTGCATCATCATGCCGACACCGAGACCCATGAGGAACATGAAGACCGCGATGTGCCAGTACTCGGTGTCGTACCGGATGGTGCCCAGCAGGCCGAGGCCCGCGGTCAGCAGGAAGCCGCCGGTGACGAGCCAGACCTTCCAGCGGCCCGTCTTGGTGATGATCTGGCCCGACACGGTCGAGGACAGGAAGAGACCGGCGATCATCGGGATGGTCATGACGCCGGACATCGTCGGCGACTTGTCGCGGGCCAGCTGGAAGTACTGGCTGAAGAAGACGGTGCCCGCGAACATCGCGATACCGACGAAGAGCGAGGCCATCGAGGCCAGCGTGATCGTGCGGTTGCGGAAGAGGCGCAGCGGGATGATCGGCTCTTTGGCCTTGGACTCGACCAGCAGGAACAGGGCGATGAGCACGACGGTTCCGCCGAGCATCGTCCAGGTCTGCCAGGAGATCCAGTCGTACTTGTCGCCCGCGAAGGTCACCCAGAGGAGCAGCAGCGAGACGCCGGCGCTGATGAAGAAGGCGCCCGCCCAGTCGACCTTGACGTCGCGCTTGACGACGGGGAGCTTCAGGGTCTTCTGGAGCACGATCAGGGCGATCACCGCGAACGGCACACCCACGTAGAAGCACCAGCGCCAGCCCATCCAGCTGGTGTCGGTGATGACGCCGCCGAGCAGCGGCCCGCCGACGGTGGCGACGGCGAAGACCGCGCCGAGGTAGCCGCTGTAGCGACCGCGCTCACGCGGGGAGATCATCGCGGCCATCACGATCTGCGCGAGGGCGGAGAGACCGCCGACGCCGATGCCCTGGACCACACGGCAGGTGATGAGCATGCCGCTGCTGGTCGAGAGACCCGCGACTATGGATCCACCGACGTAGATGATCAGTGCGATCTGGACCAGCAGCTTCTTGCTGAAGAGGTCCGCCAGCTTGCCCCACAGCGGGGTGGTGGCGGTCATGGCCAGCAGTGAGGCCGTCACGACCCAGGTGTAGGCGCTCTGGCCGCCGCCGAGGTCGGAGATGATCTCGGGCAGGGCGTTGGAGACGACCGTCGACGACAGGATCGCGACGAACATGCCGAGCAGCAGCCCGGTCAGCGCTTCCATGATCTGCCGGTGTGTCATCGGCGTGCCTGCGGGGGCCTCGGCGGCCCCGTGCTTGGCGTGGCCGCCCCGCACACCGGATGGTGTGGTCGTAGCCATTGAATTCCTTCTCTTTGCTTCTGTTACGCGGGTGTACGGGTGTGCGAATCATCGGAGTGCCCGGCGCGCTCGTCTCCGCCGTGCCGTCCGGGGGTGCACCCCCCGGGGCCGTGACAGATGAAGCTGTCGCGCAGCCGGGACAACAACGTGTTGAGCTGACCGACCTCTTCGTCGGACCAGTCGATGAGGTTGTGGGCGAACATGTCGGTGGTCCGCCGGTTCAGTTCGTCGAGCAGCTCGATGCCGTCGGGGGTCAGCCGCAGGATGCGGGACCGCTTGTCCTCCGGGTCCGCAGACCGTTCGATCCAGCCGTTCTCCACCGCGTGGGTCACATGGCGGCTCGTCACCGACATGTTCACGGACAGGAGTTCGGCAAGGCGGCTGATCCGCATCTCGCCGTACTTGCCCAGCAGGGCCAGCGCGGAGGCCGTACCGCCGGGGCACTCGGAGGGCAGGATGCGGGTGAGGCCCCGTTTGACCGCTCCGACGGCGCTGAGCTGCCGGGCCAGTTCTTCGTACTGGCTCCGTGCTGCCACTGGCCCCTCCGGACGTCTTACGAGGTCATCTTGTTGCTTAGGGCAACGATAAAAGCATTTGGTTGCCGCAGGCAAATGAAAGTGCCCTTGCAGAAGTAAAGGAAGACCAAAGCCTGTGTAGGCGGCCGGTCAAGCCCGCAGCCCACGCCGGGTGCCGCCGCACCCGGTGTGTTCCTCGCCACAGGTCCGGCCCTCACGTGGGCGGATGGAGGTGGTGGGGAGCGCTCGGGCGGAGCGGTGAAAGGGCTGTGTGCGAGGCGCGGGGGCATCGGCCCGCGAGGACCCGGGGGTTGGGCGGAAGCCCTGCGTTCGCTAGGGTCCTGGGCCATGGCACACAACCCCCACGCCCCGCAGCCGGGCCCCGAGGGCTCCCACGACCCGGCGGGCAGCACGCAGATGTTCCGCGCCTTCGTCGACGAGGGCGAGCCGCAGCGCGGCCCCCAGGTGGCCGCGGCCTCCTCGGGCTCCAGGACCGGGGTGATCGTGGCGGTCGTCGCGGTCGTCGTCGTCCTCGGTGCGGTCGCCTGGCTCGCGCTCGGCTGACCTGCCCGACCACCACTTCACCCCGGGCCCGCACGCCCTCCCTGAGGGCCTGCGGGCCACCCGGGTCCGCGCCTGTGCGCGTACGGGCCTGCGCATCGCTCCCGCACCGCCCCGTCGGCGCGGGAGCGTTCGCGTCTCCCGCCCGTGCGCGATCGTCCCTCCGTACGGACACGGCGAGGCCGCCGGGGCGGCGATGGTGCGCCCCGGCGGCCGGTGAGCCGTGTGTGCCGTACCGGCCCCGAGGGGTCAGTCGGCGATGAGCCCCTCCCTGAGCTGGGTGAGGGTCCGGGTCAGCAGCCGGGAGACGTGCATCTGCGAGATGCCGACCTCCTCGCCGATCTGCGACTGGGTCATGTTGGCGAAGAAGCGCAGCATGATGATCTGCCGCTCCCTCGGGGCGAGCTTGGCGAGCAGGGGCTTCAGCGACTCGCGGTACTCGACGCCCTCCAGTGCCGCGTCCTCGTACCCCAGGCGGTCCGCCAGCGAGCCCTCGCCGCCGTCGTCCTCGGGTGCCGGCGAGTCCAGCGAGGACGCCGTGTAGGCGTTGCCCACCGCGAGGCCGTCGACCACGTCCTCCTCGGACACCCCGAGGGCCTTGGCCAGCTCCGGCACCGTCGGCGACCGGTCGAGCTTCTGGGCGAGCTCGTCGCTGGTCTTGGTGAGGGCGAGCCGCAGCTCCTGGAGGCGCCGCGGCACCCGGACCGACCAGGAGGTGTCGCGGAAGAAGCGCTTGATCTCCCCGACGACGGTCGGCATCGCGAACGTCGGGAACTCCACGCCCCGTTCGCAGTCGAAGCGGTCGATCGCCTTGATCAGGCCGATCGTGCCGACCTGGACGATGTCCTCCATCGGTTCGTTACGGCTCCGGAACCGCGCCGCCGCGTACCGCACCAGCGGGAGGTTGAGCTCGATGAGTGTGTCCCGCACATAGGCCCGCTCCGGGCTGTCCGTTCCGTCGGGGCCCGAGGCGGGACCCAGCGCGGCGAGCCGCAGGAACAGGGAGCGGGACAGGGTGCGGGTGTCGATGGCTTCCGGCGAGCTGGTGAGCACGGCAGGTGCCGGCACGCTCTTCGTGAGCGTGAGCACCTTCGAGCTGCCCTGTTCTGCGGACATGCCACCCCCTTGAGGTCGCGGACGGTCGCGGTGGCCACGACCATCGGAGGAACGCAGCCTCCACCTGAATACCGGAGGTAGGGCTGCGGCAAACGCGGTTCCAGCAGAATGTCACATGTCGGCAACACGCTGTAGTGACTTGTCGACAAGTCAGCGCCGAAACCGTGCAGGAAACAGGGGGTGTGAGGCTTTTACACCCCCCGGATCCACTCCTCTCGGGGTCTACCCGTTCTGATTACGCTTCGATCCTGTTTGCGGACCTCAGCCGAGCGAAACTTCTGGCGAGAAGCCTTGACACATGCATCTGGGAGACGCCGAGTTCGGCGCTGATCTGCGACTGCGTCAGGTTGTTGTAGTAGCGCAGCAGCAGGATCCGCTGCTCGCGCTCGGGCAGCTGGACGAGCAGATGCCGTACCAGGTCCCGGTGTTCGACCCCGGCCAGCGCCGGGTCCTCGTACCCCAGCCGGTCCAGGAGTCCGGGCAGGCCGTCCCCTTCCTGCGCGGCCTCCAGTGAGGTGGCGTGGTACGAGCGGCCCGCCTCGATGCAGGCGAGGACCTCGTCCTCGGAGATCTTCAGCCGCTCGGCGATCTCGGCGGTGGTCGGCGAGCGCCCGTGGGCGGTCGTCAGGTCCTCGGTGGCTCCCGTGACCTGGACCCAGAGCTCGTGCAGCCGCCGGGGGACGTGCACGGTGCGCACGTTGTCCCGGAAGTAGCGCTTGATCTCGCCGACCACGGTGGGCATGGCGAACGTGGGGAACTGGACGCCGCGTTCCGGGTCGAAGCGGTCGATGGCGTTGATCAGGCCGATCGTGCCGACCTGGACGACGTCCTCCATCGGCTCGTTGCGGCTGCGGAAACGTGCCGCCGCGTACCGGACCAGCGGCAGGTTCGCCTCGATCAGGGCGGTGCGCACCCGGTGGTGCTCGGCGGTGCCGGGTTCGAGGTCCTTGAGCCGGCCGAACAGCACCTGGGTCAGGGCCCTGGTGTCCGCGCCGCGGGTCCTGGCCGGCGTGGTGGGGTCGGGGGTCTCGGTCTGGATGTCGTCCGTCTGGACGTTCTGGGGCGGGACTTGAGGCGCTGTACTGGCCGGCACGGTGTCGCCACCCCTTTGCGGTCAACTACGGTCAACTCATCCGTCAAAAGCGGTCATAGCATCACAAGACATGTCCACTATGCGCAAGCACCGCATTGAGTCGTGTTGAGTGCGTTCTGGTTTAAACATGCCGAAAAGCCCCTCTCCTGTGGGGAGGGGCTTGCGGGACCGGGGGTCCGAAGGGCTCAGAAGGGGTAGTCGGCGATCACCCAAGTGGCGAACTCGCGCCACTGGCCGGCCGCGGCCTGGTGGTCCGGGTGCTCGATGTACCGCTTCAGCGCTTCCTCGTCGGCGACCGCGGAGTTGATGGCGAAGTCGTAGGCGATCGGCCGGTCGGTGATGTTCCAGGCGCACTCCCAGAACTCCAGTTCCGGGACCTTTCCCTCCAGCGCGCGGAAGGCCTCCGCGCCCGCCACGACCCGCGGATCGTCCCGCTCGACGCCGTCGTTCAGCTTGAACAGGACAAGGTGGCGGATCATGGGTCTCTCCTAGTTCACGAGCTCGGACATGAATTCTCCGACGCCGTGAGCAGCGCTCGAGATTCCCTCGAACCCTACTAGGACCAGGTCGGCCGCCCGCTCGGGTGAGGTGATGATCGTGTACAGCACGAAGACCACGAGCATGTAGAGCGCGATCTTGCCCGCCTGTGCCACGGCCGCCCGCCTCTCCCCTTCGATCACCTGTGCAGTCGCGTGATTCTAGCCGTACATGTGGTCGTATCCGCTGGCCGTTTCCGATCACTCACAGGGCTTTTAGGGTCTAAGGACCCGTCGATTCGGGCCCTTTGTCGGCGGGCGAGGCTTACGGCATGGAGGAGCATGGAAGGCGGGTCCGCCACTCAGGCAGGTTTGCGCGGACCCTGGAACGGGACCTCCATGAAGCCCCCACCGCGTGACTCCCCCTGACCGCGGAGAGGGCCTGGTCCCCGTTCTCACCGGGGGAGGCGGCTTGTCCCCCCGATGCCGTCTCCCCCGACCTGACGCACGAGGAGCCCGGCGCACAGCGCCGGGCTCCTCGTCGTGGGGCCGGATACGGCCGCGGGGATCAGTCCTTCCGCAGGCCGACCGCGCCGGGAGCGGCGTCCTGGACGCCGGAGTCCTCGCCGTTCCGGGGTGCCGGGACGGTGGCCGCGGCGGCGGCCGGGGCCTCCTCGGCGGCCAGGCGCTCCATGCCGCTCGTGGTCTTGAGGGGCTTCTCCTTGACGAACAGCACCGCCAGCAGTCCGAGGAAGGCGAACGGGGTGGCGACGAGGAAGAGGTCCCCGGTCGCGATGCCGTACGCGTGCTCGACGATGTCCTTCAACGGCTCGGGGAGCTTCGTCATGTCCGGTACGGCGCTGCTGTGTCCGCCTCCGGTCACCGGGATGCCGTTGGCCGCGAGGCCCTTGGCCATCTCGTCGGCCACCCGGTTGGCGAGGACCGCGCCCAGCACGCTGGTGCCGATGGTGCCGCCCAGGCTGCGGAAGAAGGAGAGCACGGAGGTCGCGGCGCCGAGTTCGTGGGCCGGGACGTCGTTCTGCGCGGCGAGCACGAGGTTCTGCATCAGCATGCCGACGCCGATGCCCATGAAGGCCATGTAGACGCTGAGCAGCCCGAAGTGCGTGTCGGCGTCGATGGTCGAGAGCAGGCCCAGGCCGGCGGTCATGATGACACCGCCGGCGATGAGGTAGACCTTCCACTTGCCGGTGGCGGAGATGATCTGTCCGGCGACCGTCGAGGACACCAGCAGCCCGCCGATCATCGGGAGGCTCATCAGCCCGGCGATCGTCGGCGACTTGCCCAGCGAGATCTGGAAGTACTGCGAGAGGAACACCGTCCCGGCGAACATCGCGATACCCACGAAGAAGCTGGCCAGTGTCGTGAGCGACACCGTGCGGTTGCGGAAGATGTCCAGCGGGATGATCGGCTCGGCGGCCCTGGACTCGACGAAGACCGCGGCCGCCAGGAGCACCAGGCCGGTGGTCACCAGCGCGGCGGTCTGCCAGGACGCCCAGTCGAAGCTGTTGCCCGCGAGCGACGTCCAGATCAGCAGCGCGCAGACACCGGTGACGATCAGGAAGGCCCCGGTCCAGTCGATCCTGACCTCACGCCGGTTGGTCGGCAGCTTCAGGGTGCGCTGCAGCAGCACGATCCCGGCCAGCGCGAACGGCACGCCGACGAAGAAGCACCAGCGCCAGCCGAGCCAGGAGGTGTCCACCAGGACACCGCCGATCAGCGGACCGGCGACCGTACCGACGGCGAACACCGCACCGAAGATGCCCGCGTACTTGCCGAGCCGGCGCGGCGGGATGATCGCGGCCATGACGATCTGCGCCAGTGCCGTCAGGCCACCGGCGCCGACGCCCTGGATGACCCGGCTGATGATCAGAGTGACGACGTCCTGGGAGAAGCCGGCGACCAGCGAGCCGACCACGAACAGGCCGAGCGACAGCTGGAGGAGCAGCTTCTGGTTGAACAGGTCCGCGAGCTTGCCCCACAGCGGCACGGTGGCCGTCATGGCGAGCAGTTCGGCGGTGACGACCCAGGTGTAGGAGGACTGGCTCGCCCCGAGGTCGGCGATGATCCGGGGCAGGGCGTTGGCGACGACCGTGCCCGCGAGGATGGCGACGAACATGCCCGCCATCAGGCCGGACATCGCCTGGAGTATCTGACGGTTGGTCATGGTGGTGGGCGCCTGTTCGGGCGCCACGGCTGCGGTCACGGTGTCCTTCTTCGGTACAGGAGCAGAACGGGTCTGTGGGGTGGGCGGAGTGCCCGGCCGTGGGCCGGGGCTACTCGGTGGGCCGGGGGAGGCCCTGTGCGAGCCGCGCGAAGACCTCCTGGAAGGCTTCGGCGAGCGAGGTCTCGCCCGGGTGCTCGCACCAGCTCTCCACCGCGACTCGCGCGGCGGTATGGGCGACGGCGGCGAGGAGGCGCGGGAAGAGGCCCGGGTCGGGCGCCCCGCCGGTGTCCGGCCGGGTGGCCCGCAGCCAGTCGGTGATCGCGACGGCCAGGGCCTGCTCGTCCGCGATCTGCGCCTTCAGGCCGCGGTGGATGAGGTGGGGGGAGCGCTGGAGCACCTTGGACTGGAGGGCCCACAGCTCCTGCCGGCTCTCGAACCCGTCCAGTTCGCCGACGAGCGCGTCCCGTACGACATCGAGCGGCGCCCGGTCGGCGGCGGCGCCGCGTACGGACTCCCTGACGCGCTCGCCCACCTCCTCGTCGACCAGGACGAAGGCGTCGTCATGGCTCGGGAAGTAGTTGAAGAAGGTCCGGGGGGAGACGCCGGCGGCCTCGCTGATCGCCTCGACGGTGACGTTCTCGACGCCGTGCTCGGCCGCGAGCCGTACCGCGGCCTCCGCGATGCCCCGGCGCGTGGCCCGCTTCTTGCGCTCCCGCAGTCCGGGCGTGGAGGGCGTCGTCTTCTTCACATCGTGCATGCTAAGCAAAGATGCATGGTCTGCAAAATTAGTCCCTTTCGTACGGGCGGATCCCCGGCCCGCGCGAGCGGAACGCTCCCCGGCTCACTCCCTCGGCCCCCGGCGCACCCGGAACGTGTGACGTGTGCCCGGGGCCGGCCGGTCCGGGGCTCCGCCCGGCCGCGGGCCGCCGCCGGCCCGCCCGGGGAGGGCTCGGCGGGGGCGGGGAGGGCGTGGGTCTTCCGTTGCGGCGGGTGCGGAAGTGGCTGCATATGGTGATTGCGTCATCACCGGGAGTCATATGCGGTGGTGTGCCCGTGCCATCGGGCATCCGGAGTGACCGGGCGCGCTTCGACAACTTGGAAGGAGTGGGTGTGAGCACTCGCTTCGGTGTGACCCGAGGGACAGCCCTCGTCGCCGCGGCCCTGGCCGCGGTCGTCGCTTCGACACTCTCCGCACCGGCGTCCGCCGCCGGGGACGGAGGCGGTGGCGACCACGCGCGCCACGCGGACCACTGGGGCGTGATCGCCCGCAACACGATCGGATCCCCCGTCGCGGACCTGCGGAACGGCCCGTACGGCTCCTTCGGCGTGACGGGCACGGCCGCCAGGCCCCCGTACGGACGGGGAAGCCTGGGGATCGCGGTGGCGGACGACTCCACCACGCTGAGCCCGCCGAGCGAGAAGGTCGACTTCGGCAACGAGGTCGACTTCTACGGCGACCCGGTGCGAGGGCTGCGCAGGGTCGGGTTCCACGTCTTCCAGACCGGGGAGAACGTGACCTACGGCGGCGCCGAGAACATGCCGAACATCAAGTTCGAGATCGACCCGAACCTGAGCGCGCTCCCCGGGGACAACTACTCCACGATGGTGTGGGTGCCGGACGCCTCCCCGGTGACCAACCGCTGGAGCGGCTTCATCGACGCCACGGCCACCGGCCACTGGTTCCTCACCGGCAACGAGGTCCCCGCCTGCGGGCCGGCCGCCGAGTGCACCTTCGCCGAGATCAAGGACGCCCTGGACGACGGCGGAACGGGCGCGACCATCCTCACGGCAGCGGTCGGCAAGGGCCGTGACCACATGTGGATCGGCGCCGTCGACGGACTCCGCATCAACCAGGACGTCTACGACTTCGAGGCGGACGGCGTCAGGACCCGGCGCGTCGGCTGACGGGTCCGGTCAGGCCGACCGGGACGGAACGCAGTGAAGGGACCGGCCCCCATCGGGGCCGGTCCCTTCACTGACCAGCGGTAGCGGTGGGATTTGAACCCACGGTGACGGGTTACGCCACACTCGCTTTCGAGGCGAGCTCCTTCGGCCGCTCGGACACGCTACCGAGAGAGAGCTTAGACCATGCCGGGCCCTGGTCCGAAATCCATTGCGCGGACACCGGCCGGAACGGCCGCCCGGGGCCCTCAGCGCTCCCGGAAGAACGCCGTCAGCTGCCGGGCGCAGGCGTCCTCCAGGACGCCGTGGATCACCTCGGGCCGGTGGTTGAGCCTGCGGTCGCGTACGACGTCCCAGAGCGAGCCCGCCGCGCCGGCCTTCTCGTCCCGGGCGCCGTAGACCACCCGGTCGACACGCGACTGGACGAGGGCGCCCGCGCACATGGTGCAGGGCTCCAGGGTGACCACGAGGGTGCAGCCGGTCAGCCGCCAGGAGCCGAGCGCGGCGGCTGCCCTCCGCAGCGCGAGCACCTCGGCGTGCGCCGTGGGGTCGCCGGTGGCCTCGCGCTCGTTGCGGCCGGTGGACAGCGGGGACCCGTCGGGCCCCAGGACGACGGCGCCGACCGGCACATCGCCGGACGACGCCGCCTGCGCCGCCTCGTCCAGGGCCTGGCGCATGGGTGCCTGCCACGGGTCCCGTACGGGATCGGCGGGAGGCGGTGAGGAGGGGGTGGGCGGTGGTGCGGTCACCCGCGGACCCTAGCGGACGGCCTCCAGGACGTCGCTCGCTCCCAGTGCTTCCGCGATCTCCATCAGGGCGTCGGTGCGCAGGGTCAGCAGGTCCTTCTCGGACAGACCGAGATCGGCCAGGAGCCCGAGATCGCCGAGCGGCCCCGCCGGTACCGCGTCGGGGTCGTCGTCCAGGTCGGCCCCGGCGGCACCGGTGGGACCGTCGGCCTCCTCGCGGTCGGCGCCGGTCTCGCCGTCCTCCGTGCCGTCGAGGTCCACGAGCTCCTCGAGGGCGGCGATCTCGTCCTCGGCGCCCGGTTCACGGCCGAGGAGTTCGTCGGTGAGCAGGATCTCCCCGTACGAGGAGCGGGCGGCGGCGGACGCGTCCGAGACGTAGATACGGGGGTCCTCCTCACCGTCCACCCGGACGACGCCGAACCAGGCGTCCTCCTGTTCGATGTAGACGACGACAGTGTCCTCGTCCACCGAGGCCTCGCGGGCCAGATCCGTCAGGTCGGACAGGGTTTCCACATCGTCGAGCTCCGTGTCGCTCGCTTCCCACCCGTCTTCGGTGCGAGCGAGCAGTGCGGCGAAGTACACCGTGACTCTCCCACTGTTCATAGGTGAATCGGTCCGACGGGAGGGCAGCCGGTGATCCGGCTGCTCTGGGCCCCGCCCAATCGGCATCGTGGCAGATACGAGCGCGATGCGAGACCTCTTCGACCGTTGCGTCGGCCATCAGTTCTCGGAAGTTGTTCCGGCTGACGGTGTTCGCCGGGGTTCCCCGGGCGGGGCCGGACGGGTCGCGCCGGCGGGCCTCACCAGCGGAATGTGCGCATCCGCATCTGTTGGCGCATACGGGCCGCACGGGCCCGGCGGGGCTGGACACGGTCGCGCAACTGCTTCGCCTCGTGGAGCTCACGGAGGAACTGGGCCCTGCGCCTCCGCCGTGCCGCGTCACTCTCCTGCGCGTCCGGCACATCGTCCTGGGCGTCGGGCAGGTCGCGCGCGTCGCGCACGGTCCGCCGCCGATCCCTCTGCTCCCCGTCGCGCAATCGACACACCACCCCAAGCCCGGGTCCGTATGTCCCCACCTTCCCCCCGAACAGGTGCTTGATGCCAGTGCGGACCGAGCGGAAGCCGCTCCGGGGCACGGCTACTGTTGACGGCATGCGGATTCACGTCGTCGACCACCCGTTGGTGGCGCACAAGCTGACCACGCTGCGCGACAAGCGCACCGACTCCCCGACCTTCCGGCGGCTCGCCGACGAGCTGGTCACCCTCCTCGCGTACGAGGCCACCCGCGACGTGCGCACCGAGCAGGTCGACATCGAGACCCCGGTGACCCCCACGACCGGGGTGAAGCTGTCGCACCCGCGTCCCCTCGTGGTCCCGATCCTGCGCGCCGGGCTCGGCATGCTGGACGGCATGGTCCGGCTGCTGCCCACGGCCGAGGTCGGTTTCCTGGGCATGATCCGCAACGAGGAGACGCTCCAGGCGGAGACGTACGCGACCCGGATGCCCGAGGACCTCTCCGGCCGTCAGGTCTACGTCCTGGACCCGATGCTGGCGACCGGCGGCACGCTCGTCGCCGCGATCAAGGAGCTCATCAAGCGCGGTGCGGACGACGTCACCGCGGTCGTGCTGCTGGCGGCGCCCGAGGGCGTCGAGGTGATGGAGCGCGAGCTGGCCGGTACGCCCGTGACCGTGGTCACGGCCTCGGTCGACGAGCGGCTCAACGAGAACGGCTACATCGTGCCGGGCCTCGGGGACGCCGGTGACCGGATGTACGGCACCGTCGACTGATCCACGCAGGCCCGTCCGCCCGGGAGCGCCGGGCGGACGGGCCGCTGCGGCCGGTGTCCGGGCGTCCGCCCGGCGGGGTCAGCAGCCGGAAGGCGCCGGTGCGGGCCTGGTCAGCGCGGTCAGCGCCGAGGCGGCGGCCGTCGGCGTGGAGAACGCCTTGAACTTCGTGCCGATGATCAGGTCCACGTCGTTCGTACGGCGGGTGTCGGTCTTCTGCGCGGCGCCGGGGAGCTGGGTGGCGAGCACGGGGAAGGAACCGTTCATCGCGGTCGTGCCGCCCAGCAGCATGCCCGTGCCGGGCACCTTCTTGTCGTAGGCGGCCGGGGCGTTGTCCACCTTGCCGATGGTGAAGCCGCGCTTCTCGAGCTCGGCGGCGGCGGCCTTGGCCAGCCCGCTGCGGGGCGTCGCGTTGTAGATGTTGACCTTGATGGCGGCGGGCTTCGGGAGCACCTTCGCCGGCGCCGAGGCCTTCGGGGCGGGGCAGTTCTTCGGGTGCGCCGCCGCGTTCGCCTGCTTGTCACCGCCGGTGAAGACGTCGATGAGCTGGAGCGTGCCCCAACCGGCCAGCCCGAGGGCGACCACGGCGGCGGACGCCGAGAGGATCAGCTTGCGGCGGTGGCGGGGGCGACGCATGCGGGGGTAGGTGTTGCCCGTGATGCGGTACTTTCCGCCCATGCCGGGAGGGGTCAGCATGCTCATGGGCGAAGCGTAGTGCGACCTGGTGATGATGCCTACTAAACGATCAACCTATGACGCCCGTCCGTGCACAAAAGCACCCGAAAGGCCCGAAATGCTCCACGGGTGGGAGTGGCGGATTCGCCCCGGTTCGGGTGGTCAGCCCAGTTCGAGCACGCGTGCGTGCAGCACCTGGCGCTGCTGCAGGGCGGCGCGCACGGCGCGGTGCAGCCCGTCCTCGAGGTAGAGGTCGCCCTGCCACTTCACGACGTGGGCGAAGAGGTCGCCGTAGAAGGTGGAGTCCTCGGCGAGCAGGGTCTCGAGGTCCAGCTGGCCCTTCGTGGTCACCAGCTGGTCCAGGCGGACCGGACGCGGCGCGACATCCGCCCACTGTCGGGTGCTTTCCCGGCCGTGGTCCGGATAAGGCCGGCCATTTCCGATGCGCTTGAAGATCACACGGAAAGCCTACCGGGGAAGGGCATCCCGGCGCAGCCGGGGAACGGGACCGGGGTGGCGGCCGAATCATCCCGGAACCGGACGAACTGCCGTGCCTGCGGTGGCGTCCGGGGCGCATGTACCCGAGGGTGCACCGGTGGACTCACGGTGACCTCCGGGTGGCGCACCGATGAGTGCCGCTCCGTGAGCGGCACTCATCGGTGCGTGGCGTCTACCGCGGAGCGCCGGTGCGTCAGGCGGTGAGGCCGTGCGCGTGCCCCTCGCGCAGTCCGGCGGAGCCGCGCTGCTCGTCCGTGGACGAGGCGGCGGGGACGGGGCGGGTCAGCGAACCCAGGTCCTGGGCGTAGGTGCCCACGGCGTGGGCGATCACGTCGATGTTGGTTTCGAAGAGCTTCATGCCGAGGTTGTCCAGGTCGTCGCAGGCCGCGTGGTAGCACGGGTCGTACGCGACGCCCGCCTCCCCGCCGTACGTCCTGGCCTGCTCGGCCGTCTTGATCCCCTCGGCGCCCGTGTCCGTGCCGCCCGAGGGGATGCCGACCTCGATGAACGGCCCGTAGTCGGAGCGGCCGGTGAAGTCCGTGCCGGTGTGCGGCTGGTCCCTGCTGTCGAGGAACGAGTTGATGTCCCGCTCCAGTTGGGCGGATCCCTCGGGGCCGGGGCCCTCGCCCACCCCGTCGGAGTCGTCGCCGTCGAAGACGAACTGCGCGCCGTTCGGCGAGGCGATCATGTCGAAGTTGAGGTAGAGCGCGATCTTCTCGCGCTGCGCCTCGGAGAGCTTCGCGACGTAGGCCTCCGAGCCCAGCAGCCCGTTCTCCTCCGCCGACCACCAGGCGAATCGCACCTTGTTGGCGATCGGCCGGTGGGATTCGGCGAGTTCCAGGGCGACTTCGAGGAGTCCGGCGGATCCGGAGGCGTTGTCGTTGATGCCGGGGCCGTCGGTGACCGAGTCGAGGTGCGCGCCGAGCATGACGGTCTTCGCGGGGTTTCCGCCGGGCGTCTCGGCGACGACGTTGCGGGTCGTGCGTTCCTCCTGGAGCTCGCGGATCTCGAAGGAGACCTTCACCTCGCCCCCGGCCAGGTCCGCGACCAGCTTCTCGCCCTCCGCCCGGGTGAGCCCGCCGGTGGGGATCCTGCCGGAGGCGGCATCCCCGAGGGTGCCCGAGAGCGCCCCTTCGGTGTTGTTGTAGATCACCGCGCCCGCCGCGCCGGCGGTCGCGGCGGCGGCCTGCTTCTCCGCGAAGGAGCAGCCGCCCCGCTTGATCAGCGCGATCCGGCCGGTGTAGGTCTCCGAGGCGTAGTCGGCGGCCTCGCAGCCCGTCGTGTCGTCGGTGGGGACGGCGGTCAGGGCGGCCGTGATGCCGCCCTCCGCGGTGGAGGGGGTGTAGGTCATCGCCCGGATCGAGACCTCACGCGGGGTGGGGGAGACCACGGCCAGCTTCTCGGCGAGCGTTTCGGTGTAGACGAACTCGAACGACTGGTAGCCGACCCGGTAGCCGGCCTTCCGCAGCAGCCGGTGGACGTAGGCGGCGGAGGCGTCGTGGCCGGCCGATCCGGCCGCCCGATGGCCGTCCGAGGCGTCGGCTATGGCCTGGAACCGCTCCAGGTGCCGGTAGGCGTCCTTCGCGGACGCTTCCCTGACCAGGTGCCGCGCGAGCTTCGCGGCCTCCTTGGCGGGGTCGTGCGACGGGTGGCCGCGGTCGGGGGAGGCACCGAGGAGAAGGGGCGCGGCCAAGGCGGTGGCGGCCACGACGGCAAGGGATCTGCGACGGGTTGCGTGCACTGGAGTCCTTCCGGGGGGAGGATGCCGATGAGTGGGGGCAAGCTAGCGATCCGGCAGGTGTCTGTGAACGGGGACGGCCGCGCCCGTCCCGCCGGATGGCCGGATACGGACGGGTGCCCGGTCCGGCCTCCCGGCCGCGCCCGCCTGCCGCCGTGTCCGCGAAGTCCCGCTCCCGGCCGCGGGGGGGCGGGCGGGAGCGCGCCGACGGCCGTCCGCGGTCAGCTGGAGCGGCTCGCGGCCCTGGCCGCCGCCTTCGCCCGCTGCTTGAAGGCCCGCACCTCGGCGAGCGACTCGGGCCCGGTGATGTCGGCCACCGAACGGTGCGAGCCCTCCTCGCCGTACGGCCCGGCGGCCTCCCGCCAGCCCGTGGGGCGTACGCCGAACTGCTTGCCCAGGAGGGCCAGGAAGATCTGCGCCTTCTGGGTGCCGAAGCCCGGCAGGGCCTTGAGGCGTTTCAGCAGCTCTGCCCCGGTGCCCGCGTCCGCCCAGACCGCATCGGCCCGGCCGTCGTACTCCGCGACCAGGAACTGGCAGAGCTGCTGGACCCTCTTCGCCATGGAGCCTGGATACCGGTGCAGGGCGGGCTTCTCGGTGAACAGCTCGGTGAACGCCTCCGGGTCGTACGCCGCGATCGCGCCGGCGTCCAGATCGTCCGATCCCATCCGCCGGGCCAGTGTGAGCGGACCGGTGAAGGCCCACTCCATCGGTACCTGCTGGTCGAGCAGCATGCCGACGAGCGCGGCCAGGGGGCTGCCGGCCAGCAGTGCGTCCGCGTCGGGGTCCTGGGCGATGCACACGGTGCGGGCTCTGCCGCCGTCGCTCTTGGTCATGTATCCGATGATCGCGAGGGTGTGCGGGATCGGCTACTCGGTGCGGCCGTCCTCGGCCCTCTCCCGCATCGCCGGGCCGCCGGGCCGCCCGCCCAGCCGGGCGGCCCGCATCCGCAGGTAGCGGGCCTCCGGTGTGCTCAGTGTCCGGCCGGCTGCCCGCCGGTAGGCGGCCCGCGCGGCGACGGGATCCCCGGCCCTCTCCAGCAGATGGGCCCGGACGGCGTCGAGCCGGTGGTGGTCCGCCAGCCGGTCGTCGAGCGCCTCGACCGCCGCCAGCCCCGCCCGGGGACCCCGGACCATCGCGAGGGCCACGGCCCTGCTCAGCTCGGCCATCGGATCGGGGGCGCGGTGGACCAGCAGGTCGTACAGGGCCAGGATCTGCGGCCAGTCGGTGTCCTCCGCGCGGCCCGCCTCGTCGTGCAGGGCCGCGATCGCCGCCTGGAGCTGGTAGGCGCCGGCCGGTCCCTGCGACAGGGCCTCCTCGACCAGGGCCGTGCCCTCCTCCACCGCCGCCCGGTCCCAGAGGGTGCGGTCCTGCTCGTCCAGCGGGACGAGCTCGCCGTGCGGGCCGGTGCGGGCCGCGCTGCGGGCCTCGGTGAGGACCATCAGCGCCAGCAGCCCGGTCACCCGCCCGTCCCGGGGGAGTAGCGACCGCACGGCCCTGGTCAGCCGGATCGCCTCCCGGGCCAGGTCCGCGCGGTGCAGATCGCGGCCCGACGTCGCGGTGTAGCCCTCGTTGAAGATCAGGTAGAGCGCCTGGAGCACCACGGCGAGCCGCTGCTCACGCTCGGCGGGACCCGGCTGCCGGAACGGCTCACCCCGCACCTTGCGCTTGGCCCTGGTGATCTTCTGCGCCATGGTCGCCTCCGGCACCAGGTGGGCCCGCGCGATCTCGGCCGTGGTGAGGCCGCCGACCGCGCGCAGGGTCAGCGCGATCTGGGCGGCGGGAGACAGCACGGGGTGGCAGCAGAGGAACAGCAGGGTGAGGGTGTCGTCGGCGGCCGGGGCGCGGCCCTCCCCCGGCGGCGGGGAGGTGAAGGCGTCGCGTGGTGTGAGCGCCGCGGCCCTCTCCTCGCGGCGCCGCCGCGCGGAGTCCTGCCGGAGCTGGTCGGTCAGCCGCCTGGAGGCGGTCCTGATCAGCCAGCCGCGCGGGTTGCCCGGGAGACCGGAGTCCGGCCACTGCCGGTAGGCGGCGAGCAGCGCCTCCTGCACGGCGTCCTCGGCGGCGTCGAAGTGGCCGTAACGGCGCACGAGCGCGCCGAGGACCTGCGGCGCGTGACGGCGCAGCAGGTCCTCGACCTCGGCCGGTCCGGTGTTCACCGGTGCTCCTGACTTGTGGCTCAGCAGCCGGCGTCGTCCATGATCGGGCGGATCAGCACCGGGTAGACGGGCGCGCCCTCGGGCTGCGGGCACAGTCCGATGCGGGCGGCGATCTCGGTGACCCTCTCCAGGCTCTCGCAGTCGAGCACCCAGTACCCGGCCAGCTGTTCCTTCGTCTCGCCGTACGGGCCGTCCGTGACGACCGGCCGCCCGTCCGGTCCGGGCAGGACCGCGCGGGTCCCGGCGGGTTCGCCTAGGCCGTGGCCCTCGACCATCTCGCCCGACTCGGCCAGATCGTTGTTGACGCTCTCCATGAAGGCGAACATCTCCCGCATGTCCTTCTCGCCCCAGGCCGGGCTTCCCTCCGACGGGTTGCCGCTCATGGCCTCGTAGTCGGCCTGCGAGCCCAGAACCATCACGAGGTACTTCATGGGGTACTCCTCGTTCTCTCCGTCGCCGCCCCGTGCGGGCGGCTCTCACAGGGGACGTCGAAACGGGCGGGCCGTTCTCGACACCACGCGGGGACCTTTCCCGGAATCACTCCGCCGCACGGGTCCCGCGGAGCCCCCCGTAGAGTTCGGCTGCGTCGTCCCCACCGAATCAGAGGTACCGGCCGTGTCCCCCGCAGCGCCCCCGCCCGAAGTCTCCGGGCCCCCGCCCGCAGTGACCGTCGTGGGAATCGGTGCGGACGGCTGGGCCGGGCTGCCGGAGACCTCGCGCTCGGCGCTCCGGGACGCCGAGGCGATCGTCGGCGGTGAGCGCCAACTGGGGCTGCTCCCGCCGGAGTGCGCGGGGCGGCGGGTCCCCTGGCCCTCGCCCCTGCGGCCCGCCGTACGCGGACTGCTGGCCGGGCTCTCCGGAAGCAGGACCGCCGTACTGGCCAGCGGCGACCCCATGTTCTACGGCATCGGCCGGGCACTGACCGAGGAGCTGGGCGCCGGTGCCCTGCGGGTGCTGCCGCACCCGTCCTCGGTCTCGTACGCCTGCGCCCGGCTCGGCTGGCCGGTGGAGGACACCGAGGTCGTCACGCTCGTCGGGCGGCCCGCGGACCGGCTGGCCGCGGCGCTGTACGACGGCCGCCGGCTGCTGGTCCTCTCGGCGGACGCCGCGACCCCCGCCGCCGTGGCGGCCCTGCTGAGGGAACGGGGATTCGGGCCGAGCCGCATGCGGGTACTCGAACAGCTCGGCGGGACGGCCGAGGACTGCCTGGACGGCGTGGCGGAATGCTGGGAACACCCGCCCGGGGACCCGCTGAACGTCATCGCGGTCGACTGCCGGATCACCCCCGGCGCCCTGCGCCTCGGAGCCGTACCGGGGCTCCCCGACGAGGCGTACGAGCATGACGGGCAGCTCACCAAGCGCCACGTCCGGGCGGCCACGCTCGGTGTGCTGGCCCCCGCTCCCGGGGAGCTCCTGTGGGACGTCGGCGGTGGCTCCGGATCGATCGCCGCCGAGTGGATGCGGGCACATCCGTCCTGCCGGGCGGTGACCATCGAACGCGACCCGCTGCGCGCGGAGCGCATCGTCCGCAACGCCGGCCGGCTCGGTGTCCCGGGGCTGCGCGTGGTCACGGGACGCGCACCCGGCGCCCTGGCCGGGCTGCCCGGACCCGACGCCGTGTTCATCGGCGGCGGGCTGACGGCACCCGGACTACTCGAAGCCTGCTGGGAGGCGCTCCGCCCGGGCGGCCGGCTGGTCGCCAACACGGTGACGCTGGAGTCGGAGGCCCTGCTCGGCGCGTGGCACCGGAGGCTCGGCGGCGAGCTGGTGCGCCTCGCGGTGGCGCACGCGGTGCCCGTCGGCGGATTCACCGGCTGGCGGCAGGCCATGCCCGTCACCCAGTGGTCCGTACGGAAGCCGGAGCCCGGGCCCGACGTGCGGCAGCCCGGCGCGGCCGGACCGGCGGACGCCGCCGGGACCACCGTGCCGACGGCCGTCGACGCCCCCCGGCCGGCGGACGCCCCGGAACCTCCGCACGCCTGACCCTCTTACGCTCCTGGAGACTTCAGATGACGGTGTACTTCATCGGTGCGGGCCCCGGCGCCGCCGACCTCATCACGGTGCGCGGCGCCCGCGTCCTCGCCGCGAGCCCGGTCTGCCTGTACGCGGGCAGCCTGGTGCCGCGCGAGCTCCTCGCCGAATGCCCCCCGGACGCCCGGCTCGTGGACACGGCACAGCTGGACATCGACCGGATCACCGCCGAGCTGGTGCGTGCCCACGAGGAGGGCCACGACGTGGCCCGGCTGCACTCGGGCGACCCGTCGGTGTTCAGCGCGGTCAACGAGCAGATGAAGCGGCTCGACGAGGCCGGAGTGCCGTACGAGGTGGTGCCCGGGGTTCCCGCCTTCGCGGCGGCGGCGGCCGCGCTCAACCGGGAGCTGACGGTGCCCACGGTCGGTCAGACCGTGATCCTCACCCGGATCGCCCAGCGCGCCACGGCCATGCCCGAGGGCGAGGACCTGGCCACGCTCGGCCGCAGCGGGGCGCTGATCGTGCTGCATCTCGCGGCGCGCCATGTGGACCGGGTGGTGGACGAGTTGCTGCCGCACTACGGGGCCGACTGTCCCGCCGCCGTGGTGGCCATGGCCTCGCGGCCGGACGAGGTCATCCTCCGCGGCACGCTGGACTCCATCGCCGGGCAGGTCAAGGAGGCGGGGGTGATCCGCACGGCGGTGATCATGGTCGGCCGGACGCTGGGCGCGGAGCAGTTCCGCGACAGTCACCTCTACTCCCCGGAACGGGACCGTCACACCTGCTGAGGCGCCGCCCCCCTGCGCAGCCGGCCGGGCGATGCCCCCCGCCGGACGACGCCCTCCGAGCGCCGGACGTGCCTGGCGGGGTCTCTCCGGATGCACGCCGGGCGGCCCACCGGTGCCGGACGTGTCTGCCGGGCACTCTCCGGCGCCGGAGGCCCCTGCCGGGCGGCCCTCCGGCGCCGGACGGGACGCCGCCGCGGCGCACCGACCCGTCAGCGCGTCCCGCTGCGGCCCACCACGGCCCCCGCCCGGTCGATGCAGATCACGTCCACGGCCACCGGCGCCCCCCGCAGGACCGACAGTGCCTGGTCCCTGGCGGCCACCGCGACCAGGTCGCCCAGCGGGACGCCGGCCGCCGCGCACGACTGAAGCGCCGCGAGGCCGGTGTTGGCGGACTCGATCCCGGCCGCGAGTGCCTCGTCCGCGCCGCCTTCCCGTGCCAGCCGGGCCAGGAACACCTTGTCGACCTGGGAGCGGCCGGAGTGCAGGTCCAGGTGGCCGGCGGCGAGCTTGGACAGCTTGGCGAACCCACCGCAGATCGTCAGGTGCTCGACCGGATGACGGCGTACGTACTTCAGTACGGCGCCCGCGAAGTCCCCCATGTCCAGCAAGGCGATCTCGGGCAGCCCGTACTCGGCCACCACCGTCTTCTCCGAGGTCGAGCCCGTGCACCCGGCGACATGCCGGTGGCCGGCCGCGCGGGCCACGTCCACGCCCCGGCGGATGGAGTCGATCCAGGCGGAGCAGGAGTAGGGGACCACGATGCCGGTGGTGCCCAGGATGGAGATCCCTCCGAGGATGCCCAGGCGGATGTTCCACGTGAAACGTGCGATCTCCTCGCCGTCGTCGACCGAGACGGTCACCTCGGCATCGCCGGTGCCACCGTGCTCCGCCGCCACCCGGGCGATGTGGTCCCGCATCATCTGGCGGGGGACCGGGTTGATCGCGGGCTCTCCGACGTCGAGCGGCAGCCCGGGCAGGGTCACCGTCCCCACGCCGGGACCTGCCCGGAACACCACACCGGAGCCTTCGGGCAGCAGGCGGACGGTCGAGCGGACCAGCGCGCCGTGGGTCACGTCCGGGTCGTCGCCCGCGTCCTTGACCACGCCCGCCGTGGCCCGCCCGTCGGCGATTTCCTCCACCGCGAGTGCGAAGGCGGGGGTCTGGCCCTTGGGCAGCGTGATGGTGACCGGGTCCGGGAACTCGCCGGTCAGCAGCGCCGTGTAGGCGGCCGTGGTCGCGGCGGTCGCGCAGGCCCCGGTCGTCCACCCCGGCCGCAGACCGGTGTGCTTGAGTTGGGCGGCGCGCCCGCCCTGCGCCTCACTGCTCATGGATGGACCGGTCCGATGCCCTTGCACATACTCGTCCTCGGCGGTACGACGGAGGCCCGCCGGCTGGCGGAGTCCCTGGTTGCCACCGAGGGGGTCAGGGTCACCAGCTCGCTGGCCGGCCGCGTGGCCCGCCCGGTGCTCCCGCCCGGCGAGGTACGCGTCGGTGGCTTCGGCGGTCCCGGGGGCATGGCCGAATGGCTGCGTGCCCACGGTGTGGACGCGGTCATCGACGCCACCCATCCCTTCGCCCGAACGATCAGTTTCAACGCGGCCGCGGCGGCCCGTGCCGTCCATGTTCCCCTGCTCGCCCTCCGGCGGCCGGGCTGGGTTCCGGTCGAGGGCGACCGCTGGCACCTGACGGACTCCCTCGCCGGCGCGGCCGAGCTGCTGCCGGCGCTGGGGAGCCGGGTCTTCCTCACCACCGGACGCATGGGGCTGGCGGCGTTCGCCGCACTCGACAGCCTGTGGTTCCTGACCCGCTCGGTGGACGCCCCCGAGCCCCCGTACCCGCCGCGGACGGAGGTCCTGCTGGACCGGGGACCGTTCGCCCTGGAGGGTGAACGGGAGCTGATCCGGCGCCACCGGATCGACGTCCTCGTCACCAAGGACAGCGGTGGCGGGGCGACCGCGCCCAAGCTGACCGCCGCCCGTGAGGCCGGTATCCCCGTGGTCGTGGTCCGCAGGCCGCCGGTGCCTCCGGGCGTGCCGGTGGCGGCGACTCCGGGGGAGGCCCTCGACCTGCTGCGGGACCTGGTGCCCGCCCGCCCCTGAACGGATCCGCGGATCAGGCTTCCGGGTAGCGGCGCGGGGTCCAGACGATCTGGCGCCCGTCGCCCCGGGTCACCCAGCGGGTCTGCGAGGAGCCGACGACGAGGACCGTCCGCATGTCCACCTCCATCGGATCCAGGTCGGCCAGGCGTACCGTCCGTACGCTCTCCTCCGGCCCGCCGACATCGCGCCCGAGCACCACGGGGGTGTCGGGGGAGCGGTGTTCCAGGAGCAGGTCCCGGGCCTTGCCGACCTGCCATGTCCGGCTGCGGGAGCCGGGGTTGTAGAGAGCGATCACCAGGTCGGCGGAGGCGGCGGCGCGCAGCCGCTCGGCGATGATCTCCCACGGCTTGAGCCGGTCCGAGAGCGAGATGGTGGCGTAGTCGTGCCCGAGCGGCGCACCGGCGCGGGCGGCCGCGGCGTTGGCCGCGGTCACCCCCGGGAGCACCCGCACCGGGATGTCCGCGCAGGCCTCCTGCGAGGCGGCCTCCAGGACGGCGGTCGCCATCGCGAAGATCCCGGGGTCGCCCCCGGAGACGACGGCCACCCGGTGGCCGCGGCGTGCGAGGTCGAGGGCGAACTCCGCGCGCTCCGACTCCACCTTGTTGTCCGAGCCGTGGCGCCGCTGCCCGGGCCGCACCGGCACCCGGTCCAGGTAGGTGGTGTAACCGACCAGGTCGTCGGCGGCGGCCAGCGCCCCCCGTGTCTCCGGGGTCAGCCACAGCGGTCCGGCGGGCCCGGTGCCGACGACGACGACCTCGCCCTGTCCGGGGACCGGCTCGGGGCGGGGGGCGTCGATCCGGCTGGGCAGCACGGCGACCGCGAAGTAGGGCACGGACTCCGGGTCGGTGTCAGCCAGTTCGCCGGTCCGCTCGCCCGCCATGGTGGCGCGTTCGACGTACCGCGCCTCGGGGAGCCGGCCGGACGCCTCGAACGCGCGGCGTACGGCGGGGAAGGTCCGGCCGAGCTTCATCACCACGGCCGAGTCGGTGGCCGCCAGACGCGCCGTCAGTTCCTCCTCCGGCAGGGTGCCGGGCAGGATCGTCAGCACTTCCTCGGCCTCGACCAGCGGGGTGCCGAGTCGGGCGGCGGCGGCGCTGACCGAGGTGACGCCGGGGACGACCTCGGTGTCGTAGCGGTCCGCGAGTCTCTTGTGCATGTGCTGGTAGGAGCCGTAGAAGAGCGGGTCGCCCTCGGCCAGCACGGCGACGGTGCGCCCCGCGTCGAGGTGCGCGGCCAGCCGGGCGGCCGCCTCGGTGTAGAACTCGTCCAGGGCGCCCCGGTAACCGCCGGGGTGGTCGGTGGTCTCCGTGGTGACGGGGTAGACCAGTGCCTCCTCGATGTGGTCGGGGCGGATGTGCCGCTCCGCGATCGAGCGGGCGATGGAGCGGCCGTGCCGCGCGGAGTGGTAGGCGACGACATCGGCCTCCGCGATGACCTCGACGGCGCGCACGGTCATCAGGGCGGGGTCGCCCGGGCCGAGCCCGACGCCGTACAGGCGGCCGGTCCCGCCCGTGGTTCCCGCTGCGTGCTGCTGCTCGGGCACGGTCACTCCTCCTCGCTGGCGATCGCGTTGAGCGCGGCCGCGGCGATGGCGCTGCCCCCGCGACGGCCCCGGACGACGAGGTACTCGAGCCCGGAGGGGTGTGAGGCCAGGGCCTCCTTGGACTCGGCGGCACCGATGAAACCGACCGGCACCCCGATGACGGCGGCGGGACGCGGGGCGCCCTCCTCGATCATCTCCAGCAGCCGGAAGAGCGCCGTGGGCGCGTTGCCGACGGCGACGACGGCCCCCTCCATCCGGTCCCGCCACAGCTCCAGCGCCGCGGCGCTGCGCGTGGTGCCGAGCTCGGCGGCCAGCGCGGGTACGGCGGGGTCGGAGAGGGTGCAGATCACCTCGTTGTCCGCGGGCAGCCGCTTGCGGGTGACCCCGCTGGCGACCATGGCCACGTCGCAGAGGACCGGTGCCCCAGAGCGCAGCGCGGCGCGGGCGTCGGCGACCGCGTTCGGCGAGAAGGCGAGATCACGTACGAGGTCGACCATGCCGCAGGCGTGGATCATGCGGACGGCCACCTGGCTCACGTCCGCGGGCAGCCCCGCCAGATCCGCCTCCGCGCGGATGGTGGCGAAGGACTGGCGGTAGATCGCCGGTCCGTCCTTCTCGTACTGATGCACAGTGCTGTCGCTTTCTTCGTCGTCGTTGGCCGGGCCTGCTCGGGCAGCCCGGCGGGTCTGCGTCTTCAGGTGCGGGTGTCACGGGCGGCGGCCACGGCGGCGGCGAGCGCGGCGGGGTCGTCCCCGACCGTCACCGGCCGGCCGGTGGTGTCCCCGCGCACATGGGAGATCCGGTGTCCTCCCGGGACGGCGACCACGTCGATCCACTCACCGCTCGGACGGCCGCAGCGGCGTTCGCACCCCGACCAGTACACCGGGAGGCGGCCCACCGGTCCGGTGGCGGCCGCCGCCTGAGCCCGTACGTCGGCCAGCGACTTCGCGCAGCCGGGCCGCCCGATGCAGGCACCCACCCCGGACCACGGGGAGCCCGGCCCGGTGATCAGCCCGGCGGCGGCGAGCTCGCCCGGCAGGCTCCGCAACCGGCCGGCACCCAGCCCGGTGACCACGACCCCGCGCCACGGGGTGAGCCGCAGCGGGCCGGCCGCCGACAGCCGCTCCCACTGGTCCCGGCTCAGCCGTCCCAGCGGTACGCCGACCGACAGCGAGGCCGCGCCGCCGTTGCCGGTGACCGGGCCGTGGGCCGGCGCCCCGGCCCCGGACGGGCGTGGCCGGGAGACGGCCGCGAAGGGCACGCCCGCCCCGCGCAGTCGGCGTACGACCTCCGCGTGGAGGGCGTCCACGGCGTCGCCGGGCAGGTCCCTCACCCGCCAGAAACCGTCGCGTGCGGGTCGTGTTTCCCCGTCGGACCGCCGCTCACCGGTCTCGTCCGGCCGCGGGGTGGCGTCCGCCGTGTCGAGGAAGGCCTCGGCGGCGGTCAGCGCGGCGCGCGGGCCCTCGGACGCGGGGAGGCGGAGGACGGCGTCACCGTCGCCGACCCGCAGCAGCGCCCCGGTGTGATGACCGATCAGGGTGAGGTCGGCGCCGAGGGCGTCCACGTCCCCGCGCCCGTCGTCCAGCGCCAGGAGGAAGCGCCCGGAGAGGGCGGTGGTCCGGTCGCTCCCGCACAGCAGCCGGTCGACCTCGTCGAGCCAGGGGGCGACGTCCATGGTTCCGCGGCCGTCGAGACCCGACAGCGGGGAGGCCACCACATTTCGGACGCGCTCATGGCGTGCGGACGGCAGCAGCCCGGCCCGGTCGAGCACTCCGGCCAGCTCCGGCCCCGAGCCGGGGTCCAGTCCGCGCAGCTGGACATTGCCGCGGGAGGTGAGATGCAACTCACCGTCACCGAGACGCCCGGCCGCGTCTCCCAGGGCAGTCGCCTGACGAGACGTCAGAACGCCGCCGGGTATCCGTATTCGCGCCAGCGCACCGTCGTCCGCCCGGTGCAGCCGCAGCGCGCCGGGGCATGCGTCACCGCTGCTCGGGGGCTGTGCGCCGTCCGGAGACCGGGGCGGAAGGGGGGAGGCCGACATGGCGGCGAGCATACAGATCGTGACCGTGCACCACCCCTGCGCTCGGTGTGACCTGCAGGACACGCCCCCGCCCCTCGCCCCGGGTGACGGACCGCACGACGCCGCCGGGGAGGCCGGGGGCGAGGCCGTCTGGTCAGGACCCCCCATCCGCCGCCTACTATGCCTAGCGGCGGTCCGTTCGGTCCGCCATCGCCAGACGGCGACCTGGGAGGAAGCCCGGTGAGATTCCGGCGCGGTCCCGCCACTGTGAGCCCGGCCCACCGGCCGTGCGAGTCAGGAACTCCCTTCCCCGAGTCCTCGGATCCGTTCGAGTGGGGAGAACCGATCCGACACCGCCCGGGGCGTGGACACCCCGAGGAAGGGCTGACGCCGCATGATCCTGCTCCTGTCGACGTCCGACACCGACCTGCTGAGCGCACGCGCCTCGCAGGGCCCGGTCAGCTACCGCTACGCCAACCCTTCCCGGCTCTCACCGGACGACCTCCCGCCGCTCCTGGAAGGCACGGATCTCGTCGTCGTACGGCTGCTCGGCGGCGTCCGCGCCTGGCAGGACGGACTCGACGAGGTGCTGGCCACCGGCCGCCCCGTCGTCGTGCTCACCGGTGAACAGGCCCCCGACGCCCAGCTGATGGCCGCCTCGACGGTACCCATCGGCATCGCGGCCGAGGCGCACGCCTACCTCGCGCACGGCGGCCCCGCCAACCTCGAACAGCTGGCACGCTTCCTCTCCGACACCGTGCTGCTCACCGGCCACGGCTTCGAGCCGCCCGCCCCGGCCCCCGCCTGGGGCCCGCTGGAGCGGACCGCCCGGGACGTCACCGGCCCGACGGTCGCGGTGCTCTACTACCGCGCCCACCACATGAGCGGCAACACCGCGTTCGTGGAGGCGCTCTGCTCGGCGGTCGAGGACGCGGGCGGCCGCCCGCTCCCGCTGTACGTCGCCTCGCTGCGCACCCCGGAAGCCGAGCTCATCGACGAACTCCGCGCCGCCGACGCCGTGGTGACGACCGTCCTCGCGGCGGGCGGCACCAAGCCGGCCACCGCGTCGGCGGGCGGTGACGACGAGTCCTGGGACGCGGGCGCGCTCACCGGCCTCGACGTCCCCGTGCTCCAGGCCCTCTGCCTGACCAGCCCGCGTGCCGCCTGGCAGGAGAACGACGAGGGCGTCTCCCCGCTCGACGCCGCCACCCAGATCGCCGTCCCCGAGTTCGACGGGCGCCTGATCACCGTGCCGTTCTCGTTCAAGGAGATCGACGAGGACGGTCTGCCCGCGTACGTCGCGGACGCCGAGCGCGCCGCCCGGGTCGCCGGGATCGCCGTACGGCACGCCAGGCTCCGGCACATACCGGCCGCCGAGAAGCGGATCGCCCTGGTCCTGTCGGCGTACCCGACCAAGCACTCACGGATCGGCAACGCGGTCGGCCTCGACACCCCCGCGAGCGCCGTGGCCCTGCTGCGCAGACTGCGCGCGGAGGGGTACGACTTCGGGCCGGAGGAGGAGATCCCGGGCCTCGTCTCCGGGGACGGCGACGAGCTGATCCGCGCCCTCATCGACGCGGGCGGCCACGACCAGGAGTGGCTCACCGAGGAGCAGCTGGCCCGCAACCCCGTCCGTATCCCCGCCGCGGACTACCGCCGCTGGTTCGCCACGCTGCCCGCCGAACTGCGCGAGGCCGTCGAGGAGCACTGGGGTCCCGCACCCGGCGAGATGTTCGTCGACCGCTCCCGCAACCCGGAGGGCGACATCGTGCTCGCCGCCCTGCGCCGCGGCAACCTGCTGATCCTCATCCAGCCGCCGCGCGGCTTCGGCGAGAACCCGATCGCGATCTACCACGACCCCGATCTGCCGCCCTCGCACCACTACCTGGCCGCCTACCGCTGGATCGCGGCCTCCGCCGACGACAACGGCTTCGGCGCCGACGCGATGATCCACCTCGGCAAGCACGGCAACCTGGAGTGGCTGCCCGGCAAGAACGCCGGCCTCTCCGCGGCCTGCGGCCCCGACGCGGCGCTCGGCGACCTGCCGCTGGTGTACCCGTTCCTGGTCAACGACCCGGGCGAGGGCACCCAGGCCAAGCGGCGGGTGCACGCCACGCTCGTGGACCACCTCGTGCCGCCTATGGCCCGCGCCGACAGCTACGGCGACATCGCGCGGCTGGAGCAGCTCCTCGACGAGCACGCGCAGATCGCCGCGATGGACCCGGCGAAACTGCCGGCCGTCCGCGCCCAGATCTGGACCCTGATCCAGGCCGCGAAGCTCGACCACGACCTGGGGCTCGAGGACCGGCCCGAGGACGAGGGCTTCGACGAGTTCATCATGCATCTCGACGGCTGGCTCTGTGAGATCAAGGACGTCCAGATCCGCGACGGGCTGCACGTGCTCGGCGCCGCCCCGGCAGGCAAGGACCGCGTCAACCTCGTCCTCGCCGTGCTGCGCGCCCGCCAGATCTGGGGCGGCACCGCCTCGCTGCCGGGCCTGCGCGAGGCGCTCGGCCTGGACGAGTCGGCGGCCACCCGCACCGCGGCCGACGAGACGGAGGAGCTGGCCCGCACCCTGGTGCAGGCGATGGACGACGCCGGCTGGGACCCGGACGCCGTCGCCCCGGTCGCCTCCGGGCATCCGCGGGCCGTCGCCGACATCCTGGCCTTCGCCGCCCGCGAGGTGGTGCCCCGCCTCGCGGCGACGACCGACGAACTGGACCACGCGGTGCACGCCCTGAGCGGCGGATTCGTGCCCGCGGGCCCCTCCGGTTCCCCGCTGCGCGGCCTGGTCAACGTCCTGCCGACCGGCCGCAACTTCTACTCCGTCGACCCGAAGGCGGTGCCCTCCCGTCTCGCCTGGGAGACCGGCCAGGCCCTCGCCGACTCGCTCCTGGAGCGCTACCGCGCCGACAACGGCGACTGGCCCACCTCCGTCGGCCTGTCCCTCTGGGGCACCAGCGCGATGCGCACCGCCGGCGACGACATCGCCGAGGCGTTCGCCCTGCTCGGCGTCCGCCCCGTCTGGGACGACGCCTCCCGCCGGGTCACCGGCCTGGAGCCCGTCCCGTACGAGGAGCTGGGCCGCCCCCGGATCGACGTCACACTGCGCATCTCCGGCTTCTTCCGGGACGCGTTCCCGCACACCGTCGGCCTGCTCGACGACGCCGTACGCCTTGCCGCGTCGCTGGACGAGCCCGACGAGCGGAACTTCGTGCGCGCCCACACCCGGGCCGACCTGGCCGAACACGGCGACGAGCGGCGCGCCACCACCCGGATCTTCGGCTCCCGCCCCGGGACGTACGGCGCGGGCCTGCTCCAGCTGATCGACTCCCGCGACTGGCGCACCGACGCCGACCTCGCCGAGGTGTACACGGTGTGGGGCGGCTACGCCTACGGCCGTGAGCTGGACGGGCGCCCGGCACGGGAGGAGATGGAGACCGCGTACAAGCGCATCGCCGTCGCCGCGAAGAACACCGACACCCGTGAGCACGACATCGCGGACTCGGACGACTACTTCCAGTACCACGGCGGCATGGTCGCGACCGTACGCGCGCTGAAGGGCACGGCGCCGGAGGCGTACATCGGGGACTCGACCCGCCCGGAGACGGTCCGTACGCGCACCCTGGTGGAGGAGACCTCCCGGGTCTTCCGGGCCCGGGTGGTCAACCCGAAGTGGATCGAGGCGATGCGCCGCCACGGCTACAAGGGCGCCTTCGAGCTGGCGGCGACGGTCGACTACCTCTTCGGCTACGACGCGACGACGGGTGTGGTCGCGGACTGGATGTACGACAAGCTCACCGAGACGTACGTCCTGGACGAGACGAACCGGGAGTTCCTCCAGCAGGCGAACCCGTGGGCCCTCCACGGCATCGCGGAGCGCCTTCTGGAGGCCGAGTCCCGGGGGATGTGGGCCAAGCCCGACCCCGCGGTTCTCGAAGCGCTCCGGCAGGTGTTCCTGGAGACCGAGGGCGACCTGGAGGGTGAGGACTGAGCGTCCTCTCCGGCGCGGGACGGGGGCCGGACCCGCGCCGGCACCTGACCCGCGGGTGCCGGCCGAGGTCCCTGGAGGCGCCGGGTGCGGGACCGGGCGGGCGCCGGCGGCCCTGTCTTGCCGCCTCCGCGCGCCGGGGTCAAGCTTGTGGGATGGGTGACCGACCGGGCCACACGTCCATCCCCTCCGTACAGCTCATGTTCCGCCTGATGGAGGCCGTGGCCGCGCACGAGGGCGGGGCTCCGCCGAACCAGCTGGCACGCCAGGCGGGGCTGCCGCGCCGGGTGGCCCTGGAGATGCTGAGGTCCCTCGCGGTGGACGGCTATCTCCGCGCCCTGGAGGACGGAACGTTCGTCCTGGGTGACAAGCCGCAGGGGGGTCACTCCGCCGAGGACCTGGTCAGCGGTGTCCGGCCCGCCCTCGCCGCTCTGCGCAACGACGTGTCGGCCGCGGCCTATCTCACCTTCTACGAGGAGGGCGAGATCCGGATCGCCGAGATCGTCGACAGTCCGCAGACGCCCAAGGTGAATCTCTGGGTGGGTTTCCAGGACGCCGGGCACGCCACGGCCCTCGGCAAGTGCGTGCTGCGGGAGATGGACTCCGACGCGCGCGGCGACTACCTGTCCAGGCACGACCTCCCCGACCTCACGCCCCGCACGATCACCCACCGGGAGGAACTGCTCCGGCAGCTGGACTCCTCGCGGCAGACGACGCTGGTCATGGACCGCGAGGAGTACGACCTGGGCACGGTGTGCGTCGCGGTGCCCGTACGCAGCGGCGACATGCTGGGATCGCTCGGCGTCTCCTTCCGGGCGGACCGGATGTACCGCACCAGTCAGATCCGCGCGAGCCTGCTCCACTCGGCCGCCAGGGTGACCCGGGGGCTGGCCTTCGGCGGCGGCTGAGGGGTCCGGGGCGGGGGTGGCGGGGGGTGGTTCCGGGCAGTCGGGAGCCGGGAGTCCGGAGCCGGTGGTCCGGAGGCGGACCTCCCGAGGCCGGGGGTTTTCGAGGCCGGATGCCTGTGCTTTGGGTCGGACGCCCTATGCGCCGGGCCGGGGAGTTCCGAGGCCGGAAGCTCATGCGCCGGGCCGTACGCCCTGTGCGCCGAGCCGGGGGTGTCCGGGGCCGGAAGCTCATGCGTCGGGCCGTACGCCCTGTGCGCCGAGCCGGGGGTGTCCGGGGCCGGATGCCTGTGCGCCGTGCCCGGCGCCCACGCCCTATGCGCCGTGCCCGGCGCCCACGCCCTATGCGCCGTGCCCGGCGCCCGCGGTCAGGCCGACGAGCTCGTCCAGGGCTTCCCGCATCACCGGCGCCATCGCCCGCTCCTCGCCGTCGGCGATCCAGCGCTCGAAGCCGACCTTGAAGACGGCGATGCCCACCTCTGCGCCCAGATCCGCGGCAGGAGCGGGGAGACCGCGTCCGCGCAGGGCGCCGGCGAGCGCGGCCGACAGTGAGGCCAGCTTGATCAGCTCGCGCTCCTGGAGCTCCGCGTTGGCGGCGATCACCGCCTGCCGCCGCCGCGCGAACGCCTTGCGGTCGTCGAACATCGCGGACACCGCGTCGAGGCCCACCGCGAGCACGTCGACCGTCCCCGCGTCCTCGGGGGCCCCGGCGACAGCGCCGACGAGCAGGTCGTGCAGCTCCGAGCCGCCGAAGAGCACCTCGCGCTTGTCCGCGTAGTGCCGGAAGTAGGTCCGCTCGGTGAGCCCGGCCCGCTTGGCGATCTCCGCCACGGTGGTCTGCTCGAACCCGCGCTCGCTGTAGAGCTCCAGCGCCGCTTCGGCCAGGCGTCCGCGCGCGTTCGGCTCCCATCTTCCCATGGGCCGATCCTACGTGATGGCAGTCCCTGACATCGGCTGCTACCGTTGATGTCAGTCACTGACGTCAATAGTTCCGGAGTTTCCCATGCGCATCTTCGTGACCGGCGCGTCCGGCTGGATCGGTTCCGCCGTCGTGCCCGAGCTCATCGACGCGGGGCACCAGGTGGTCGGTCTCGCCCGATCCGAGTCCTCCGCCGCCGCTCTCACCGAGGCAGGGGCCGAGGTCGTCCGGGGGACCGTCGACGACCTCGGCGTACTGCGGGAGGCGGCGGCCGCGGCGGACGGGGTCATCCACCTGGCCTTCAAGCACGACATCGCCTTCTCGGGCGACTTCCGGGGCGCCGCAGAGGCGGACCGGCGAGCCGTCGACGCCTTCGGTGAGGTGCTGGCGGGCACCGGCCGCCCCCTCGTCATCGCCTCCGGCCTCGCAGGGCTGGCCGGCGGGCGGGTGGCGACCGAGCAGGACATGCCGGAGGTCGACGGTTCGCCGACCTCGGTCCGGGCTGCCACCTCCCAGGCGGCGCTGGCCCTCGCCGAGCGCGGCGTCCGCTCCGTCGTGGTGCGGCTCGCGCCGACCTGCCACGGTGAGGGCGACCCGGGCTTCGTGGCGTCCCTCGTCGCCGTCGCCCGCGCCAAGGGGGTCTCCGCCTACATCGGTGACGGCGCCAACCGCTGGGCGGCGGTCCACCGCCTGGACGCCGCCCGGCTCTTCCGGCTGGCGGTCGAGAAGGCGCCCGCCGGAACGGTCCTCCACGGTGTCGCCGAGGAGGGCGTCGCCCTCCGCGACATCGCCGAGGTCATCGGCCGCCACCTCGGGATCCCGGTGACCACGGTCGCCCCGGAGGCCGCGGAGGGGCACTTCGGCTGGGCGGCCGGCTTCATCGGCCTGGACTCCGCGGCTTCGCACACCCGCACCGCCGAACTCCTGGACTGGCGGCCGGAGCGTCTCGGCCTCGTGGAGGACCTGGAGAAGGGGTACTACTTCGACGCCCCCGCCGTCACCGGCTGACGTTCCCGCTCGGGTGCCTCGGCCGTCGCCCCGGTCGCCCTGGCCGCCCCGGTCGTCCAGGTCGTCCAGGCTTGACGGCCGGGGCGACCGGACCGGTCAGGAATCGAGAAGCGGTCTGCGCGAGGCCGCCCTACGGTCGTTCCATGGCTTCCATCACGCGCGTCACCCTCGAGGTGGACGACCCCACCGCCGCCGAACACTTCTACTCTGAGGCCTTCGGGCTGGGCCCTGAGCTGCACGTACGCGCCTCCGAGGCGCCGACGACCGGCTTCCGCGGCTTCACCCTGTCACTCACGGTCGCCCAGCCCTCCACCGTGAACAGCCTCGTCGACTCCGCCCTCGCCGCCGGCGCCACAGCGGTGAAGCCGGCCACCAAGTCGCTCTGGGGCTACGGCGGAGTGGTGCGGGCACCTGACGGGACCATCTGGAAGATCGCCAGCTCGGCGAAGAAGGACAAGGGCCCCGCCACCCGGGAGATCGACCGCTTCGTGCTCCTGCTGGGCGTCGAGGACGTACTGGAGACCAAGCGCTTCTACGTCGGTCAGGGCCTGAAGGTCGGCAAGAGCTTCGGCCGTAAGTACGTCGAGTTCGACAGCGCGTCCGGCCCCGTCACCCTGGCCCTCTACGGCCGTCGTGCCCTGGCCAAGGACGCAGGGGTGGCCCCCGACGGCACCGGCTCCCACCGCATCGCGCTCGGCAGTGATCTCGGGCCCTTCACCGATCCGGACGGATTCGAGTGGGAGAAGGCATCGGGCTGACCCGCGCCGGAGGCCGCCCGGCGGGGTCTTCCCGTGGCCCGCACGCGCCCCGGGCCGGCCGGTCCTCGCGCAGGCCGACACCCGGGCGAATGCCCTGCGGCGCGCCGGTTCCCCGTGGCACGATCGCCGGCGTGACCGACACCCCCGCCGACACCCCGTCCGGCGCCCCCACCGCCGCCCGGCAGCAGCGTGACCTGGCGCATCTGCGTGATCTGGCGCGGCTGCGCCGGGTACGCGACCGGATGGACCGGGAGTACGCGCAGCCGCTGGACGTGGAGGCCCTCGCGAGGGGCGTCAACATGTCGGCCGGGCACCTCAGCCGCCAGTTCCGGCTCGCGTACGGCGAATCACCGTACGGGTACCTGATGACGCGTCGCATCGAGCGGGCCATGGCGCTGCTGCGCCGTGGTGATCTCAGCGTCACCGAGGTCTGCTTCGAGGTCGGCTGCTCCTCGCTGGGAACCTTCAGCACACGTTTCACCGAACTGGTCGGCATGCCTCCCAGCACCTACCGGCGCCAGGCCGCCGAAGGCCAGGAGGGGGTGCCGGCCTGCGTGGCGAAACAGGTGACCAGACCCGTCAGGAATCGAGAAGCCCGCGCCCCGGAGCAGCCGTAGCGTGAACGGCATGGACATCACCATTCACACCAGCGTCCTCCCGCAGGACGACCCGGAAGCCGCCCTCGCCTTCTACCGAGACACCCTCGGCTTCGAGGTCCGCAGCGACGTCGGATCCGGCCCGATGCGCTGGATCACCGTGGGTCCCGTCGGGCAGCCGGGCACCTCCATCCTCCTCGCCCCGCCGGCCGTCGACCCCGGGATCACCGACGAGGAGCGCCGCACCGTCGCCGAGATGATGGCCAAGGGGACCTACGGCTGGATCCTCCTGGCCACCAAGGATCTCGACGCCACCTTCGAGAAGGTGCAGGCCGGCGACACCGAGGTCATCCAGGAGCCGACCCAGCAGCCGTACGGCGTCCGCGACTGCGCCTTCCGCGACCCCGCCGGCAACCAGATCCGCATCCAGGAAGTGCGCTGACCGGTCCCGGCCGGCGTCCCCGCCCCCGCGTGCTCACCCGGGGTGCTCCCACGCCCTGCCGTGCAGCACCCCGGGGGAGGCGAGCGCGAGCGGTACCGCCGCCGAGCGCAGGACGTGCCGAAGAAGCATCAGCGAATGTTCCAGCATGGTGAGTTGAGGCCCGGACGTGGGCGACGCCGAGCTGGTGTCCGGACCGGCCACGGGGCCGGACCCACGCCGCGCACGGATGGTTGTACGTGGGACCGGCCACGGGGCCGGACCCACGCCGCGCCCGGATGGTTGTACGTGCCTTCGGTCGACGGGTCGCCGCCGCGGGCGACCGTTCACCCGAGACGGCGGAAGCGGTCCGGCCTCGGTCACCAAGAGGCCCACCGCCGAATCCGCCAGCGCGCGGAGGCGGGTGGGCGATACTGTCCTCAGCGGGGGCCGGGTAGTCGCCCGGCCCCCGCTCGACCCAGACACAGCGAGAGATCCGCTCGGGGGAGGGCTCCGGAAGTGACCGAGGTGGTGCTGAGGCTGTCGGTACGCGATCTGACGCATGCCGACCTGGAGACTTGCGGATGGGCGGGCTCCGATCATCATCTGTCGGGCGTGGCCGTCCAGTTGGAACGTGCCGGCCGGGGTGAGGTCGACTACCTCGCGGTCTGCTCGGCCACGGGCGTCCCCGTGGCGAAGGGCGGCGTCGACTACATGACCAGGCTGGGCGCCGGCACCCTCTGGCAGCTGGCGGTCCACCCCGCCCTCCAGTCGTGCGGCATCGGCACCCTCCTCGTGGCAGCGGCGGAACACCGCATCAGGGACCGTGGCCTGCGTCGGGCCGAGCTGGGCGTGGAGGACGGCAATCCCCGGGCCCGCGCCCTCTACGAACGGCTGGGCTACGTCGCGTACGACCACCGGCCGGACTCCTGGGAGGTCCAGGGCCCTGACGGGACGCTGCGCCGCCACGACACCATGTGCACGCTGATGCGGAAGACGCTGGCGTAGCCGTCGGCCGCCACTGGCACCCCTGTTGATGCGTCGCACCGATGCGCAGTCGGGCTCTGCCGGATTCGAGCAGGGACGGGGACGAATGCCTGACGCGCAGGCCATCGGTGGAAATCCGGCGGCAGTTGTCAGGGATGGCTGAGTAGGATCTGCGAGCCCCTAAGTGACCCCCGTGCCTCATGGGGGCGGGGCTACGCCTCCGGGGGGATCGCGTGTCTCAACTATCCATGTACCGAAGACGTCTCAGAAATCAAAGAGGGCACAGAGGCGCCGTCGTACTCGCCGCGCTGCTCGCGGCCGCCTCGCTCCTGGGGCCTGCCCTACCCGCCCAAGCAGCCTCCGGCACCGCTGCGGAGAGTCCTGCGGCGGGATCCACGCCCTTCACGGTCCCCGAGTCCGCTTCCTCGGGCGTGAGTTCACCGAACCGGACCGGGCCGCCCGAGGCCGGACGAACGGATGCACCGCGCAGGTCCACCCCCGACAAGACCGGCCCGCAGAGTGCGGAGGAGTCGGCTGCCGACAGCTCCACACGGACAAAGGCATTGCGGGCCGAGGCGTCACAGCGCGCGGCCGACTCGGCGCCTTCTGCCGTCACCGAGCCCTCGGACTGTGGCGGCCCGCTGACGCTCGACACGGTCCACGTCTGCGAGTCGATCACGGACGGGGCAAGTGACACGTACACCCTCACCACGTCCGCGGCCCACGATCTCCTGACGGTCCAGCTCACCGAGTCCGGGGACGCCTCCGTCACCGGACAGCTCACCGGCCCGGACGGGGCTGCTGTCGACTGTTCGATCATGGGATGGTCGGGGCCCGCGAGTTGCAGGACGGACGAAGCGGGCGCGTACACGCTCGTCGTAACCGGCTCCTTCGGCACAGGAGGCTACACGCTGGCCGTGTCCTCGCTGAGATCCTCACCGTGCGCCACCGTCACCGGCGATGACCTGGCCTTCGGCGCCGAGCCGCTGTCGGGTTCGATCGCCGCGGGCGGCGCCTCGGCCTGCTATGCCATCGCCGACGGCGCCGCCGACGGCGGCGACGTGCTGCGGATGGGAGGCCTGTCCTACGAGTTGCGGGCCACCTTCTACGACTCGACCAGCACCGAGATCTGTGTCGTCGGGCAGTACGGCGACACCTGCGAGCTGTCGGGCACCGGCCCGTACCTGATGGTCCTGCGGGACACCTACGCGCAGGCCGCCTCGTACAGCGTGACCATGAACCGGTTGTCCCGTCCAGCAGGTTGTACGACGCTCGCGGTAGCGCCCTTCGGCGACCCGGGCGACGCAGTGGCATCCGGATCGGTCCCCGTGGGCGGCGCGCGGTGCCGCACCGTGCAGCTTCCCGACGGACCCACGAGGGTTTCGCTCAAGGGCGGGGAATCGACCGGCGGCAACACGTCCTGGACGCTCTACGACGCGAAGGGGCAGCAGGTCTGCGCGGCCGCCGATGACGCTACGTGCGACACCCTCCCCGAGGCCGGCACCTACACCCTCCTGCTGGAGAACTCCTCGGACTTCGACCCGGCCGACTACTCCGTTGCCCTCGTTCCGTTCACCGCCACCACCGGCTGCGCCGCGGCGGTTGGTACGGCCTACGACCTGCCGCTGCTGCACGGCACGCTGGGCTCAGCCGTTCAGACGGACTGCCGGCCGTTCAACGGCTCGACCGGCGACCGCATCGACCTCACCACGAGCGCCGACGTGTACGGGGAGATCACCACGACGATCATCGGCCCGTCAGGTGCCGAGAGCTGCTCACGCGACACCGGTGACGGCCCCGACCAGGACGGCTGCGTGCTGACCGGCACCGGCCCCTACCGAGCGATCACCCGTAGCGCGTACGACTTCACCGGCACGTACACCATGCGGATCGGCCGGCTGTCGGCGCCGGCGGGCTGCGCGACCCTGGCGCCTCAGGTCTACGGCAGTGCGCCGACCTCCTCCGCCAATCCCTGCTGGCTGCTCGAGGTGCCCGGAGCAGGCACGTACGACGTGGGCGGGACGCGGGTCTACCGGCAGGACGGCACGCGGTTCTGCACAGCCTCCGCCTCCACCTGCTCGTTCCCTGAAGCCGGCACCTACGCGATGGTGTTCAGGCCGACCCATCTCGACGACACCCGGTTCACCCCGGTCTTCATCTCGCCCGCGCAGACCCAGGGGTGCACGCCCGCGTCCGACACCGGCTTCGACACCGGCCCGCGCAAGGTGAAGCTGACCACCGGGGGCGAGCGTCACTGTCTGCTGCTGCCCACGGCGTCCGGCAACGGCCTCTACGTCGTGGCGACGCCCTCCGGGAGCGGTACGGATGCGGAGACGACCGTCCATGACAGCAGGGGAGTTCAGCAGTGCCGGAGCGAGTACGCCTTCAGCGTCTGCAAGCTGAAGGGCACGGCCCCCTTCCACCTGGTGATCACGGCGCCGGCCGCCGGCACCCACCGGCTGACCGTCCAGCGCACCGGTGACACCTCCGGCTGCACCGCTTGGCCGCAGTCCGCGTTCGGCGCGTCTCGCGGCGCCCGGGTGCGACTGACCGAGACTCGGCAGACCGCCTGCTTGGCCCTTCCCGCGGGCCGCCACGCCACCGCGGAGATGTTCGACTTCACCAACGGTTCCAACAAGCTGAACGCCTCCTTGCGGGTCTACGACGGGGCCGGTGACCAGGTGTGCGTCACTTCTGGTTCCAGTGCCACCACGTGCAAGTTCACTGCCGGTGTCGACTACGCGGCCGTACTGGTCGGCACCGGCGCCGCAGACACCTACGACGTCGTGCGCCGCGACGTGTCGTCCACGGCGAAGTGCGCCGCGCCGGCGTCGTTGACCGTGGGCGGCCGGTCCACCGGGTGGACCTTCGATTCCGCTCTGGACTCCCGCTGCATGCGTATCGGCGCACAGGCAGCGGACAAGCTGTGGCTCTCCGTACGAACCCCGGCCGCTCCGGCGGGCAGCGGCGCCGAACTCCTGGTCATGGACGCGTCCGGCACGATCGTGTGCTGGCAGCACGGCGTCGCGTGCCGGGTCACCGGATCGACGTCGTACGTGGTCGTCGTTCTGGCCTCGGGCTACTCGGGTACGCCGATCGACGCACGGGTGGACACCTGGCTGATGGGGGACCAGTCCGGCTGGGCGGCACAGTGCACGTCGAACCCGCTCTCGGCGGAGGGATTCCCGCTGCGCAGTGGGACTCTGACGGAGACATCGACGGCCTACTGCGGAGTGATGCAGGTCAAGCCGCGGCAGTCCTTCCACGTGTACGGAACGGACAACGGCTCGACGGCTGCCACACCGGTGGTGAACATGTTCAGCGGTGCGAACTGGAGCGGCTCCTCCATCGACTACGCCTACCAGTGCTCCAACACCAGAGCCGGGGACTTCAGGTTCTCCTGTTCGGTCAGCGGCAGTGCCTCGGCGACCGAGGTGGTGGTCGTCGTCAGCCCGTCCGCGTCCGTGATTCCCGTCGAATACACCATGCAGGGTGTCTGCAGCAGCCAGTGCGCGTCACCGCCCAAGGCCGCGGACCTCACCTCGCTGACGCCCGCCTCGGGGCCAGCGGAGGCGGAGAACCAGGTCGTGGTCCACGGTGCCTTCCTGAACCTCGGCACCGAGGTGGACCTGGCCCGGGACGGATCCGTGGTCAGCGCCTACAGCGGCCGCCCCGTCTCCGTCAGTGAGGACGGCACGTCACTGACGGTGCTGCTGAGCACTCACGGGCTCGCGCCGGGGAAGTACGACGTGGTACTCGACGGCAGCGGCTACACGGTCGGAACTCGATCCCCCGGCTATCTGCCCGAGGGGTACACCGTCACCGGTGCGGCGCTTCGAAGCGGGGCGGATCGAGACACCGCCCGCTGAGGGTCCGCATGAGGGCCGCTTGGCTGTGGTGCTCCACCGGTGCAGCCCGGCGGCAGGCCCGTGAGCGGCTGTGGCGGACACGGCTCACAAGATCTCGTCGAGACCGCAGATGAGAGCACGAACGTCGAAGTCCCCCGCAGATCGCTGCGGGGGACTTCGACGTATTGCCCGGTGAGAGCAATGGCGGTGGAGACGAGGTTCGAACTCGTGAGGGGTTGCCCCCGACACGCTTTCCAACTGTTCGTCCGGGCATTCGGGGACGGTCATGGGCGTGCCGACCTGTGGCGGAGCCAGCGGCTACAGGCGTGCCGAACGGTGGTGTACGCCTGCGAATGAGACCAGAGGTGAGACCGGGCGCGCGTTCATTTACCGGCCCTGGGGCCGTACCACTGCATGGCTTGGCCGGTGATGGCGGCGATGCATTCGAAGTCGTGGTCGCGGTGCAGGAGGGTAAGTCCCTGGAGTTCCGCGGTGGCGGCAACGACGAGGTCAACAGCTCCGGCACTACGGTGCTGACCGCGCTGGGTCAGCAGCTCCTGAACCTGCCAGGCACGGACGTACGCGCGGTCATCGACGGGCACCCAGCCGAACAGCAGCCGCATGTCCTCGATGCCGCGCGCACGGTCTGCGGCGGAGCGGGCGCTGTAGAAGAACTCCAGCTCGGTAATGGGGCAGGTCGCGATGAGCCCTGCCGTGGCGGCCTGATCCCAGCCGTACTGTTCGGCCTCGTCGCGGAAGAATCGGGCGAGGGCGCTGGTGTCGATCAGGAACTGTGCCGCGCTCACCGCCGGTAGTCCCTCTTGTCCTCGAAGACATCCAGATCGAAGCCACCCTCGCCCGCTGCGGCCCGCAACCGAGTCAGAGCGAGAGCCCGTCGGCGGTTCTCGAGTACCTCGCGCAGAGCAGTGTTGACCGTCTCCTTCTTGGTGCCGGTCCCCAGCGCTTGAGCCACGTCGGCCAGCAGTTCGTCGTCGAGGTCGATCACTGTGCGACTCATCGAGCACCTCCGGTGATATCAACTCGCGCAGCGAGTATATCTCGCTGGATATCCAGATGTCTCGAGCGAGCATCCGGCGAACTCCACGGCAGCCGTCACCCGGGGGGTGAACCGCCAACACGGGGTAGCCCCCAACACGCTTTCCACATGTTCGTCCGACGGTTCGGAGTGGGGCGGGGCTGTTCTGACCTGGGACGGAGCCGGGCATCGGACGGATGCCGAACGGCACTGGACAGGCGTGAATGAGACCAGAAGTGAGACCGGAGTGCCGGGTCATACCTTCTTGACGACGATCGACTCCGGAACCAGCCTCTCCAGGTCGTCCACATCCGAGGTGAAGACGGTGACCTGCCCCTTCTGCTGGCGCGCGATGACGGCGAGTATCGCGTCGATCGCGTACTTGTGGCCGTGCAGATTGGCATCCGCCAGCAGGCGGCGGGCCTGGCGGGCCTCGTCCTTCCCGATCTCAGCGACTTCGAGCCGGGAGAGTACCCAGTCCCAGCGCTGCTCCGTGGTTCTGCCGTCGTACGCCTCGACCAGCGTCATCGGAGACGTGACGACCTCGGCTTCACCCCGGGCTGCGAGATCGAGCCACGCGATCATCTTCCGGTCGCCGCGTACGGCCAGGGACAGGGCTTCGCAGTCGAGTACGAAGACGCGTAGCTGCCGCTGCCCGGGTTCGCCGGACCGCTTCCTCACGCGGCTTCTCCGGCGCCGTGCTTTCCGGTGGCGCTCCGGCGCTCATGCTCGGCGTCGAGGCCCTCCAACTCCTCGAACGCTGTGGTGCGCTCTTCCTCGGTGAGAGGACCGTGTTCCTCCTGCAGCCAGTCCGACAGCTCCCGCAGCCGGTCCCGGTCGCGCTTGAAGCGCAGCGCCTCGGCGACGTACGCCGACATCCCCCGTTCTGCCGCCTCCGCACGGATCTCGTCCAGGAGATCCTCGGGAATCGTCACCGTTACCTTCTTCGTCGCCATACAAGCGACCATACTCTTGGTATCGCGCTCCTTACCAGTGCAATTCCCGTGACCGCCGGGTCGGCGGTCAGGCGGTCGTGGCGGGACGTGGGCTGCCGTAGAAGACCTGGCTGGTGTGCCAGGAACGGTGGGCGGCGGCGATGGGGCGGACGCCCGGCTGGGGGCCGATGAGCGGACGGCCGGCGAGCGTGATGACGTGCTCGCGGGCGGCGGTGCTGTGGCCGACGAAGCTCTGCGAGACCAGGATGCGGTGGCCCTTGCCGTGGCCTTCGCCGAGACCGAGTACGCCTTTGTCGAACAGCTTGTGGTGCAGCGAGCACAGGCACAGCCCGTTCTCGACGTCGTCCGGTCCGTCGAACGCCCACCAGCGCACATGGGCGGCCTCAAGCCCGACCGGCACTGCGCCGATCCTGCCGTCGTACCCGCAGAAGGCGCACTGGTACTCGTACGCCGTCAGGACCATCTCCCGCATCCGCCGGTCCCGCTGCCTGCGCTCGGCCGAGAGCAGTGCGGTCTCGGCCTCCTCCAGCTCCAGGCCGACGGCTTCGCACAGCTCGCCGTGGAGGGAGGGCGGGAAGTTCAGATCGAGCAGCACCCGTGTCATCCGGCCGAGAAGAGACGGCTCCCGCCGCAGCGCCGCCCTCAGCTCCGGCGTCAGCCGCCCAGCGGCGCCGGTTGCGCGCAGTTCCCTGACCCCGGTCCCGGGGCTGCCCGGTCCGCGCTCGGTGCGCACCTCCCACACGCCGTCACTCACCAAGTGATGGAAGGGATAGGCCGGCGTCGTCCGGTTACCAGGACCGTATTCGGCGAGCAGTCCCCGCAGGTCCTCCTCCACGGCGCTGTACCACAGCTCGTCATCAGCATCCTGCTGGAACCGGCTGAGCGCGTACAGGAACAGCAACGGCTTGTGCGGAGCCCGCGTCCCGCTCCTCGTCCACTGTCTCAACTGTGCGGTGCGCTCGACCCAGTCCATGGTCGGCGATCGTAGTGGCGGCTCGTCGCAGCGCTTGGTCGTGGGGCATCGCCGCAGTGGCCGGCCGACACCGAACCACGACGCGAATCCCGGCTACCCGGGCATGACGTCGTGGATGCGGGAGAGGGCGAAGACCCGTTCGTCGTCGCGCAGGTGGCACCACGCATACAAGTAGGGCGGGTCGAGCACGAGCTCGCTGAGGGTACGTACGGTCCGGTTGCCCGAGGCGGCGACGTACTCGACCGTGATGGCTGTGCCGGAGTCGATGGCATGGGCGAGCTGGCGGACATCGCTGTACGCCAGGTTCTTCGCGCATCCGGCGACGATCTCCTCGGTGTCCGTGCCGTAGGGGACCCCGGTGCCGAACGGGTCGGGAGCCGGAAGTATCGGCGGGGCGGCCCTCAGCCTGGCGGCCAGCGTGCTCAGGTCGACTGTCACCGGAGTCACCGTCGGCACGGAACGCCGCCGCTGGCCTGGGAGTGGGGGAGGAGGCGGGGCCGGTGCGGCGGTACGTCGGCGCCGGGTCTTTTCGACGCGTACGGTTCCGTCGGCCCTCTCGGCAACGGGGGCGTAGCCGGCGGCCCGGAGCGTGGCGAGGGTCTTGTCGAGTGGGGTCCGGCTGACCAGCACGGTCGGTGCCAGCAAGCGCAGGCCGAGGGCGGCGAGCTTTCTGTGCGTGACGAGCTCGGCGAGGAGAGCCGGTTCTTCGCTGTGGATCACACAGGCAGCGGGGGTGATGCGCACACGGCCGTGAGTGCGTGCGGAGTCGTTGATCAGGTACGACAGAGACTGGGGGAGGGCGCCGACCGCGACGGCGCTCAGGTCTGCCGCGATGGCATCCGCCGTGCGGCCCGTGTCCAGGGCACGGCGAACGGTTGTGGGGCTGAACCGCCACACCGATGCCGTGCCACCGACTTCCTTGTCAGCGACGGAGTCCAGTAGAGCGGCGAGGCGGGCGGACGGTGTGCCGGTGACGACGGCGGTGAGGTCCGCCCCGAAACGGGCTGCCCTGGTGGCCGTCGGCAGCAGCCGCTCACAGGCGGCGGACAGCGCTTCGGCGTCGTCGGTCCGCAGAGCGGCACCGATGGGGGACAGGGCGCCGCGGGCGACGACCCCGAGCAGTTCCGCTTCCCGGATCGCGGTGGCGAAAGGCGTGGTGTCCTGGGGGAGCTGCTCGGCGAGCGAGCGATGCCAGGCGACCAGCGGCCCCAGTTCCGCGGGGCTGTGCACTCCCCGGTCCGCCGGGAGCTGCGCCGCGGCGGCGAGGAGCCCCTCCCGGGCCTGTCGACAGCCGCCGCAGGGCGGTGTTCCGGCGAGCGCGGGCAGTACCTTGCCGTCCTCGTCGCGGGCCTGGGTCGGAGTCAGCGGAAGCGTCCGCCAGGTGTGGAGAAGCGCGGTGAGCTGTGCTGCCGGTTCTCGTTCCGCCCAGTTGTCGTAGCCGTCCGTTGCCGCGACCCGGTCGCCGTCCTGGGCCAGCAGCCCGGCGTCGTACGCCGTCTCCAGAACAAGGCGTACGACGATGTCATCGCACTGCGCCGCCTTGCTGATCCGGGACAGCTCACGTGCTCCGATCCCGCCGGACTTCAGCAGGACCGGCGGAGCAGCGGAGCACGTCGCCAGAACCGACGCGGCATGTGCGGCGAACGCCGTGGCGGCTGCTGCCGCCTCCCGGTCCACTTCCGCCGAGGTGACGGACGCCGTCCTCACGACGGGCGGGACGGGATCGAAGGGGGCGTGCCAGCCGGCTCCGCGCAGTGCGAGCGCCACCTCGGCGGGCATGCGGGTGGATCCGTACCCGGAGTACCGGTCCTGGATCAGTAGTCCCCGCTCCAGTGCCCAGCGCGCAGCCGGCTCGGAGTCGGCCGACGGGGCCCTGAACGTGATCAGACGCGCCGGTGATTGAGCCGGTTCACCCTGGTGAGACGCTCGCCGCTCAAGCAGCTTCCGGGTGGACACAGGCGCCGAAGCGATCACCGCGGCCACCCGCTCCGGATTGCTGTGGTGTTCCAGCAGGGCGGTCAGCCGATGCTTCTTGGTGGTGCCGGGCGGCGGGATGCCCAGGGCCACCAGCATGCGGCGCAGTTCCTCGGAGGTCGTGTCCGCCAGTAGCCGGGTGAGCGGAGCGTCCAGCCCCAGCGGCGAGTCCCATGCCTGCCGCAACGGCGTCGCCATGCGCAGGAGCCCTTCGCCGTCCGGCCAGACGAGTGCGCGGTCGGCCAGCGCATCCAAGGCCGCGTCCAGCCCGCGAGTGCTCTCCGTTCCGGTCGCATCCAGCAGATCGGCCAGGGCGGCACATGGAACGGGCCCCAATGCTGCCAGTGCCTCGGCCACCTGCAGGTGTGGCAGCGCGAGTCCGGGCAGCACCGGGGCCACCGACGCCGGACGCTGCAGGCGGTCCGCGAGTTCGCCGAACGATCGTGGTTCAGGCAGGGACACGGCATCCGGGCGAGCTGCCAGGACCCGCTCGAGCCGGTCGACTTCCAGATCACTCAGCCACGTGGCCAGAGTTGATCCGCTGGGTTTGCCTATGGGGACACCTCACAAAGACGAGTGCCGGTGGTCTCCGACCGAAATCGGTCCTGCACAGACCCAGAATGGCGGATCGCGGGGGACGCCTGCGTCCTGAGTCGGCAGAAACCCGCTTCCGAGTGAAGGCGATGTCCTGTGACTCGACCCGGCGACGGCAAGTCGGCGGAATGGAATGTCTCTTATGTCGGAAACGAATGAGACCGGAACTGCAACCACCAACGCCGAAGGGCCCCACCGCAAGCGGTGGGGCCCTTCGACGTATTGCCCGGTGAGAGCAATGGCGGAGGATACGAGATTCGAACTCGTGAGGGGTTGCCCCCAACACGCTTTCCAAGCGTGCGCCCTAGGCCACTAGGCGAATCCTCCGCCGCAAACAATACAAGACGTTGGAGGGTGCTCGCGAACACGTACCCCGGAGATCGTTCCGAACCTTCCTCCGGGAGCGGTGGGGCCGGGTGCGGGTGGACGGCGGGGGGTCGGGATCGGCTAAGGTGGGCGTCAGCCCCTCACGTGGCGCTATCTGACTGAACTCCCCCAGGGCCGGAAGGCAGCAAGGGTAGGTCGGCTCTGGCGGGTGCGTGGGGGGCCCTTGCGTGTCCGGGGTGTGTCTGCCCCCGGAGCTGATCCCAGGGGGCTGCCCGCCGCGTCACGCGGCCGCCGCCCCGTCCGGGGCGGGGCCGGTTGTCGGTCCGCCCCGATAACCTCGTATGTGTGTCGTCCCTTGCGCTGTACCGCCGCTATCGCCCCGAGTCCTTCGCCGAGGTCATCGGTCAGGAGCATGTCACTGACCCGTTGCAGCAGGCCCTGAGGAACAACCGGGTCAACCACGCGTATCTGTTCAGCGGGCCGCGCGGCTGCGGCAAGACGACCAGCGCCCGCATCCTCGCCCGCTGCCTGAACTGCGAGCAGGGGCCCACGCCGACCCCCTGCGGGGAGTGCCAGTCGTGCCGGGACCTCGCGCGGAACGGGCCGGGGTCCATCGATGTGATCGAGATCGACGCCGCGTCGCACGGAGGCGTGGACGACGCCCGTGACCTGCGGGAGAAGGCCTTCTTCGGGCCCGCGTCGAGCAGGTACAAGATCTACATCATCGACGAGGCGCACATGGTCACCCCGGCCGGGTTCAACGCCCTGCTGAAGGTGGTCGAGGAGCCGCCGGAGCACCTCAAGTTCATCTTCGCGACCACCGAGCCCGAGAAGGTCATCGGCACGATCAGGTCGCGTACGCACCACTACCCCTTCCGGCTGGTCCCGCCCGGGACGCTGCGCACCTACCTCGGCGAGGTGTGTGCCAAGGAGGACAGCCATGTCGAGGACGGCGTACTGCCCCTCGTCGTGCGGGCGGGCGCAGGGTCCGTGCGTGACTCGATGTCCGTCATGGACCAGTTGCTGGCCGGCGCGGGCGACGACGGTGTGACATACGCCATGGCCACCGCTCTCCTCGGTTATACGGACGGGTCCCTGCTGGACTCGATCGTGGACGCCTTCGCCGCCGGTGACGGGGCGGCCGCCTTCGAGGTCGTGGACCGGGTGATCGAGGGCGGCAACGACCCGCGGCGCTTCGTGGCCGACCTGCTGGAGCGGCTGCGTGACCTGGTGATCCTCGCCGCGGTGCCGGACGCCGGGGACAAGGGGCTGATCGATGCGCCCGCCGATGTGGTGGAGCGCATGCAGGCACAGGCTTCGGTCTTCGGCGCGGCCGAGCTGAGCCGCGCCGCCGATCTGGTCAACGACGGCCTCACCGAGATGCGCGGCGCCACCTCGCCGCGCCTCCAGGTGGAGCTGATCTGCGCCCGGGTGCTGCTGCCGGCCGCCTTCGACGACGAACGCTCTCTCCAGGCCCGGCTCGACCGGCTGGAGCGAGGAGCCTCCTTCGCGGCCCCCGGCGCCGGGCCCGCCCTGGGATACGTGCCCGGCCCCGAGGCGCACGGTCCCGGTGTGGGGATGCCCACCGGTGGGGGTCCCGCCGCGGCCAGGGCGGCTGTCCGGGGCGAGGCGTCGGGTGACGCCCCCGCGGCCGTCCCCGCACCGCCCGCCGCCCAGCAGCCGGAGCAGCAGTACGCGCAGCCCCAGCCCCAGCAGCCCCAGCCCGGCCCACAGGAAGCGGCACCGGCTCAGCAGGCTTCCGCGCCCGCCGGCCAGCGGCCCGGAGCCTGGCCCGCGGCCGCAGGCCCCGGCAGCGGCTCGGGCGGCGGCGCAGGTGCGGCCCGGCGGCCCGGCGGCTGGCCGACCGCGTCCACGCCCGGCAGCGGTGTGCCGCAGACGCCGGCCCCGGCCTCCGCCCCGGCTCCCGCCGCCCAGGTTCAGGCTCCTGCCGCACAGCCCCCCGCTCCCGGCGGCCAGGACATGGCGCAGGGTGCCGCCCAGGTGCGGAACATGTGGCCCGACATCCTCGAGGCCGTGAAGAACCGTCGTCGGTTCACCTGGATCCTGCTCAGCCAGAACGCCCAGGTCACCGGCTTCGACGGCAGCACCCTGCAGCTCGGCTTCCTCAACGCCGGTGCCCGTGACACCTTTTCGAGCAGCGGCAGCGAGGAGGTGCTGAGGCAGGCCCTCGCCGAGCGGTTCAACGCCCAGTGGCGGGTCGACGCGGTCGTCGATCCTTCCGGTGGCGGTCAGCCCCCGCAGTCCGGCGGCGGAGGAGGTGGGGGCGGCAGGCCTCCGGCCGCGCCGTACCAGCCCCCGCCCGCGGCCCCGGCCCAGCCGTACGAGCCGAGGCCGGCCGACCCTGCTCCGGCCATGCCTCCGTCCTCTCAGCAGCAACCCGCGCAGCAGTCGGGGCCCGGCCGTCCGGAGTCGCCTTCCGCCTACGACCGTCCGGCCCCGGAGCCGCCGAGATCGGTCGCTCCCGAGGACGACACCGCGGAGGCGGACGACCCCGACCTCGTCGATTCGGCGCTCTCCGGCCACGACCTGATCGTCCGCGAGCTGGGGGCCACGGTCGTCGAGGAGTTCACCAACGAGTAGTGGGCGGCACGGCCCCCGTGGCCGACGCCGATGTCTCCTCCACGGCCGCTCGGGCACCCCACCGCCCCGCCTCGCGCGGGGCGAACAACCGGCTGCTCCGGCCCCGCCGCGCCGCCGGCGCCTCCCCGCAGGGCCGCGCCGCGAGCCCGCGTCTTCCCACAACACCCCCGGTCTCCCACACTCCCGGTCTCCCTCCGCAGCGCCCGTCGGGCGCGCCCCGGTTCCTACGCGATCCGCGTCGGCGCCCGGGAGTCCATGGCCCGGGGCCTGTCGAGGCGCCCGCTCCCCGCCCCGGCTGTCCACGGACCGGCGCCCGTCGAGGCGCCCGCTTCCCGGCGGCTAGGCTGCACCCCGTGAAGGTCCTCGTCATCGGCGGCGGCGCCCGCGAACACGCCCTGTGCCGCTCTCTGTCCCTCGACCCCGACGTCACCGCTCTGTACTGCGCCCCCGGCAACGCCGGGATCGCAGAGGTGGCCGAACTGCACCCGGTCGACGCACTCGACGGTGAAGCCGTCGCGCGCCTCGCCACCGATCTGGGCGCCGAACTGGTGGTCGTCGGCCCGGAGGCGCCGCTGGTCGCCGGTGTCGCCGACGCCGTGCGCGAAGCCGGCATCCCGTGCTTCGGCCCCTCGCGCGAGGCGGCCCGGCTGGAAGGCTCCAAGGCCTTCGCCAAGGACGTCATGGCCGGCGCCAACGTCCCCACCGCGCGCAGCTACGTCTGCACGACCCCCGCCGAGATCGACGAGGCGCTGGACGCCTTCGGCGCCCCGTACGTCGTGAAGGACGACGGGCTCGCGGCGGGCAAGGGGGTCGTCGTCACCGAGGACGTAGAGGCCGCCCGGGCGCACGCCCTGGCCTGCGACCGGGTGGTCATCGAGGAGTTCCTCGACGGCCCCGAGGTCAGCCTCTTCGCGATCACGGACGGCACCACCGTCCTTCCCCTGCAGCCCGCCCAGGACTTCAAGCGCGCGCTCGACGGCGACGAGGGCCCGAACACCGGCGGTATGGGCGCGTACTCCCCGCTTCCGTGGGCCGAGCCGAAGCTGGTCGACGAGGTGATGCAGACCGTTCTGCAGCCGACCGTCGACGAGCTCCGCCGCCGCGGCACCCCCTTCTCCGGCCTGCTCTACGCGGGGCTCGCGATCACCTCGCGCGGTGTACGGGTGATCGAGTTCAACGCCCGCTTCGGAGACCCCGAGACCCAGGTGGTCCTCGCACGTCTGCAGACGCCGCTCGCCGGGGTCCTCCTGGGCGCGGCCAACGGCACCCTGGACACCGTGCCGGAGCTGAACTGGCGCGACGATGCCGCCGTCACCGTGGTCATCGCCTCGCACAACTACCCGGGCACCCCCCGTACCGGGGACCCGATCGAGGGCCTCGCCGATGTCGAGGCACAGGATGCGCCCCACGCGTTCGTCCTGCACGCCGGTACGCGGCAGGAGGGCGGCACGGTGGTGAGCGCCGGAGGCCGCGTCCTCTCCGTCACCGCGACGGGCAAGGACCTGACCCAGGCCCGCGAGCGTGCCTACGCCGCGGTCGGCCGGATCCGGCTCGACGGTTCCCAGCACCGTACGGACATCGCCCGGAAGGCCGCCGACGAGGCCTGACGCCCGCCCGTACCCGTGCCCGGCCCTCCGGTGGAGGCGCCGGGCACAGGCGTGTCAGAGGGCGCTCCGGGGGCCGGAACCGCAGCGGACGCGCGGCTGCCGCGCCCCGGCGGGAGCAGCCGCCCCCAGGTGCTCCGGACCCCTGCGCCGTGGAGCGCGGATGCTTGGCCGTATCGCCGAACGCTCCGAGGCGCGCACGTCAGCAGCTTTGACCAAAGCCATTCCATCGGGTGACGGCTCAGCCATCCGGATGACGCCTGCCGAGGCCCCAACTAGGGTGCGGCGCAAGTATTCGGGCACTTGGCCCACCGGCATTGCGATGTCGGTGACGGGTGCCACAGTGGGGGAGTGACCAACACCGTCGCGGGGGCAGAGGGGGTGACGTCCAGCCGTGTCCGGTACCGGTTCGGTTGAGGAGCTGGGTGCGCACGCAGCGCGGGCCAGAGCCCTGGCGCTGCTGCGCGTCCGCAGCAGGGCCACCGCGCTGGCGATCCTGCCGGCGGCCGCGTCCGTCGTGCTGCTCGTCGCGCGGGCCCAGGGGCACATCGGCCCCGGTGCGTGGTCCGCGGTCAGCTGGGCGGTGACCGGGGTCGCGGTCGTGGTGCTGCTGACCGCCGCGGCGGTCGCCGTCGCGGTGGCGCGCGCGAGGCCCGCGGTCAGCCCGACCGTCCCGCTGACCGAGGCGGCGGCGCCCGATCTCTACCGCCTGGTCCGGGACCTCGCGGACCGGCTCGACGTCCCGGCACCTTCGGCGATAGCGCTCACCCCCGACTGCGACAGCTGGCTGGAGGACCGCACCCATCCCGCCGCCCGGCCTGCGGGGAAGGCGCTCAGGGGTCTCGCGGCGCCCGGACGGGGGCGCAGGGCCCCCGAGGCGCCCGTGCTCGTCATCGGATCCCCCTTCCTCTGGTGGATGCGGGTCGCCGAGCTGCGGGCGGTGCTCGCCCCGGTCGTCGCGGGCACCGGCCCGTCCGCGCATCCCGACATAGCCGCCGCCCGCCGGTTCGTACGCGGCCTGGACGCCGCGGTCGCCGACGCCGCTCTGCCCGGCCGGGGAGCCGTCCGCCGGATCTCCTCGGCCTTCACCGGATGGATCGCCCGGCTGCTGCTGCGGGGCTGTCACGGCCATGCCGCGGAGATGGAGCGCGCCGTGGCCACCGCTGCCTCGGGACGCGCCCAGGACGTGGACTACGGTCTGCGGATCGCCGCCCAGGAGCAGGTGGGCCTGGCGTACGCGGGCTGGGACCGGCTGCTCACACGGGTCGCGCTGCCCGCCTGGCGCATGGGGCGCTGGCCGTCCGGGCTGGACGCGGGCGTGGTGTCAGCGCTGACGGAACTCTCCCGGCGTGACCGGCTCGCCGAAGGCTTCACCTCCCGGCTGGGCGAGCGCCCCGCCTGCGATCTGATCGAGGAACCGGGCGCGGCCGACGAGGCCGCATCGCTGCTCGCCGCCCGCCTCTTCCACGGCGGTCCGGCGGAGCCCGGGCCCGGCTGGGCGCCCGTGGACTGGCAGCAGTACCCGGAGGAGGTCGTGGACCGGAAGTGGCGCGCGGAGGCCGCGCGGCTGCACCGCGTTCTCGACGGCATGGGGGTGGCCAGGAACGTCCCGGTCGGCGTACGGGACGTGACGGACAGCGGAAGCCCGGCGGTCCCCACCCTCGCGCGGGTGATCGACCACCTCGCCGCCCCGGGCGCCGACAGCGAGGTGCTGGCGGCGGGGATCGGAGCCGCGGTGGCCCGCGAGGAGGAGGCGGCGGCGCCCGGACCCCGCGCCGCGGCCGGTGCCCCCGTCGGCGACCCCCTGGACCTGTGGGACCCCTCGGCGCTGCCGCTGCTTCCGCTCCAGCCGCCGCGCACGGGCACCGAACTGCTGGCAGACCACGTCGTGGCCATGGTCTGCTGCGCCGCGGTGGACACCGCGGGAGCAGCGCCCGGGCTCGACTGGCTCGACGGCCCGGCGCTGCTGGTCGACGGCGGGCGAAGGTCCGACCTCGGCGCCCCGGTGCTCAGCCTCGTCGAGGACGGCGACGCCGAGCCGCTGCGCGCCTGGCTCATGTCGGTCGGGGTGCGCACCGACAAGCCCGTGCGTCTGGGCTGACGGAGCAGGTGGGCACGGCATGCGCCCGTCCCGCGCCCCTTCCGCGACGCGGCACGCGGGACTCGGGATGCGGGACTCGGGATGCGCGGGACGGCGGGCGCCACGGCCGGACAACGCGCCGGGCCCAGCGGGCGAGTGCCGGCGGCCGCGAGCGCCGGGCGACGGACGGCCTGTCGACGGAGCAGCACACCCGAGGGGCGCACGGTCGGCGCCGGACGCCCGGGACGGTACGGTCCGCGCCGGACGCTCAGGCTTGTACGGTCCGCGCCGGGACGCCCAGGACTGCACGGTCGTTCGTCCACCCGAATGACGAAATGTCACCTATGCCCCGTCAATGCAGGGAACGGTGAGCTCCGTTCCCATCAATTCACGACGAATGGTGACGGAGCGCATGCGTCATGTGATGTGCTGGGGGTGGCGCCGGTGTCCGGCGCCTTCAGCGGTTTCCGGGGGACGAGGGAGGGGTGCGGGATGGGGGCGGAGCAGATCCGGCGATGGGAGTCGGGGGCCCTCGCGCACGCCGTGAGCGATCCCTTCGGGCAGGGCCCGCTCCCCTGGCTGCGAGGCAGCGAGAACTACTTCGACGACACCGGCCACGTCGTCCCCTGGTACGCGGACCCGGACCTCGGCCGTGGCGGTGCGGGCGGCGGCACCCGTACCGCCGACGACGTGCGCCAGCAGATCAAGGGCTTCGTCTCCCCCGGCGCCGCCGCGCCCGGTGAGGCGGTCGACTTCCACATCACCGTGGACCCTCCGCAGCAGTTCTCCGTCGACGTCTACCGCATCGGGCACTACGGGGGCGACGGGGCCGCCAAGATCACCACCAGCCCACGGCTCTCCGGCATCGTCCAGCCGGCGCCCCTGACCGCGGAGCGGACGGTCTCCTGCCACCACTGGTGGCTCTCCTGGCGCCTGCAGATTCCCAGCTACTGGTCGGTCGGTGCCTACGTGGCCGTGCTCACCACCGCCGACGGACACCGCTCGCACGTGCCCTTCACGGTTCGCGACGATCACCCGGCGGACCTGCTGCTCCTGCTTCCCGACGTCACCTGGCAGGCGTACAACCTCTACCCGGAGGACGGCCGCACCGGCGCGAGTCTGTACCACGCATGGGACGAGGAGGGCCGGCTGCTGGGCGAGGAGGACGCCGCGGTCACGCTCTCCTTCGACCGGCCCTACGCCGGCGCCGGCCTGCCCCTGCACGTCGGCCACGCCTACGACTTCATCCGCTGGGCCGAGCGCTACGGCTACGACCTCGCGTACGCCGACGCCCGCGACCTGCACGCCGGCCGCGTCGACCCCAGCCGCTACCGGGGCCTGGTCTTCCCGGGGCACGACGAGTACTGGTCGGTACCGATGCGCCGCGCCGCCGAGAAGGCACGGGACGCCGGCACCTCGCTCGTCTTCCTCTCGGCCAACACCATGTACTGGCAGGTCGGTCTCGGCCCGTCCGCCTCCGGCGCGCCCGACCGGCTGCTCACCTGCCGCAAACGCCGGGGTCCGGGGAAGCCCGCGCTCTGGCGGGAGATCGACCGCCCCGAACAGCAGCTGCTCGGAATCCAGTACGCGGGCCGGGTCCCGGAGCCGCACCCGCTGGTCGTGCGGAACGCCGGGCACTGGCTGTGGGAGGCGACCGGCGCGGCCGAGGGCGACGAGATCGACGGCCTGGTGGCCGGCGAGGCCGACCGGTACTTCCCGCGCACCGCCCTGCCCGAGCACGACAGCCGGATGCTGCTCGCGCACTCCCCGTACACGGCGGTCGACGGAGTCACCCGGCACCAGGAGACCTCGCTGTACCGCGCGCGCTCGGGAGCGCTCGTCTTCGCCGCGGGCACCTTCGCCTGGTCCCCGGCGCTGGACCGCCCCGGCCATGTGGACCCACGCGTCCAGCGGGCCACAGCCAACCTGCTCGACCGGATCTGCAAGCGCGACTGACCGCGCGAGCCCGCCACCGTCGGTGTCCCCCGGGGCACCCCTGTCCGAGTGACCGGGCCGCATGCGCGACAATCGGAACGACTCCTGGATCAACCTACGCGGAGGCAGCGTGTCCGGTTTCGTAGAAAAGCCCGAGCCTGTGCAGGTGCCGGGGCTCACCCATCTGCACACCGGCAAGGTGCGCGACCTGTACCGGAACGAGGCGGGTGACCTCGTGATGGTCGCCAGCGACCGCATCTCCGCGTACGACTGGGTCCTGCCCACCGAGATCCCCGACAAGGGACGCGTGCTCACCCAGCTCTCGCTGTGGTGGTTCGACCAGCTCGCCGACCTCGCCCCCAACCACGTGCTGTCGACGGAGCTCCCCGCGGGGGCCCCCGCCGACTGGGCGGGCCGCACCCTGGTCTGCCGTTCGCTGCGGATGGTCCAGGTGGAGTGTGTGGCGCGCGGCTATCTGACGGGCTCCGGCCTCGTCGAGTACGACGCGTCCCGTACGGTCTGCGGGATCGGACTGCCCGAGGGCCTCGTGGACGGGTCCGAGCTCCCGGCACCGATCTTCACCCCGGCCACCAAGGCCGCGGTCGGCGATCACGATGAGAACGTCAGCTACGAGGAGGTGGCCCGCGAGGTCGGCCCCGAGACCGCCGCGCTGCTGCGCCGCGCGACGCTCGACGTCTACGGCCGGGCCCGGGACGTCGCCCGTGAGCGCGGGATCATCCTCGCCGACACGAAGTTCGAGTTCGGCTTCGCGCCCACCGCCGACGGTGGCGAGGAACTGATCCTCGCGGACGAGGTGCTGACCCCCGACTCCTCCCGCTTCTGGCCGGCCGAGGGCTGGGAGCCGGGCAGGGCCCAGCCCTCCTACGACAAGCAGTTCGTGCGGGACTGGCTGACCTCACCGGCCTCCGGCTGGGACCGCGCGAGCGAGCAGCCGCCCCCGGCGCTCCCGCAGGAGATCGTCGACGCCACCCGGGCCAAGTACCTGGAGGCGTACGAACTCCTCACCGGCCTGAGCTGGCCGCCGCAGGGGATGTGACGGAAGAAGGCCCCGGTCCTGAGGACCGGGGCCTTCTCACTTGAGCGGACGACCAGGTTCGAACTGGCGACCTCAACCTTGGCAAGGTTGCGCTCTACCAACTGAGCTACGTCCGCGTGCGCCGTAACGCGATGCCTACTATACCCAACCTCGCTCCCGTGCGAGCCACACCGCCGCATGACGGTTCTCGGCACCGACCTTCGAGACGGCGGCCGACAGATAGTTGCGCACCGTCCCCTGGGACAGCGAGGCCCGCTCCGCGATCTCCGCGATCGACGCGCCGTCAGCCGCGAGTTCGAGGAGTTCGGCCTCACGCGCGGTCAGCGGGGAGTCCCCGGCGGAGATCGCGTCGGCTGCCAACTCCGGGTCCACGTAACGGTTTCCGGCGTGCACCGTGCGGATGATCTCTGCCAGCTTGCGTGCGCTGACCGTCTTGGGCACGAACCCCCGCACGCCGGCCGCCAGTGCCCGCTTCAGGTGCCCGGGGCGGCCGTGACCGGTCACGATCATGGTGCGGCACCCGGGCAGTTCCTCCCGCAGTGATGTGGCGACCTTCACACCGTCCGCGCCCGGCATCTGGAGATCCAGCACGGCGACGTCCGGCCGGTGCGCCAGCGCCATGGCCAGGGCCTCGGGGCCGCTCGCGGCCTCGGCGACCACGACGAGGTCCTCCTCCAGGGCGAGCAGCGCGGCGAGCGCCCCGCGGATCAGGTGCTCGTCGTCGGCGAGCAGGACTCTCAGCGGCTGAGCGCCGGTCATCGTTCCTCCGTGTGGTCGGTGAGCCCCGAAGGGGCGTCGGGAACGCGTGCGCCGAGCGGGACCGTGGCCGTCACCCTGAAGCGGTCGTCTCCGGCGGGGCCGGCTCTGACGGAGCCGCCGATCCCGCCGAGCCGTTCGCTGAGTCCGGCGAGGCCGGAGCCGCTGCCGCCGTCAGGGCCGGGACCGCCCGCAGCGCCGGCCCCGTCGTTCTCGACCTCCAGCACGACCGCGTCCCGGGTCCGGGAGAGCCTGATCCAGCAGTGGCGGGGATCGCCGTGGCGCAGCACGTTCGTCGCCGTCTCCCGGACCACCCAGCCGAGCGCCGCCTGCACGGCCGCAGGGGCCCCGATGCCCGCGGGGCCGTCGGCGCCCTCGACCGTGACGGCGATGCCGGCGGCCTGCAACACGCCCCGCGCTCCCATGAGTTCGGTGGGCAGGTCGGCCTCGCGGTAGCCGCGTACGACGTCGCGGACCTCCTGCTGGGAGGCCCTGGCGATCCGCTGCACCTCGATCATCTGGTCCTTGGCGGCAGGGTTGCCGCGCTGCGCCAGCTCCACGGCCAGCTCGCTCTTGAGCGCGATCACCGACAGGTTCCGGCCCAGCACGTCGTGCATGTCCCGGCCGAACCGCAGCCGTTCCTCCGCCACCGCCAGCCTGGCCTGCATGTGCCGCGCCTCCTCCGCCTGCCACATCACGGTCAGGCTCCAGATGCTCGGCCTCGCCGACACGAGCACCAGCAGGGCGACGACGAGCAGGGAGACGGAGGCCCCGAAGACCTGGCCGCCGGGCACCCCCACGACGGCCAGCAGTCCCACGGCGACCAGCCCGAAGGCCGCCGCCCGCAGGAGGAACGCCCGGACCGGCACGAGCAGGACGTACGGGATGGCGAAGGCCACGGGGAGGTCCAGGACCAGCAGGGCCAGTTCCTCCCCCCTGGCAGCCTCCGTCGCCGCGAGCGCCACGACCAGGCCGGTCGCCACCGCCAGCAGCGCGGCGGACAGCCGCAGCCGCCGTGGCGGGAACGGTTCGACGCCCCGGTAGTGCGCGTAGGCGGCGGTCACGTTGAGGTTGCTCACGACGGACTGGGTGATGTTGACGGCGAGGAAGGCCCCCGCGAGGGCCGTCGCCACGGGGCCGCGGTCCAGGGTCTTCAGGAGAGGCAGGAAGCCCCATGAAAGCGCGAGGAACCAGGTCACCGAGCAGAGAGTCACCCGGCTGTAGAGATCGATGCGCTGGAGCTTGCTGCGCTTGTGCCAGTCGCGTCTCCAGGCCCGTACCCGACCGATCACACCCCTCAGCCCTCTCACGTCAGCCGCGCGGGTCCCAGCGGAACCACCGCTGCACAGCAAACACCGCGAAAGCGGTCCAGGCCAGCGCCGCCGCGGCGGCCGTCAGCAGGTCGCCGCCCTCCACCCCGCCGAGCCAGCCCTGCCGCACGAGGGTCATCACACCCGTCAGAGGCAGGAGTTCGAGCACCGAGGCCAGCTTGTCCGGGAAGACGTCCAGCGGGACGAAGATCCCCGAGCCGAAGAGCGAGACGAAGAACAGCGGCAACGTGGTGAGCTGCGAGGTCTGGACCGTCCGGGTCATCGCCGAGGTCGCGGCCGCCAGGGCGGACATCATCACCAGGCCCACCACCAGACCCACCAGGAACAGCGCGGGGTGCTTCGGGGCCGTCAGGTCGAACGCGATCGCGCCGGCCGCGACCAGCAGCACGCACTGCAGGAGCGCCAGCGCGAGCGAGGGCACCGCGGTCGCGGTCAGGATCTCGCGGTCGGTGATCTCGCCGGTGCGCAGCCGCTTGAGGACGAGTTCCTCGCGCCGGGTGACGTACCCGGTGACGAGGTTCATGTAGACGACCTGGACGAGCACGATGCCGATACCGCCGGTGAGGGCGGCGCCCGCGACCGAGAGTCCGGTGCCTGAGAGGTCGACCTGCCGCAGGGAGGCCCGGATCGAGAAGACCATGGCCACCGGCAGCACCAGGGCCATGAAGATCGCCGACCGGTTGCGGACCAGCAGCATCAGTTCGGCGCGGGCCAGGGCGGCCAGCCGTCGCGCGGAGGCGGATGCCTTCGAGGGCGGCGCCGGGGAGCGGCCGGGGGCCGTGCGGTCGCCCGTGAGGGCGGTGGGCGTGGTCATGCCGTCACCTTCTTCGACTTGTTCCGGCCGCCGTCCGCGGTCCTCCCGGACCCGGCGCGCCGGCTCTCCGCCTGTCGCGGGTCGTCGGCGCGGGAGCGGAGCTGCGTGTTCGCGATCTGGAGGAATGCCTCCTCCAGCGAGGCGGAGCGGGCGTCGAGTCCGATCAGCTGTACGCCCGACTCCCGGGCCCAGCCGAGCAGTTCGTGCAGCGCCTCCTGGAGCCCCGTGGTGCGGATCTCGATCCGCTGCCCCTCCGCGGCGGCCCGCAAGGAGAGCGGAAGGCGGCCGGCCGGTACGTCGTCGGGCAGCGTGAACCGGATCCTCGCGGGCTGCGAGGCGGTGACCTCGGCGGTCGTCCCGGCGGTCACGATCCGCCCCTGGTGCATGATCGCCAGCCGGTCGGCGAGCGCTTCGGCCTCCTCGAGGTAGTGCGTGGTCAGCAGTACGGTCGTGCCGCCGTCGCGGAGCGCCCGGATCAGCTCCCAGGTGTCCCTCCGCCCTTCCGCGTCCAGCCCCGTCGTCGGCTCGTCGAGGAAGAGGACCTCGGGCCGTGAGGTCAGGGCGAGCGCCAGGTCAAGGCGCCGCTTCTCCCCGCCGGACAACTGCTTGACCCGCACCCCGGTGCGGCTCGTCAGGCCGACCATCTCCAGGGCCTCGGGGGCGGGCCGCGCGCCGGTGGTGCACGCGGACCACATCCGTGCGGTCTCCAGGACGGTGAGGTCGGAGGGGAAGCCGCCTTCCTGGAGCATCACGCCGGTACGGGGCCGTACGGCGGAGCGCTCTCGGTACGGGTCGTGGCCGAGGATCCGGACCGTCCCCGACGTGGGGAGCGCCAGGCCCTCCAGGAGTTCGACGGTGGAGGTCTTGCCCGCGCCGTTCGTCCCGAGCAGGGCGAAGAGTTCGCCGCGTGCCACGGTGAAGGAGATCCCGGCCACGGCCTCGAATCCGTCGGCGTAATGCCGGTGGACCCCGTCCGCCTCGATCACGGGGCCGTTCGTGAGGCCGCTGGGAATGTCGTCGCTGGTCATGCTTCCAGCTTTCCGGCGGGAGAGGCCGAAGAGCAGTGCGCGCTGTCACCACTCCTCATGACAAACGTCATGAGGAACCGCGCGGAAGTGGCCGGAGAACGATCGAAGGCCCCGGTCGGAATCGACCGGGGCCTTCGAATCACGAGCGGACGACCAGGTTCGAACTGGCGACCTCAACCTTGGCAAGGTTGCGCTCTACCAACTGAGCTACGTCCGCATTGCTGCCACTCGGCTTTCACCGGTGGAGCGCTCACCACTCTACCTGATCCCCGAAGGGGGCCGGTAAGGCGATGCAGAGCGGGTGACAGGAATTGCACACTGCGCCTTCCCCCTGGAAGGGGGATGTTCTACTACTGAACTACACCCGCACGCTGCTTGGGGTTCGGCTTTTCGGCCTTGCCCTTCGGCGTGCTCCAGACTCTAGCCGACCTGCAGGGGTGTTGTGCAAGTCGGCTCCTCGGGGTGTCGCCGGGGGCGGGATCGGAATGGAACATTCCGGACAGTGGTCTCAACTGGACGCCGCGAACGCCTCGTAGACCTTCTTGGGGATGCGGCCGCGGGCCGGCACCTCCATCCGGTGCGACCGCGCCCACGCGCGCACGGCCGCGGGGTCGGGGGCGAGCGAGGTGTGGTGATACGACGCAGGGGCCTTGCCGCGCTTGCCGGTATTCACCTGCTTTCGGCCGGCGCTGACGTAGGGGGCCAGTGCCTTACGCAGTTTCTCCGCATTGGCGGGATTGAGGTCGATCTCGTACGACTTCCCGTCCAGGGCGAAGGAAACCGTTTCCGCCGCTTCTCCTCCGTCGATGTCGTCGGAGAGCGTGACCACGATGCGCTGAGCCACGGATATCGGTCCTTTCCTACGGCGTCTTCGCACCTGACGTGCGCTGATGCCGGCCTTGCGGAGGCGGGGCGGACGGGGATCGACCGGTGTCGACCGTTCCGGGGCAATCGTGCTTTCCCCGGTATTCATTTGTACAGCGGAAGGCGCCGCATTGTGAAGTCCGTCCAATTGCATCCGCGTGTTGCCTCGCCGTCCCGCTCGCTCAATCCGGCCGAAGATTCTTTCCCGCACTTTCCGGCGGGGGTTGTCATCGGCCGATATCTGTCCGTGATCTGCGTAAGTGGATATCTACCCGCGTAGAATTTCCGGCCAGGTACGCTGAGTGGACCCATGGGGGTCTGGGGAACCCCATCGGAGACACAGCCGCACCACACCACCGGGAGTGCCAGTGGCACGCGTCGTAGTCGACGTCATGCTCAAGCCGGAGATCCTCGACCCGCAGGGACAGGCTGTGCAGCGCGCGCTGCCTCGTCTCGGCTTCGACGGGATCGCGGACGTCCGCCAGGGAAAGCGTTTCGAGCTCGAGGTCGAGGGGCCGGTCGACGACGCCGCCCTCGCCCGCATCAACGAGATGGCCGAGACCTTCCTGGCCAACACCGTCATCGAGGACTTCACCGTCAAGGTGGAGGAGGAGAAGTGACCACCCGTATCGGAGTCGTCACTTTTCCCGGCACCCTCGACGACCAGGACGGCCTGCGGGCCGTGCGGATCGCGGGCGCCGAGCCCGTGTCGCTCTGGCACCGCGACAAGGACCTCCACCAGGTCGACGCGGTCATCCTGGCGGGCGGATTCAGCTACGGCGACTATCTGCGTGCCGGTGCCATCTCGCGTTTCTCGCCGGTCATGGAGACCGTCATCGAGCAGGCGAAGGCCGGTATGCCGGTCCTCGGCATCTGCAACGGCTTCCAGGTCCTGACCGAGGCGCACCTGCTGCCCGGCGCGATGCTGCGCAACAACCACCTCCACTTCATCTGCCGCGACCAGAAGCTGCGGGTGGAGAACGCGGAGACCGCCTGGACCTCGGACTACACCGCCGGCCAGGAGATCTCCGTACCGCTGAAGAACATGGACGGCCGCTACACCGCCGACGAGCGCACGCTCGACGAGCTGGAGGCCGAGGGGCGCGTCGCCTTCCGCTACCTGGACGGCAACCCCAACGGCTCGCTCCGTGACATCGCGGGCATCACCAACGCGGCGGGCAACGTCGTCGGCCTGATGCCGCACCCGGAGCACGCCGTCGAGCCGCTGATCGGCACCGGTCGCACCGACGGCCTCGGTTTCTTCACCTCGATCATCAAGAAGCTGGTCAACGCATGAGCCTGGACACGGTCAAGCACGCGGCCGAAACCCCGGACGCCGGACAGCCCTGGAAGGAACTCGGCCTCAAGGAGGACGAGTACGCCCGGATCCGCGAGATCCTGGGCCGCCGTCCCACCGGCGCCGAGCTCGCCATGTACTCCGTGATGTGGTCCGAGCACTGCTCCTACAAGAGCAGCAAGGTCCACCTCAAGCAGTTCGGCGAGAAGGTCCCCGCCAACGACGCGATGCTCGTCGGCATCGGCGAGAACGCCGGTGTGGTCGACGTCGGCCAGGGCTACGCGGTCACCTTCAAGGTCGAGTCGCACAACCACCCCTCGTACATCGAGCCCTACCAGGGCGCCGCGACCGGTGTCGGCGGCATCGTCCGCGACATCCTCGCGATGGGCGCCCGGCCGGTCGCGGTCGTCGACCCGCTGCGCTTCGGTGCGGCCGACCACCCCGACACCCGGCGCGTCCTGCCCGGCGTCGTCGCGGGCATCGGCGGGTACGGCAACTGCCTCGGCCTGCCCAACATCGGCGGCGAGGTCGTCTTCGACCCCTGCTACCAGGGCAACCCCCTCGTCAACGCCGGCTGCATCGGCGTGATGAAGCACGAGGACATCCACCTCGCCAAGGCCTCCGGCCCCGGCAACAAGGTGATCCTCTACGGCGCCCGCACCGGCGGCGACGGCATCGGCGGCGTCTCGGTGCTCGCCTCGGAGACCTTCGAGTCGACCGGGCCCGCCAAGCGCCCGGCCGTCCAGGTCGGCGACCCGTTCCAGGAGAAGCTGCTCATCGAGTGCACCCTGGAGATCTTCAAGGAGAAGCTCGTCGCGGGCATCCAGGACCTCGGCGGCGCCGGGCTCTCCTGCGCCACGAGCGAGCTGGCCTCCGCGGGCTCCGGCGGCATGCGCGTCGAGCTGGACACCGTGCCGCTGCGCGACTCCTCCCTCTCGCCCGAGGAGATCCTCATGAGCGAGTCGCAGGAGCGCATGTGCGCGATCGTCGAGCCGCAGCACGTGGACCGCTTCCTGGAGATCTGCGAGAAGTGGGACGTCATCGCCACCGTGATCGGTGAGGTGACCGGGGGATCGCAGCTGGAGATCTTCTGGCACGGCGAGCAGATCGTGGACGTGCCGCCGCGGTCCGTGGCCCACGAAGGCCCCACCTACCACCGGCCGTTCGCCCGCCCGTCCTGGCAGGACGCGCTGCAGGCCGACGACGCCGGCAAGCTGGCCCGTCCGGCGAACGGCGCGGAGCTGCGCGAGCAGGTCCTCAAGCTGGTCGGCTCCCCGAACCAGGCGTCGAAGTCCTGGATCACCGACCAGTACGACCGCTTCGTCCAGGGCAACACCGTGCTGGCGATGCCCGAGGACGCAGGCATGGTCCGGATCGACGAGCAGTCGAACCTGGGCGTGGCCATGGCGACCGACGGCAACGGCCGCTACGCCAAGCTCGACCCGTACACGGGCGCCCAGCTCGCGCTGGCCGAGTCCTACCGCAACGTCGCGGCGTCCGGCGCCAAGCCGCTCGCCATCTCGGACTGCCTCAACTTCGGTTCGCCCGAGGACCCGGACGTCATGTGGCAGTTCGCCGAGGCCACCCGTGGTCTCGCGGACGGCTGCCTGGAGCTGGGCACCCCGGTCACCGGCGGCAACGTCTCGCTGTACAACCAGACCGGTGAGACGGCGATCCACCCGACGCCCGTCGTGGCCGTCCTCGGTGTGATCGACGACGTGACCCGGCGTACGCCGGTCGCGTTCGCCGAGGAGGGGCAGCTGCTGTACCTCCTGGGCGACACCCGCGAGGAGTTCGGCGGATCGGCCTGGTCCCAGGTCGTCCACGACCACCTCGGCGGCATGCCGCCCAAGGTGGACCTGGGCCGCGAGAAGCTGCTCGCCGAGATCCTCATCTCGGCCTCCCGCGACGGCATGATCGACGCGGCGCACGACCTCTCCGACGGCGGCCTGATCCAGGCGGTCACCGAGTCCTGCCTGCGCGGCGGGAACGGCGCCCGGCTGGTCGTCCCGGACGGGCTGGACGCCTTCACCTTCCTGTTCTCGGAGTCGGCGGGCCGCGCGGTCGTGTCGATCCCGCGCAGCGAGGAGCTCCGCTTCAACGACATGTGCGGTGCGCGGGGTCTGCCCGTCGCCCGGATCGGGGTCGTGGACGGCGACGAGATCGAGATCCAGGGTGAGTTCAGCATCCCGCTGAGCGAGCTGCGCACGGCGCACGAGGGGACCCTCAAGGGCCTCTTCGCCTGAGTTCCGCCAGGCTTTCCCGCCTGTACCGAGGCCCTCGTCCGGACGACCGGACGAGGGCCTCGGCGTCGCACCGTGCCCGGCGTCCCCTGACGGCCGGCGGCGAGGCGTTCACGGCGGAGGGGGCTGTCGGACGGGCCGGTTAGTCTCGGTCCCATGCCACCGGCCAAGAAGCGTCCCCGCGCTTACGACGTCACCCGGACCAGGACCGCGGTCCTGGCCCAGTTCGCCCACGTGCGGGACGCGGTCCGCACGCTGACGCCCGAGCAGCTCGCACTGCCCGGGCTGGGGGAGTGGAGCGTGCGGGAGCTCGTGGCGCATCTGACGATGGCGCTGGAGCGGGTCAGCCGAGCCATGGAGCTGCCGGAACCGGCCGGTGGGCCCAAACCGGAGATCGCCCTGCTGGAGTGGCCGTTCTCCACCGCGGGGAACGCCGAGGGGATCGCCGGCCACACCCGGGAGCTGGCCGCGGCCCACCCGGACCTCGTGGCGCTCTACGAGGAGACGGCCGCCCGGTTCACGGAGCTGGTGCCCGCCGACGGCGGTGCCACCGACCGGCTGGTGGCGACCCGTGGGGGCACGATGCGGCTGGGCGACTTCCTGGTGACCCGAACCGTCGAACTCGTCGTCCACACCGACGACCTGAACCGGGCCACGGGCCTCGGCATCCCGTGCGACCGCCAGGCGCTGGCAGCCTGCACCCGGCTGCTCGCCGACGCGCTCGCGGACAGGGCGCCCGGCGGATCCGTCGAGGTGCGGATCCCGCCCTTCGCCGTGGTCCAGTGCATCGGCGGCCCCAAGCACACCCGGGGCACCCCGCCCAATGTCGTGGAGACCGATCCGCTCACCTGGATCCGGCTGGCGACGGGGCGGACCCTGTGGGCCGAGGCGCTCGGGTCGGCACAGGTCAGCGCGAGTGGCCGGCGGGCCGATCTCGCCGCGTCGCTCCCGCTCATGGGCTGAGGGGAACCGGATCGGCCACCCGGTCCGTCCCATCCGCATGCGTACACGACGTGTGGCAGTCAGCGCCCTGACCCTCCTCACCCTTGCCGCCTGCGGTACGGAGACGGGTTCCGGACCGGGATCCGGGGACGACGCCGAGGGCGGCAGCGGCACCGTACGGACCGAGCCGGCCCTGACCGATGTCAGGTGGACGGTGTCGGCCCTGACCGTCGACGGGAAACGGACGCCCGCACCCGCGGGCGCGGAGCGGAAGGCGCGTCTCACCTTCGGTGAGGACGGCTCGGTGGAGGGCAGCCTCGGCTGCAACTCCTTCCACGGCACCGCCGAGGTCTCCGGCTCCGCCATCACCTTCGGTCCGCTCGTCTCCACCAGGAAGATGTGCCCGGGACCCGAGACGGAGGTGGAGCGGGCGCTGCTCGGAGTGCTCAAGGGCACGACGCGCTACGCGGTCGAGCAGAGCTCCCTGTCCATCGAGGCGAAGGACGGCAAGGGGCTGCGCGCCTCCGCCCCGGCCGGAAGCTGAGCCCGTCCCACGCGGCCGGGCGGCCCCGTGGGACGGACGTGCTCAGGATGCCGTCGGATAGGGGAGCAGACCGGAGTCCGTCCGCTCCCACGAGGCCCGCAGCGCGGCCAGCCTCCCGGGCTCGGCTGCCGCCCGGTCCGCCTGCTCGCGCCGGTCGTCGGCCAGGTTGAAGAGCTGGTCCTTCCCGCCCTTGCCCCGGTAGTACTTCCAGTCCCCGCGCCGCAGCGCCCGCTCCTCGCGCACCCGCCAGAACAGGTCGCGCTCCTTCGGCGCCTCGCCCCGCAGCAGGTACCCGGCGAGGCTGACGCCGTCGAGCGGGTACGCGGGATCGGGCCGGGCGCCGCCGAGCTCCAGCAGGGTCGCCGTCCAGTCGGGCGAGTAGACGGGGAGGTCGCTGACCTGGTGGCCGTCGACGCGGGCCGGCCACCGCAGCACCGAGGGGACACGGATCCCGCCCTCCTGGAGCGAGCTCTTGTTCCCGGAGAGCGGCCAGTTGTAGGAGAACCGCTCGCCCCCGTTGTCGCTGGCGAAGAAGACCAGGGTGTCCTCCTCCTGCCCCGAGCGCTTCAGCGCCTTCAGCACCTGCCCCACCGAGCGGTCCAGGTCCTCGACCATCTCCTTGTACTTCTCGACCGACCCTCCGTCGGCGTGCCACAGCGCGGACGGGTCCCCGGCCTTGATCCGGCGGACGATCTCGGCGCTCGCCTCGGTGTCCCCGTCGGCGATCCACGGCCAGTGCGGGGTGGTGAAGTTCAGGTTGAGCAGCCAGGGCTTGTCGTGATCGCGCTGCACGTACTCGCTCGCACGCTCCGTCAGGATCCGTGTGTAGTAGCGCAGGTCCTTGTACTCGGCGTCGCCCTCGTACAGGTCGTACTCGCCGCCCAGGCCGAGCTTGGAGTAGTACTCCAGCGCCCCGCCGAAGTTGCCGAAGAACTCGTCCCAGCCCGACTTGGTGGGGCTGTGGTCCGGCAGGTAGCCGCAGTGCCACTTGCCGATGAGCGCGGTCGCGTAGCCGGCGCCGCGCAGCAGGGACGCGAGCGTGGGGTGGGTGGGTTCGAGCCCCGCCGACCTGTCCGCGATGGGCTCCGCCAGTCCGCCCTTGGTCCGCCCCGGGTAGCGACCGGTGTAGAGGCTGAAGCGGGTGGGGGAGCAGGTGGCGGAACCGGAGTACGCGTCGGTGAACCGCACGCCCTGGCGCGCCAGTTCGTCCAGGTGCGGGGTGCGGATGTGCGGAGCCCCGTACGAGGAGAGATCGGCCCAGCCGAGGTCGTCGCCGAGGATGAAGAGGATGTTGGGCCGGCGTGCGTGTCTGCCGCGTGCGGCACGGAAGGGGCGCTCGCCGGGTACGGCGGCGGAGGCGGGGCTCGCGTCACGGATGCCCACGGCGGCGGTCGCGGCGGTCGCGCCCACCGTCGCCGCGAAAGCACGTCGGCTCAGGGAGGCACGGGGCGGTGTAATCGAAGAATTGTTCGATTCGCGAGTGGTCATGAGGTCTCCAGGGCAGGCCTCGGCAGAGGCGCGAGGGCGCGTAAGTGGCGGAACCGCCGAAAGGCCGCGCGGGCGGGCGTGTCCGTTACGACGGGAAAAGGAGAAAAGAGGGAAAGAGCGGAAGTGGCCGCAGCCGAGCAGGAGTCACCGGAGGAACGGCGGAGGGCTCAGCGGAGTGCGGGCGGATCAGACGCAGCGACAGATGGCGCTCGCGACACGTGCCAGATCGACGTGGCGGCGCTCCACGAGCGTGACCGACCGGTCACCGAGGGGCTGCATGGGCATGGAGACTGCCAAGGGGGTGAGGGCATGTCAATGGCGGTCTCGCCCAGCGGACATCCGCACACGGCGGGGGAGGTGCCGGCCGGAGGGGCTGTGGGCGTCCGGCGGGGCCTCGCCGGCCAGGTGCCGCCCCGAGTGCCGATTCGCGTGGAACATCCCACGCCGACCGCTTCGTTCGACGGACCCCGCGGCGCGATCCGAAAGCGCCGGGATGCGCGGCAGGCCGCTCGCAGTGTGAGGCTCGCCACGAAAAGGGGTCCCTCGCCCCGCCCCGGCGCGACCCCCGGAGCCGCGGCCTGAGCGTGCGGAGCGATGTCCGCGGGCCGGATGTCCCGTCGCATCCGACCCGCCGGTAACCGGCGCCCATCCCGGGCCACGGCGGCCATGCGCCCCGTCCGGGGAGGCGGCCCGCCCGAGGCATGATCACCCGCAGTGATCACATGACGCCGGCCGGAGCGGGGGCGGAGCAGGTTCCGTCACCGTGGTCGAGGCCGGTCGGGGGCGCTCACCCAATTCGGACCGGTGGTCGATCTCGCCTACACTCGGTGCCGTGCCTCGTGGTGATGGACGACTCAACCACGACCTGCTCCCCGGAGAGAAGGGCCCCCAGGACGCTTGCGGCGTCTTCGGTGTCTGGGCTCCGGGCGAAGAGGTCGCCAAGCTCACCTATTTCGGACTGTATGCCCTGCAGCACCGTGGACAGGAGTCCGCGGGCATCGCAGTGAGCAACGGGTCGCAGATCCTGGTCTTCAAGGACATGGGACTGGTCTCGCAGGTCTTCGACGAAACGTCTCTGGGATCGCTCCAGGGCCATATCGCGGTCGGTCATGCCCGCTACTCCACCACCGGTGCCTCGGTGTGGGAGAACGCGCAGCCGACGTTCCGTGCCACCGCGCACGGCTCGATCGCCCTGGGTCACAACGGCAACCTGGTGAACACCGCCCAGCTCGCCGAGATGGTCGCCGACCTTCCCCGGAAGGACGGCCGCGCCACCCAGGTCGCGGCGACCAACGACACCGATCTCGTGACCGCGCTGCTCGCCGGGCAGAGAGACGAGGACGACAAGCCGCTCACCATCGAGGAGGCCGCCGCAAAGGTGCTCCCCGAGGTCAAGGGCGCCTTCTCCCTCGTCTTCATGGACGAGCACACCCTCTACGCCGCCCGTGACCCGCAGGGCATCCGCCCGCTCGTCCTCGGCCGGCTGGAGCGCGGCTGGGTGGTGGCCTCCGAGTCCGCCGCCCTCGACATCTGCGGCGCGAGCTACGTCCGCGAGATCGAGCCGGGCGAGCTCGTCGCCATCGACGAGAACGGTCTGCGCACCTCGCGCTTCGCGGAAGCGAAGCCCAAGGGCTGTGTCTTCGAGTACGTGTACCTGGCCCGCCCCGACACCGACATCGCCGGGCGGAACGTCTACCTGTCCCGTGTGGAGATGGGCCGGAAGCTGGCGGCCGAGGCCCCCGTCGAGGCCGACCTCGTCATAGCGACGCCGGAATCGGGCACCCCCGCGGCCATCGGCTACGCCGAGGCGAGCGGAATTCCGTTCGGGTCCGGACTGGTCAAGAACGCCTACGTCGGCCGGACCTTCATCCAGCCCTCACAGACCATCCGCCAGTTGGGCATCAGGCTCAAACTGAATCCCCTCAAGGAAGTCATCAAGGGCAAGCGCCTGGTGGTCGTCGACGACTCGATCGTCCGCGGCAACACCCAGCGGGCCCTGGTCCGGATGCTCCGCGAGGCGGGTGCCGCCGAGATCCACATCCGGATCTCCTCCCCTCCGGTGAAGTGGCCCTGCTTCTTCGGGATCGACTTCGCGACACGGGCCGAGCTGATCGCCAACGGCATGTCCGTGGACGAGATCGGCACCTCCATGGGCGCCGACTCGCTCGCCTACATCTCGATCGACTCGATGATCGAGGCGACGACGATCGACAAGCCGAACCTGTGCCGCGCCTGCTTCGACGGCGAATACCCGATGGAGCTCCCGGACCCCGAGCTGCTCGGCAAGCAGCTGCTGGAGACCGAGCTGGCGGCCGGACCCGCCGCGACCGCGGCGGCCGACGCGCTGCGCCGTCCGTGACCCGGACCGGCCGGCCGCTTCCCCTCCAGCCCCGTATTCCCACACGAAAGATCCCGGGCCATGTCTGAGACAACAGGTGCTTCCTACGCTGCGGCGGGCGTCGACATCGAAGCCGGTGACCGCGCCGTCGAGCTGATGAAGGAGTGGGTGAGGAAGACCCAGCGCCCCGAGGTCGCCGGTCTCGGCGGTCTCGGCGGGTTCGCCGGGCTCTTCGACGCCTCGGCGCTCAAGCGCTACGAGCGTCCGCTGCTCGCCTCGGCCACCGACGGTGTCGGCACGAAGGTCGATCTGGCCCGCCAGATGGGCGTGTACGACACCATCGGCCACGACCTGGTCGGGATGGTCGTCGACGACCTCGTGGTGTGCGGCGCGGAGCCGCTCTTCATGACCGACTACATCTGCGTCGGCAAGGTCCACCCCGAGCGGGTCGCGTCCATCGTGAAGGGCATCGCCGAGGGCTGTGTGCTGGCCGGCTGCGCGCTGGTGGGCGGCGAGACGGCGGAGCACCCCGGGCTGCTCGGCCCCGACGACTTCGACGTCGCGGGAGCCGGCACGGGCGTGGTCGAGGCCGACCGCCTGCTGGGCCCGGACCGCATCCGCAAGGGTGACGCCGTGATCGCGATGGCGTCCTCCGGTCTTCACTCCAACGGGTACTCGCTCGTACGCCACGTGGTCTTCGACCGGGCCGGATGGAGCCTGGACCGGCAGGTCGAGGAGTTCGGCCGGACGCTCGGCGAGGAGCTGCTCGAGCCCACCAGGATCTACTCCCTGGACTGTCTCGCGCTGACCCGCACGACCGAGGTCCACGGCTTCAGCCACGTCACCGGCGGCGGTCTGGCCAACAACCTGGCCCGGGTGATCCCGGACGGGCTGCACGCCACGGTCGACCGTTCCACCTGGACCCCCGGCGCGGTGTTCGACCTGGTCGGCAAGGCCGGCAAGGTCGAGCGGCTGGAGCTGGAGAAGACGCTGAACATGGGCGTCGGCATGATCGCGATCGTCCCCGCCGACTCGGTGGACGTGGCTCTGACGACCCTGGCCGACCGGGGCGTCGACTCGTGGGTCGCAGGCGAGATCACCGACCGCGGGGACCACGCCACGGGCGCGGAACTGACGGGCGACTACGCGCGGTAGGACCTGGTGACCCCTGGTCCGGTGCCCATCCGGACCAGGGCGTACGCCGACGGCCGGACAGGGCGCGGCACGCCACCCGCCGCACATGCCACCCGGCACCCGGACAGCACAGAACCCGGTCCGGGCAGGCCCGGACCGGGTTGATGTGTCAGTGCGAGGTCAAGCGCCGCGGCGCTGTGACGACGGACCGGACTGTTCGTCCTCGTCCGCGTCCTCGTCGTCGTTGTACAGATCCGCGTACTGTGCGTACGGGTCATCTTCCTCGTCGTCGTCCTCGAACGGCTCCGCGTTCGGTGGCTGACTCGAAGGCGATGCGCCCAGCTCATTGGCCAGACGCGACAGGTCCGTCCCGCCGCTGCTGTACTTCAGCTGGCGGGCGACCTTGGTCTGCTTGGCCTTTGCCCGGCCGCGCCCCATGGCTCGACCCCCTCGGTGACGGGGCTCGACGGCCCCAGAGTCTTGACACGCGTTCATGTTTCAGGACGGACTCTCGGCTGAGAGACCGCGCCCGTGGCTTTAACGGTACCTGCTTCCTCGGCCATACGGTACGCCGCCCGCATCACGTGCCTTCCCACAGGACCGTCGAGGAGCCCGTCCTCGCTGGTCAACCCCGATTTTAACCTCTTGCGGAGGTCCGACCCGCCGACCGGAGTGAGTCTTGTCTCCCCGCGGCCCGTCCTCGGCCCCGGTCCGCGCCGGACCCCCGTCACCGGACGGCCTCTCGGCCCGGCGACGGGGGCTCGTGGTGACGCTCGGGTCAACGGTCAGCGACGGCGCGCGTCCGCCATCCGCTGCTCGGCGATCCTGTCCGCGGCCGCGGCCGGCGGAATCCCATCCGCCTTCGCACGTGCGAAGATGGACAGCGTGGTGTCGAAGATCTTCGTCGCCTTGGCCTTGCACCGGTCGAAGTCGAAGCCGTGGAGCTCGCCGGCGACCTGGATCACGCCTCCGGCGTTCACCACGTAGTCAGGTGCGTACAGGACCGACCGGTCGGCGAGGTCCTTCTCGATGCCCGGGTGCGCGAGCTGGTTGTTGGCCGCTCCGCACACCACCCGTGCGGTGAGCACGGCGACGCTCTCGTCGTTCAGTGCCCCGCCGAGTGCGCACGGGGCGTAGATGTCGAGGCCCTCGGTGCGGATCAGCGCGTCGGTGTCCGCCGCCACGGCGACCTGGGGGTGCAGATCCGTGATCGCGCGTACGGACGCCTCCCGCACGTCGGTCACGACCACCTCGGCGCCGTCGCTCAGCAGGTGTTCGACCAGGTGGCGCCCCACCTTCCCGACACCCGCGACGCCGACCTTGCGCCCGCGCAGGGTGGGGTCCCCCCACAGGTGCTGGGCGGAGGCCCGCATGCCCTGGAAGACGCCGAAGGCGGTGAGGACCGAGGAGTCGCCGGCGCCGCCGTTCTCCGGCGAGCGGCCCGTCGTCCAGCGGCACTCGCGGGCGACGACGTCCATGTCGGCGACGTACGTGCCGACATCACAGGCCGTCACGTAGCGTCCGCCGAGCGAGGCCACGAACCGGCCGTAGGCCAGGAGGAGTTCCTCGGACTTGATCCGGTCGGGGTCGCCGATGACGACGGCCTTGCCGCCGCCGTGGTCGAGTCCGGCCATGGCGTTCTTGTACGACATCCCGCGCGACAGGTTCAGCGCGTCCGCGACCGCCTCCTCCTCGGAGGCGTACGGGTAGAAGCGGGTCCCGCCGAGGGCCGGGCCCAGGGCGGTGGAGTGCAGGGCGATGACGGCCTTGAGGCCGCTGGCACGGTCCTGGCAGATGACCACTTGCTCGTGGCCCCCCTGGTCGGAGTGGAACAGGGTGCGCAGGACATCTGCCGTGGCGGGCACGCCGGTCACATCGGTCACTGTGGTGACTCCCAAGTACGAAGCGGCACAAGACCCTCCTGAAGGTGGGGAGGGCCCCGGTCCGACCGGCAGCGGTCGGTCCGGCTGGGCATGAGCGTAAGTCCTCGTGGGGCACCTGACGGCCCCCGTGCCCGGGATCACCCCCCTGTGGAGTATGGGCGTGACACGATCTACGGCATGTCGGTGGTGTCCTCGGTGCTCGTCCCTTACGCGTCCTACCTGCGGGTGTACGAGCCGCTCGCCGCCTTCGCCGAACCGGAGCGGAGCCACTGGACCCGTTACGCGAGTCGGACGGATCTCCCCACGGCCCAGGACGAACTGCGTCGTTCGCTGGCGGACCTGGTCCCCACGCCGCCGGTGCCGGTGCCGGTGAGAGAGAGCGGGGACGCGTTCATCGCGGTCGTCGACGGCGGGATCTGCGTCTGTCCCTGGCGCACCCGGATGAGGGGATGGCTGGCCATGGGCGAACTCGAGGGACTGTTTCCGGCCACCGTGCTGGACGCGGTGCTGCCTCCGGTCGTGCGGAGTCAGGCGGCGGCGGACCACGAGCGCTGGGCGGAGCGGAACCCGGACGCCCGTCCCTGGATCCGGACGGCCGTGTGGCATGTGCCGGTGCGCTGGTTCGTGCTCTTCGACGACGAGGAGCGTGAGTACGTCGCCGGCACCGACGGCGGGTGCCGCCCTCTGCTGCGCTACCGGACCCCGATGGTCCAGGCGCGGCGACGCCTGGCACGTGCGCTGCGGACGCTCCGCGAGACGGTGAGCGAAGGGCCCCTGACCGAGGGCCTCGTAGGGGTGGGCCGCTGGCTGGAGGAGTTCCACCCGCGCGCCATGGTGGAGCTCGACTACGGGGGCCTGGTCCACGCGCTGAAGGAGGAGCAGCTGGCCGGGGACCGGTCGGCCGCCGACGTGGCCGAGGGCATCGCGGCTCTGCGCTCGGGTGACGGTGACGCGGCGGGCGCCGCGTACGGAAGGCTCGCGGACCGCTGGCGGGCGGTGCGGGACCTACAATCCTCCAACTAGCCCGAATCGGTGTGAAGTGGAACGCACCGCCGCATAGAGGCGCCAACGGCAGGGAAGAGACATCCCGTGAGGTGCCCGACATCCGCGGGTGCCGGTGGAGACCGGCGGAGGTGAACGGAGATGTCCTGAGGGGAACTGACAGCCTGTGAACCTGCGTCGGATGTGACGCGTGCGACAACTGAGGCCGGACGGCAGTCTCGAGGCCCTGGGACCTACGTCCCGAACCGGGCCTTTGCCTCAAGCGTGATGGATAGCACTAACGGGGCCCTTGCGCCGTTCCCTACTCCTCATGCCAAAATAGGACAAGGAGTCCGGGGAGGACTCTGTCCGCCCAACTATGGGTGGATCGCTCAGCATTGCACGCTATGGGGGGTCTGATGGCTTCTGAGGACTCCTGGTTGCCCTGTGATTGATCGTTACTGGGG
>NZ_JBHZCI010000037.1:0-74723 GCF_042755185.1 Streptomyces sp. NPDC059166 | reverse complement strand
CCTAACCCCCCCCCGCGGGCCCGCCCGCAGTGCGCGCACCGGGCCGGCCCCCGGGGGGGGGCCGGGGGGGGGGGGGGGGGGGGGGGGGGGGGGGGGCCCCCCCGCCCACCGCCGGCGCAGGAGGTGGCCGCCCTACGTCGAGGGCAGCTCCTTCAGCTGGATGTCACGGAAGGACACCTGGTCGTCGGCCCCGTGGTTCTGGAGACCGATGTATCCGTTCCTGAGGCTGCGGACCGGGTCCTTGTTGGTGAAGTCGTTGATCTTCACTCCGTTGAGGAAGACCTGGAGCCGCTCCCCCTGGACCTTGATCTCGTAGCTGTTCCACTGTCCGGGCGGCCGCAGGACGCGGTCCCGGGCCTTGAGGTCGGCGGACTTGAAGGTGTAGACGGCGCCGGTCGTGCGGTCCGCCGCGTCCGTGGCGTCGATCTGGACCTCGTAGCCGTTGTCCACCGCGGACCACGGGTCGTCCGACTCGGGGAAGCCGACGAACACGCCGGAGTTGTCGTCGCCCGACAGCTTCCAGTCGAGCTTGAGGGAGTAGGACTTGAGTTCCTTGGCCTGGTAGGTCAGGAGTCCCATCCCGCCCTCGGAGCGCAGCTCGCCGTCGGTGACGGTGAACTTGCCGGGGCCGGCCTGCTTCCAGCCTTCGAGGGTCTTTCCGTTGAAGATGGACCTGTATCCGGTGTCCGGCTTGCAGTCGGCGCCGACCTGTCCGGCCGCGTAGCGCAGTCCGCCCAGGAGGTGCCGGCGGAAGGCGGGTTCGGCGTACGACTCCTTGGTGTGTCCGAGCCCCGTGTAGAAGGAACGCCCGCCCTGGTACGCCTGGCACCAGGCGATGGGGTGGTCGCCCTTCATCGTGCCGCCGGTGTAGGTGGTCTCGTCGAGCGTGGCGAGGACCTGGGCCTTGTCCCGGGGGTTGGTGCGGTAGTTGTACCACTCGTCGGTGCGGTCCCAGGTCTCGTCCAGGTGGGCGGTGGCCGGGTGGTCGTGGTTCTCCACGCGTACGGTCGCGGGCTGGATCTGCGGGTGGGAGTCGAAGTAGGCGCCGACCAGGCCGCCGTAGAACTCCCAGTCGTACTCGGTGTCGGCGGCCGCGTGGACGCCCATGTAGCCGCCGCCGGTGGCCACGAAGTTCTCGAAGGCCTTCTGCTGCTCGGCGTCGAGGACGTCACCGGTCGTCGAGAGGAACACGACGGCGTCGTATCGCGCCAGGTTGCTGGTGGTGAACTGGGCGGCCTCCTCCGTGGAGTCGACGGTGATGCCGGTGTCCTTGCCGAGTTCCTTCAGCGCGGCGATGCCCTCGGGGATCGAGTCGTGGCGGAAGCCGCCGGTCTTGGAGAACACGAGGACCCGCTTGGCCGTCCGGTCGACCGGGCTGTCGGAGAGTTCGAAGTCGTCCACGTCGTACAGCGCTCCCGTTCCGCCCTTGAAGACGAGGAAGAGTTCCGTGGCCTTCTTCGGCGCGCCGCGCAGCGGCACGTCCACGTCCTGGAAGGAGTCCCAGCTGCCCGTCACCGGGATCGGCGCGGAGCCCAGGATCTTGCCGGTGGGTGAGCCGGCCCGCACTTCGAGGAAGCCTCCCGCTCCCGCGGAGGACGTGCGTGCGGTGAGCTTCGTGGAGCCGTCGAGGATGTACGGGGTGAAGGAGATCCAGTCACCGTTGTCGATGTCCCCGACGGTCCTGCCGCCGTGGGCGCTCGTCTTGTTCGGTGTGGAGATGCCCGAGGAGTCGTCGAAGTGCTCCGCCTGGCGGTGCCGGGGCTGGAGCTTGGCGGCGTCACGGCCGGTCAGCGCGGCCTGACCGCCGCCCCCGCCGTCGGTGTAGGACGCGGAGATGCCGCCGTAGATGTTGGCGTTGGGGTCGTGGCCGCCCTCCATGGCCGTCTTGATCGTGCCTTCGCAGCCGTGCTCGGTGGTGATGTCGTGGCCGTGGCTGTCGTGTCCGAGGGTGAACTTCACCTCGACGTCGGAGCAGTCGATGGCGCCGTCCTCCGGATCGGTGACGGTCACCTTGAAGGGCACCTCGTCACCGAACTCGAACGGACGTCCGTCAGCCGGGGCTTCCATCACGACGGTGGGCGCGGTGTTGCCGACGGTGACGTGCACGCTCGCCGATCCGGTGCGCCCCGTCGGGTCCTCGGCGGTCACGGTCGCGGTGTAGGTGCCGTTCTTCTTGTACGTGTACGAGGGGTTGGCCGCGGTGGACGTACCGCCGTCGCCGAAGTCCCAGGCGTACGTCAGGGTGTCGCCGTCGCCGTCGGTGGTTCCCGCGGAGGAGAACTTCACCTTCAGCGGTGCGACGCCGGACGTCCTGTCGGAGGACGCCTCGACGACGGGTGAGCGGCCGCCGGTGGCGTTCTCGATGCGGTAGAGGGCGGAGTGTTCGTCGCCGCCGAACCAGGAGAGCCCGTAGTCCAGGACGTAGAGTGCCCCGTCGGGGCCGAAGGCCATGTCCATCACCTGGGTCCCGGTCCACGGGATGTCGTCGATGGACTGCACGGCGCCGTCGCCGTCCTGCTCGATGCGCTTGATCCACTGCCGGCCGAACTCACCGGCGAAGAAGTCGCCGTCGTACGCCTCGGGGAACTTCACCGGCGAGTCCAGGCCGGCGTCGTAGTGGTAGACCGGTCCGCCCATGGGCGACTCCGAGCCGGTGCCGAACTCGGGGACGGACGCGCCGTCGTACGGGATCCACGCGGCCTGGGCGGGCGGCAGGTCGACGAGGCCGGTGTTGTGGCGGGACTCGTTCTTCGGCGCGGCGCAGTCGAAGGGCGCCCCGGAGGTGCCGGTGGCGAAGTCGTAGTCGTTGAAGGCGTCGTTGTCGCCCGTGCAGTACGGCCAGCCGAAGTTGCCCGGCTTCGTCACCCGGGCGAACTCGACCTGCCCGGCGGGCCCGCGGTTCGGGTCTGCCGCGCCCGCGTCCGGACCGTAGTCACCGACGTAGAGGATTCCGGTGGCCTTGTCGACACTGAAGCGGAAGGGGTTGCGGAATCCCATCGCGTAGATCTCCGGGCGGGTCCGGTCCGTGCCCGGCGCGAAGAGGTTGCCGTCGGGCACGGTGTACGAGCCGTCGTCGGCGACCTTGATGCGGAGGATCTTGCCGCGGAGGTCGTTGGTGTTGCCGGCGGTACGGCGGGCGTCGAATCCGGGGTTGCGGTCGGCCCGGTCGTCCAGCGGGGAGAAGCCGTCGGACGCGAAGGGGTTGGAGTCGTCACCCGTCGAGAGGTAGAGGTTGCCCTGGGCGTCGAAGTCGATGTCACCGCCCACGTGGCAGCACATGCCGCGGGTGGTCGGGATGTCGAGGACCTTCTTCTCGCTCGACATGTCGAGGGTGCCGTCCTCCGCCAGGACGAAGCGGGAGAGCCGGTTCACACCGTCGAACTTGGCGAAGTCCGCGGCGGTGCCGTTCTCCGGGGCGTCACCGGCCGGGGTGTCCAACGGCGGTGCGTAGTAGAGGTAGATCGCCCGGTTCTCGTCGAAGTCCGGGTCGATGCCTACACCTTGGAGTCCTTCCTCGTCGTGTGAGTAGACGGGGATGGTCCCGGAGACGCGGGTGTTTCCCGCGCTGTCCGTGATGCGCAGCTCGCCGCTGCGGGCGGTGTGCAGCACGCTGCGGTCGGGGAGCACCGCCAGGGACATGGGTTCGCCGGTCTCGGCGGCCCCCTTGGCGAGCGTGACCTGCTGGAAGTCCTCGGCGGCGTCCTGCGCCGCCGAAACGCGCGGGGTGCCGGCGGTGGCGGCGGGCGAAGAGCCCAGGGTGAGGGTGGCGGCGGCGAGCAGTCCGCCGGTCAGGAGGGCCAGTGTCTTCCGGGCGCGGAGCCGTCTGCTGTTTCTGTGCACGTGCGTCCTCCGGGGGTGCCGGTTGTTCGGGCGGGTGCGTTCTGCCGTTCCGCGCGGGGACTGCCGCGCTCGCCACCGGGGCGGTCGGGCCACCGGTGACGCGAGTCATGTCGTGTACACGGAAGGGACCGTAGCCGGGTTCGTCCGGCTCGGAAAGCCCTTGCGCAGGGATCGGATCGAACTTTTCCCTGCGGCAGGACAAAGCCGGTTCAGGGCATGCCGAATCGCCCCCGGGCGGCGGCGAGGGCCGGGTCCCGGTCACCGCCGCGTGGCCCGGGTGCCGCTCAGCGGTGGGCGAGGGCCGATCCCCCGCTGCCGTGCCGTGGCCGGGATTCCGCCGGGTGGCCCTGAGGACCGCCGCCCCGGGGTTCCGTCGGGTGGCCCCGAGTACCGCCGCCCCGGGGTTCCGTCGGGTGGCCCCGAGTACCGCCGCCCCGGGGTTCCGTCGCCGCCTTCCTCGGCTTCCTACGGGTCGCTCGCGCCCTCCGGCCCCCGAGGCGGGTTCCGGAGCGCCGGGGAGATCGAGGCAGCCCACGGCAGGACCGTGATCGGGGCACCCGCCGGCCGGGCGAGCAGCCCGGCGTGCCCGTCAGGAGGCCGGCAGGGGCTGGGAGGCCGCCGGGGCCTGACGGGCGGGTGCCGTGGCGGGGCGGGCCGGCTCCCGTCGGCGCGAGGTCAGTCGCCGCCGCCGAACGCCGCGTCGAAGGACGCGCTCGGAGGGTCGAAGTCGAACCGCTTGAGCGAGGCCAGTGCCTCCGGCGCACCGGCCAGCCGGTCCATACCCGCGTCCTCCCACTCGACGGAGACCGGCCCCTCGTAGCCGATGGACCGCAGCATCCGGAAGACGTCCTCCCAGGGCACGTCGCCGTGGCCCGCCGACACGAAGTCCCAGCCGCGCCGGGGATCGCCCCAGGGCAGGTGCGAGCCGAGGCGCCCGTTGCGGCCGTCGAGACGCTTGCGCGCCTCCTTGCAGTCCACGTGGTAGATCCGGTCCCGGAAGTCGTAGAGGAAGCCCACCGGATCGAGGTCCTGCCACACGAAGTGGCTCGGGTCGAAGTTCAGCCCGAAGGCGGGGCGGTGGTCCACGGCCTCGAGGGCGCGGTGCGTCGTCCAGTAGTCGTACGCGATCTCGCTGGGGTGCACCTCGTGGGCGAACCGCACGCCCTCGGCGTCGAAGACGTCCAGGATCGGGTTCCACCGCTCGGCGAAGTCCTCGTACCCGCGCTCGATCATGTGCGGCGGGACCGGTGGGAACATGGCGACCAGGTGCCAGATGGACGAGCCGGTGAATCCTATGACCGTGTCCACGCCGAAGGCGGCCGCCGCCCGGGCGGTGTCCGCGATCTCCTCGGCGGCCCGCCTCCTCACGCCTTCGGGCTCCCCGTCCCCCCAGATGCGGCCGGGCAGGATTCCCTGGTGGCGCTCGTCGATCGGGCTGTCGCAGACGGCCTGGCCGACCAGATGGTTGGAGACGGCCCAGCACTTGAGCCCGTACTTGTCGAGCAGCCGGTGGCGGCCCTCCAGGTAGCCGGGATCCGCCAGAGCCTTGTCGACCTCGAAGTGGTCTCCCCAGCAGGCGAGTTCGAGGCCGTCGTAGCCGAAGTCCCGGGCGAGCCGGCAGACCTCCTCCAGTGGCAGGTCGGCCCACTGGCCGGTGAAGAGGGTGAAGGGGCGGGGCATGCGCTGACCTCCTAGAAGGCGACCGGGGTGTGGACGGAGTTCTTGGCGGCGCTCTCCTCGACCGCGGCGAGCACCCGCTGCACCTGGAGCCCGTCGGCGAACGACGGTACGGGGGCGAGTCCCTCGGTGATGGTGCGCACCACGTCACGCGCCTGGTGGACGAAGGTGTGCTCGTATCCCAGGCCGTGCCCGGGCGGCCACCACGCCTCCAGGTAGGGGTGCTGGGGTTCGGTGACGAGGATCCTCCGGAAGCCGGCGCTCGTGGAGGGCTCGGTGTGGTCGTGGAAGGAGAGCTCGTTGAGCCGCTCCAGGTCGAATGCGATCGATCCGAGTTCCCCGTTGATCTCCAGCCGCAGCGCGTTCTTGCGGCCGGCCGCCATCCGGGTCGCCTCGAAGGAGGCGAGAGCTCCCGACGCCAGCCGGCCTGTGAACAGCGCGGCGTCGTCGACGGTGACCGCCCCCCGTGCGGTCCCGTCGGCGGCGCCGGAGAGGCCCGTGCCCGGACCGGCGAGGACCGGCCTCTCCCGTACGAAGGTCTCGCTGATCGCCGACACCCCGACCAGGGGTTCCCCGGCCAGGTACTGGGCGAGGTCGACGATGTGCGCCCCCAGGTCCCCCAGGGCGCCGGAGCCGGCCCGCTCCTTGTCCAGCCGCCAGGTCAGGGGCGACTGCGGGTCGACGAGCCAGTCCTGGAGGTAGGTCGCCCGGACGTGGCGCAGGGTGCCCAGCCGGCCCTCCTCGATCATCGCGCGGGCGTAGGTGAGGGCGGGCACCTTGCGGTAGTTGAAGCCCACCACGGCCACCTGGCCGCGGGCCGCGGCGCGTTCCGCGGCCTCGGCCATGGCTTCCGCCTCGGCCACGGTGTTGGCCAGCGGCTTCTCGCACAGGACGTGCTTGCCGGCCTCCAGTGCCGCGATGGCGATCTCCGCATGGCTGTCGCCGGGTGTGCAGATGTCCACCAGCTGCACGTCGTCCCGGGCGATCAGCGCACGCCAGTCGGTCTCCGCCGCCGCCCAGCCGTGCCGGGCGGCGGCGGCCTCGACCGCCGTACGGTCACGTCCGCAGATCGCGGCGAGAGCGGGTCTGACCGGCAGGTCGAAGACGTGTCCCGCGGTGCGCCACCCCTGGGAGTGGGCTGCGCCCATGAACGCGTAACCGACCATGCCGACACCGAGCGTCGCCGTCGGCGGCGGTGCCCCGGTCCCCTGCTCCGACTCTTCCCTACGGGCCATGCGGACTTCCTCCTCATCGGTGGTTCGGTGGCGGCGGCGGTGCGGGATCAGCTGAAGCCCGTGGGCAGGTACTGGTCGATGTTCTCCTTGGTGACGACGGCCGAGTACAGGGTCAGCGAGGTCGGGATCTCCATCTCGGCGAGGCCCGAGACGCCCTTGTCCTGGCCGAGGGCGCGAGCCAGGTCGATGGCGGACGCGGCCATCGTGGGCGGGTAGAGCACGGTGGCCTTGAGCACTCCGTCGTCCGCCTTGATGGCGTCCATCGCGGACTTGGCGCCGGCGCCGCCGACCATGATGAACTCGTCCCGGCCGGCCTGCTGGATGGCGCGCAGCGCGCCCACACCCTGGTCGTCGTCGTGGTTCCAGAGGGCGTCGAACTGCTTCTGGGCCTGGAGGAGCTGAGCCATCTTCGCCTGGCCGGACTCCACGGTGAAGTCGGCGGCCTGACGGGCCACCAGCTTGATGTTGGAGTAGTTCTTGAGGGCGTCGGCGAAGCCCTGACTGCGCTGCTTGGTGAGTTCCAGGTTGTCGATCCCGGCGAGCTCGACGACCTTGGCGTCCGCCTTGTCCTTGAGCTGCTCGCCGATCCAGTGGCCGGCGTTGAGGCCCATGCCGTAGTTGTCCCCGCCGACCCAGCAGCGGTAGGCCTGCGGCGAGGCGAAGATCCGGTCCAGGTTGACGACCGGGATGCCTGCCTTCATGGCTTCCAGGCCGACCTGGGTGAGCGCCTTGCCGTCCGCGGGGAGGATGACGAGGACGTCGACCTTCTTGTTGATGAGCGTCTTGACCTGGCCGATCTGGGCGGCGGTGTCGTTGGACCCCTCGGTGATCTCCAGGGTCACCTCGGAGTACTTCTCGGCCCTGGACTTGGCGTTGACGTTGATGGCGTTGAGCCAGCCGTGGTCGGCCTGGGGTCCGGCGAAGCCGATGGTGACCGGGGTACCCGGCTTGTCGTCCGCGGCCGGCTGATTGCTCGACGCGACCGCCTTCTCCTTGGGTTCGTTGCTGGTACAGGCGGTGAGGAAGGCTCCCGCGGAGACGGCCGCGGTGCCGAAGAGCAGTCCCCTGCGGCTGGTTTCTGGCATGGCTGTGAACCCCTTCATCCGGTGCGTGTGTACGGAACAGCGGGTGGGTGACCGTGTGTGGTGTCCGGCCGGCTCAGGTCTCCCCGCCGCGCAGCGTGCGGCGCTGGACGAGCACGGCGGCGACGATGATGGCGCCCTTGGCGATCTGCTGGACGTCGCTCTGGAGGTTGTTGAGGGCGAAGATGTTCGTGATCGTGGTGAAGACCAGCACCCCGAGCACCGAGCCGACGATGGTGCCCCGCCCGCCGCTCAACAGGGTTCCGCCGATGATCGCGGCGGCGATGGCGTCGAGCTCGTAGAGGTTGCCGTTGGTGTTCTGGCCCGAGCCGGAGAGGATGACGAGCATGAAGGCGGCGATGCCGCAGCAGAGCCCGGAGAGCAGGTAGAGGTAGAGCCGCTGACGGCGTACGTCGATTCCGGCGAGCCTGGCAGCCTCGGCGTTGCCGCCGACCGCGACGGTACGGCGTCCGAAGGTCGTCCTGTTCAGGATGAGCCAGCCGGCGACGGTCACCGCGGCGAAGACCAGGACCAGCGGCGGGATGCCGAGGACGTAGCTGTCGGGCAGTCCGAGGTCCAGTACGGACTGGACGGTGACGATCTGCGTCTTGCCGTCGGTGATCTGCAGCGCCAGCCCCCGGGCCGAGGCGAGCATGGCCAGGGTCGCGATGAACGGCACCATCTGGCCGTACGCGATCAGCACCCCGTTGACGAGGCCCGCGGCGAGACCGACGACGACGGCGGTGAACAGGATGCCGGCGAAGCCGTACTCCTGGGTGGCGAGGGTGGTCGCCCAGACGGAGGCGAGGGCGACCATCGCACCGACGGACAGGTCGATGCCGCCGCTGATGATGACGAAGGTGACACCGACGGTGACGACCCCGATCACCGAGGACTGGGTCAGGATCAGCTGCAGGTTCCCGGTGTCGAGGAACGCGTCCGGTTCGGTGAACCCGCCGACGGCCACCAGGACGGCGAGCACTCCCAGCAGCGACAGGTTGCGTACGTCGGCGCGCACGCCCAGGGCGCGCAGGCCGCCGCCGCGTCCCGTGGGCGGGGTGGCCGCGGGGCCGGGCACGGTCCCCTTCTCCGGCCCGTGGTGCTGCGCCGACGGTGCGGGCTGTGTCATGACGTCGGGCTCCCTTCCATGACGAGGTCGAGGACACGGTGCTCATCGAGCTCCCTGGCGTCGGCCGTGTGGACGACACGGCCTTCCCGGAGCACCAGCACCCGGTCGGCGAGGCCCAGCACTTCGGGCACTTCGCTGGAGACGAGCAGTACGGCGAGGCCTTCGTCGGCCAGCCTGCGGATCACGGCGTAGAGCTCGGCACGGGCGCCCACGTCGACACCGCGTGTGGGCTCGTCGAGCAGCAGGACCCGGCACCCGCGCAGCAGCCAGCGCGCGAGGACCGCCTTCTGCTGGTTGCCGCCGGAGAGGGTACGGACCGCCGCGTCCGGGTTGTCGGGACGCAGGGAGAGCTCACGGGTGGCGGTCCTGGCCGCGGTGCGCTCCGCGCCCCGGTCGAGCCAGCCCGCGCGGGCGAAACGGGACAGTGAGGACACGGAGACGTTGCGGGTGACGGATTCCGTCAACAGCAGCGCCTGTGCCTTGCGTTCCTCCGGGGCCAGGCCGATGCCCGCCGCGACCGCGGCCCGCACACTGCCGGGGCGCAGCGGCATCCCGTCGACGAGGACCCTTCCGGCGCTCGGCCTGCGGGCTCCGTACACGGTCTCCAGGACCTCGGAGCGCCCTGACCCGACCAGCCCGGCGAGTCCGACGATCTCGCCGGGCCGGAGTTCGAGGTCGACCGCTTCGAACTCGCCCTCGCGGCTGAGTCCTTCGATCCTCAGCACCGGCTCGGCGGTGGCCCGCGAAGCGGGGTCGGGGCGTTCGGGGAAGACGTACTCGACGTTGCGGCCGGTCATCATGGCAACGATGTCTCGCGTGGGGGTGGACTTGGCGGGCAGCCCGACCGCGACGGCTCGTCCGTCCTTGAGGACGGTCACCCGGTCGCCGATGCGGCGGATCTCCTCGAGCCGGTGGGAGATGTAGACCACGGCCACCCCGTCGGCGGTGAGTCCGTCGACGATACGGAAGAGGTTGTCGACCTCGTCGGGGTCGAGCGCCGCCGATGGCTCGTCCATCACGATGAGGCGCACGTCGTGGGAGAGGGCCCGGGCCATGGAGACGATCTGCTGGTGTGCCGCGGACAGGTCGCCCACGAGTCGGGCCGGATCGATCTCGGGGTGTCCCAGGCGCTTCAGGAGCGCGGCGGCCGAGGCGCGGGCCTCGCGGGTCCGCACGACGAAGCCGGCGGTGGTGGGTTCGTGCCCGAGGAAGACGTTCTCCGCGACCGACAGGCCCTCCACCAGGTCGAGTTCCTGGTAGATGGTGGCGATACCCAGACGCATCGCGGTGATGGGCGAGGAGAGCTGGACGGGCTCTCCGCCCCAGGTGATGGCACCGCCGTCGGGCTGGTGAGCCCCGGCGAGCACCTTGATGAGGGTGGACTTTCCGGCGCCGTTCTGGCCGAGGAGGCAGTGGACCTCACCCGCCTGCACCTCCAGGTCCACGCCGTCGAGGGCGCGTACGCCGGGGAAGGACTTGGTGATGCCGGACATCGTGAGCAGGGGTGGTTCTGGTGCCATGACGAATCCCCTCGGCGTACGAGGCCTCCCCTCGCCCCGGGCGGGCCGGGAGATCGAGAGGATGCCGGTGAGCGGGCAGGGCGGCAGTGCCGGCGGTACGCCGTACTGCTGACCGAACTGCTGGTGGAGTTCTGCTGTGCTCGTGCGGTGCGGAGGTGCTTGCGCTGGGCGGTGCGGCGGTGCTCGCGGTGCGGGGTGGTGGCTCGGCGGTGCTTGCGCTGGGCGGCGCGGCGGTGCTCGCGGTGCAGTGGCTCGGGTACGGCTGTCCGTCGTGCGGGGACGGGTCCCGCCGGGGCGGGCGGCTCAGGCGGGATGTCAGGCCGGGGAGAACAGGTGGTCGCTGATGAGCCTGGCCGCGCCGGTCACGCCCGCGACCGGCCCCAGCTCACCGAGGACGATGGGAAGGTTGCCCGTGGCGAGCGGCAGTGACTTCCGGTAGACCTGGGTGCGGACGCTGGCCAGCAGGTTGTGACCGAGCCCGGTCACCCCGCCGCCGATCACGACCAGACCCGGATTGAAGAAACTGACGAGCCCCGCGATGACCTGGCCGACCCGGTTGCCTCCCTCGCGGATGAGGTCGAGCGCGGTGGGGTCGCCTGCCGCCGCCGCGGCGGCGACGTCGATGGCGGAGAGCCTTCCTGCCGTGTCCAGGCGGGACGCGAGCTCGGTGGAGAGGCCGGATCGTGCCGCGTCCTCGGCGTCACGGGCCAGGGCCGCACCGCTGAAGTGGGCTTCGAGGCAACCCCGGTTGCCGCAGGCGCAGGCGCGTCCGTCGGGTTCCACCTGGATGTGGCCGATGTCGCCGGCGCTGCCGGTCGTCCCCCGGTAGACCTCGCCGCCCACGACGATGCCGCAGCCGATCCCCGTGCCGATCTTGACGCAGAGGAAGTCACCCACGGAGCGTGCGACGCCGGCGTGCTGCTCCCCCAGCGCCATGAGGTTCACGTCGTTGTCGACCATGACGGGGCAGCCCAGTTCCTGGCTCAGCGCCTCGCGGACCGGGAAGCCGTCCCAGCCGGGCATGATCGGCGGTGCGACCGGCACCCCCTCGGGGAAACGGACGGGCCCCGGTACGCCGATGCCGGCGCCGTCGAACCCTTCGGCCAGCCCTGAGGCCCGGAGCTTGGCCGCCATCGCCAGCACGAGTTCGAAGACGGCGACCGGCCCCTCCCGCACGTCCATCGGCTGGTTGAGATGCCCCAGCACCTCCAACTCGGCGTTGGTGACTGCCACGTCGACGGAGGTGGCTCCGATGTCGACCCCGAGGAAGCGGAGCCCGGGTGCGAGCCGGATGTTGTGGGAACGGCGTCCGCCGCGGGACGCCGCGAGGCCGTCCGCCACCACGAGTCCGGTCTCCAGCAGGCGGTCGACCTCGACCGCGAGCTTGGAACGCGAGAGGTCGATCTGATCACCCAACTGGGCACGCGAGTTGGGTCCACCGTCACGCAACAGCCGCAGCAGTCGCGCCTGGTGCGTGTTCGCGGGTCGTGCCGTCATGCGCCTCACGCGTCCCTCCCCCGCCACGTCGGTCGGTCCGTCTGGCTTTCGAGGGGAACGTAGCAGCGGTTCACCGGAGTGGGAAGAAGTTGAGCATGAATCCGCTCCAACTTTCTCCACACTCAGGACAAAGGTGCGGCCTCACCATGCCCCAGGGCCCTTGACGAGGCGCCCGGCCGCCCACCCGGCGCGGCCCGCTCTCACCCGTAGGTGCGCAGTTCGGGCCACATCGTGCCCCACGGCCGCCGGGGCTCCGTGCAGACGTAGACATGACCTCCCCATTCGACGTTGTGCACGCCCGCGGGGTTGGAGAGGGTGGCCGCCACCCGCACGTGACGGAAGTACCTGCGCAGATGGCCGGCGTACCCGGGGGCCTGGTCGGGACCGGGGGCGATGGCCACCACGGTCGTGGCGTGCGGGTTGCCGGGCCCCCACCACCAGCCGGAGTTGTGGGCGCTCACGGCGGTGGGCAGCCCGCTGTCACGGCCGAGCTCGTTGACGGCGCCGGCCTCTCCGTAGTCCGCCGCGAAGATCACCGCGTCGGCCCGTCGGCGCGCCGGGATCTCCGTCCACACCTGCTTGACGGTGCCGACGAGCTGGGGCCAGCCGATGGAGTTCCCCGAGTTCGCGTTGATGCCGTAGGTCCAGGCCGCGGCGGAGGCGGGCAGCACCGGCAGCACCACCAGGGCGAGCAGCGCGCTCGACACGGCGGTCGCGGTCATCAGCCCGCGCATCCGGTCCGGGCGGGCGTGCAGCCATCCGTCCAGCCCCACGGCCCCGGCGGCCAGCAGGCACACGTAGAGCCCGCCCAGGTAGTACACCTGGGCGCCGGTCGTCACGGCGAACAGGACGAACAGGACGGCGTACGTGGTGACCAGGCACCGCCACAGCGGCCGGCCCGACTGCCACAGGAAACGCAGGCCGGCCGCCCACAGCAGCACCATCGCCACGCAGGACATGCCGAGTTGCCCCACGATCCACGTGACGATGTTCTCCGGGCCGCCGTTCTCCCCGTTGAGGGCCCGCGTCATCTCGAACATGGCCCAGCCGTGCCGGGCCTGCCACCACAGGTCGGGCAGCACGAGCAGCACGGCGACGAGGCAACCCGCGAGCAAACGGCGGTCGGCCACGGTCCGGCGGGCCGGGCCGACCAGCACGGCGGCCACCAGGACGATCCCGAAGATGGCCGCGAGGTGGTTGAACTCCGAGCCGACGCCGACGAGCGCACCCGCGGCGAGCCACCATCTCGTGTCCCCGGTACGGCCGATGCGCACGACCACGAGCGCGATGGACGCCCACGCAAGCACTTCGTAGGACGTGGTGTTGGCGATGTGCCCGCCACCCAGTAGTACGGGCATGGTGCCGGTGGCGATCGCGGCGAGGAACTGGGTCCGCCGGGCTCCGCCGAACTCCCGCGCGGTCAGGCCGCCCACGACGACCGTGCCGGCCGCGGCGAGGGCGGGCCACAGCCGCAGCCCCGACTCCGAGACCCCGAACAGTGACAGGGAGACCCTGGCCAGCAGCGGCGCCAGCAGCGGCTGGTCGACATAGCTCGCCTGGAGGTGCCGGGCGGAGTCGAGGAAGTACAGCTCGTCGATGTGGAAGCCGTAGCGCGGGGACAGCGCCATCAGCAGGGCGAGAACCGCTCCCGCCACGCCGAACACCCTTCGGTCCAGCGGTGCGATCCGTCCGCCGGCCTCCCCGGCCTCGCCCGCGGTCCCCTGTTCCTGATCGTCAGTCATTGCGCCCACCCCCCGGTCCCGGCCCGCGGTCGCGCCACCGGCGACCGGAGCGGCCCGGCGCGCGCGGCTACCGGGCCGCACGCACCCTACGCCTGCACCCTGTGGACGCCGGGAGGGGGGAGGGGGACTCCCCCGGACGGAACTCCCCTGAACGGAGCCCTTCTGACCGCCCGGGTCCCGCCCGCCGTCAGTCCCGCTCGCGCCGGTGGTACGTCCGGCGCGTGTGTTCGGTGTGTTCCCGCATCACGGCCGTGGCCCGCTCCTGGTCCCCGGCGGCGATGGCCGCGATCAGCTCGCGGTGCTCGATCCAGGACCGGCTGCCGCGCTGACGGGCGACCGGCGTGTAGTACCAGCGCACACGGCGCCCCACCTGTGCGGCGAGTTCGGAAAGGACCACGTTTCCCGCCAGCTCCATCACCTTGGCGTGGAAGGCGGCATTGGTGGCCACGGCGAGGTCCACCTGGTCGGCCGCGACGGCCCGCTCCCCCTGGGCGCACAGCTCCTCCAGGGCCTCGATGCCGGCCGGCCCGGAGTTGGCCGCGGCAAGCCGGGCGGCCTCCGCCTCCAGCAGCGTACGGACCGAGAGGAGCTGGTCGGCCTCCTCCTCGGTGGGCTCGTGGACGAAGGCGCCCTGGGCGGGCCTCAGGTCGACCCAGCCCTCGGTGTTCAGCCGCTGGAGCGCCTCGCGCACCGGCTGCCGTGACACACCCAGATGCCCGGCCAGTTCGCTCTCGACGAGATGCTGGCCGGGACTGAGCGCGCGGGTGGTGATGAGTTCCAGCAGAGCCTCGTAGACACGCTCACGCAGCGGACCCGGCCGCTCCAGCCTCGGCACCGACCCCTGCGGCAGTCCTGCGGACAACATCGCGTTCCCCCTCCGGGCGCCAAAGCAATTGCTTATCGTCTACAGTCTACCGAGCACAATGCCGGGCCGGTGAGGTCAGGGGCAGCGGATCACCTGACCCGCGTAGGAGAGGTTCCCGCCGAAGCCGAAGAGCAGAGCCGGCGCACCGCTCTCCACCTCCCCGCGCTCCACCAGTTTGGACAGTGCCATCGGGATCGACGCGGCCGAGGTGTTGCCGGAATCGACGACGTCCCGGGCGACGACCGCGTTGACGGCCCCGATCCTGCGGGCGACGGGTTCGATGATCCTGAGGTTGGCCTGGTGCAGCACCACGGCGGCGAGCTCCTCGGGCGTGACACCGGCCCGCTCGCAGACCTTCCGGGCGATGGGCGGCAACTGCGTCGTGGCCCAGCGGTACACGGCCTGCCCCTCCTGCGCGAACCTCGGGGGCGTGCCCTCGATCCGGACCGCGTTGCCCATCTCGGGTACCGAGCCCCACAGGACCGGGCCGATCCCGGGCCTGTCGCCGCCGTCCGGGTCGGCGCTCACGACGGCGGCGCCCGCCCCGTCGCCCATCAGCACGCAGCTGGTGCGGTCCGTCCAGTCGACGATGTCGCCCATCTTGTCGGCGCCGATGACGAGGGCCCGCCCCGCGGCGCCGGCCCGGATGGCGTGGTCGGCGGTGGCCAGGGCGTGGGTGAATCCGGAGCAGACCACGTTGATGTCCATGACCGCCGGTGCGCGCATCCCCAGGCGCGCGGCGACGCGGGCGGACATGCTCGGCGAGCGGTCGATGGCCGTGGAGGTCGCGACGAGGACCAGGTCGATGTCGGCGGGCTGCAGTCCGGCCGACGCCAGCGCCTTTGCCGCGGCGTGCGCCGCGAGTTCGTCCACAGGCTCGTCGGGGCCTCCCACGTGGCGGGTCTTGATCCCGACCCGACTGGTGATCCACTCGTCACTGGTGTCGACCATGGCCGCCAGATCGTCGTTGGTGAGGACCTTGGCAGGCTGGTAGTGGCCGAGCGCCACCACACGTGAGCCGGTCATGTACGGGTTCCCCTCGCTACGTTTGGCAGGAACTATCCAGTCTTGGTTGCTACCGACCGGTACAGGGGCACGTAACCCCACAGGAATACGAGCCCGGGGTTGGAGCGTCTCGAACAGCCCCCGGGAACTCGCGCCGACACTCCGGCGATGCGGGGGATTCACGAACGGACGCGCGTGGCCCGTAGCCCACCGGGCCACGCGGGGGCACCCCACCCTCGCCGCACGGGGTCCCGGCGGATCATGGCAACCTCTGTGCCAAGGGCCGTACCGGCTTCCACCACGTACAGAATCGGGAATGAACGGCTATGGGACGGGTCACCGAGCGCCGCCGCACCCTCCGCGTACGGGACGGGGCGGTCACCACCCGCCCCGACACCCTCGTCGCCGAGGAGCCCCTGGAGGTCCGGCTGAACGGCAGACCGCTCGCCATCACGATGCGCACGCCGGGTGACGACTTCGCCCTCGCCGCGGGCTTCCTGGTGAGCGAGGGCGTGATCGGCGAGGGGTCCGAGGTGCAGTCCATCGTCTACTGCGCCGGTGCGACGGAGGACGGCGTCAACACGTACAACGTGGTGGACCTGAAGCTCGCGCCGGGCGTCGACGTCCCCGATGTCACGCTGGAGCGCAACGTCTACACCACCTCGTCCTGCGGGCTCTGCGGCAAGGCCAGCCTGGACGCCGTCCGCACCACGACCAGGCACCCCGTGGCCGACATCCCCCCGGTCCGGATCACACCGGCGCTGCTCTCGGACCTCCCCGGGCGGCTGCGCGAGGCCCAGCGGGTGTTCGACCGGACCGGGGGCCTGCACGCGGCCGCCCTGTTCTCGCCGGAGGGCGAGCTGCTCGACATCCGGGAGGACGTGGGGCGCCACAACGCGGTCGACAAGCTCGTCGGCCGCGCCCTGACCGACGGCCGGCTCCCACTGTCGGAAACGATCCTGCTGGTGTCCGGGCGCGCCTCGTTCGAGCTGGTGCAGAAGGCCGTGATGGCGGGGATCCCGGTCCTCGCGGCGGTCTCGGCCCCGTCCTCGCTGGCCGTGGACCTGGCGGCCGAGAGCGGGCTGACCCTCGTGGGCTTCCTGCGGGGTTCGTCCATGAACGTGTACGCGGGTGACCACCGCATCGTCCTGGACCGGGCGGCGGGCCGGGACTGAACCGTTCGCGCCCACCGCTCCCGCGGGAGGGCGTGTTCCCCCGCCGCGGGCCGGGCTCTCAGCCCGCCGTCACCGGCTGCTGCGCGGTCGTCGCGGTCTCCGGGAGCGGGTCGCGGGAACGGCGCTTGGCGATCACCGCGCAGACCATCAGCTGCATCTGGTGGAAGAGCATCAGGGGAAGGACGGCGAGGCTGGCGTGCGCGCCGAACAGGACGCTGGCCATGGGCAGCCCGGCCGCCAGGCTCTTCTTCGACCCGGCGAACTGGATGGCGATCCGGTCCTCCCGCCCGAACCCGAGCCGCTTCGCCCCGTACCAGCTGATGCCGAGCATGAGCGCCAGGAGCACCGCCTCGGCGCCGAGGAGCGCGCCGAGCCTGAGGGGGGTGACCTGGTGCCAGATCCCCGCCACCATGCCTTCGCTGAACGCCGTGTAGACGACGAGCAGGATCGAGCCCCGGTCGACGTAGCCGAGCACCTTGCGGTGCCGCCCGATGAAGCCGCCGACCCAGCGGCGCAGCAGTTGCCCCGCGACGAAGGGCACCAGGAGCTGGAGGACGATCTTCACCAGGGAGTCCGCCGAGAAGCCTCCCCCGCTGCTACCGAGCAGCAGTCCGGCGAGCAGCGGTGTCAGCAGGATCCCGGCGAGGCTCGAGAAGGAGCCGGCGCAGATCGCGGCGGGCACGTTGCCCCGGGCCATGGAGGTGAAGGCGATCGAGGACTGGATCGTCGACGGGACAAGGCACAGGAAGAGGAAGCCGTCCTGGAGCTGTGGACTCAGCACCTGGGGCACCAGCCCGTGGCTGGCCAGGCCCAGCAGCGGGAAGATCACGAAGGTGCAGACCAGGACGGTGAGGTGGAGGCGCCAGTGCTTGAGCCCGTCGAGGGCCTCGGCGGTCGACAGCCGCGCCCCGTACAGGAAGAAGAGCAGGGCCACCGCACCGGTGGACGCACCGCTCGCCACGTCCGCCCCGGTGCCCGAGACGGGCAGGAACACCGCGAGCACCACGGTGCCGATCAGCGCGAGGATGTACGCGTCGACCGGCAGCCAGGACGGCAGCGTGGGGATACGGCGGCTGATACTCATGTGCTCCGTGCTCTCTGGGTGATGTCGCGCCCCACCATCGTGCCCGCGAACACCTCCATCGGGAATCCCGTACACCGAACTGACTGTCATCACGCTTCGCGATAACCTCGTCCCATGTACGACCCGGTCCAGCTCCGCACCTTCCTTGCCGTCGCCCAGACCCTGAGCTTCACCCAGGCCGCGCGCCGGCTCGGCGTCCGGCAGTCGACGGTGAGCCAGCACGTGCGCAGGCTGGAGGCCGAGGCCGGCCGGCAGCTGTTCAGCCGCGACACCCACCGCGTCGACCTGACCGAGGACGGCGAGGCCATGCTGGGCTTCGCCCGGACGATCCTGGAGGCGAACGAGCGGGCCGCGGCCTTCTTCACCGGCACCCGGCTGCGCGGACGGCTGCGGTTCGGGGCCTCCGAGGACTTCGTGCTGACCCGTCTGCCGGAGATCCTGGAGTCCTTCCGGCGTGAGCACCCCGAGGTCGAGCTGGAGCTCACGGTGGAGCTGTCCGGCGCCCTGCACCAGCAGCTCGCGGCGGGGCGGCTCGATCTGGTGCTGGCGAAGCGCCGGGTGGGGGACACCCACGGCGAGCTGGTCTGGCAGGACACCCTGGTCTGGATCGGCGCCCCGCAGCTGAGGGTCGACCCGGACCGGCCCCTCCCCCTGATCGCCTTCCCGCCGCCGGGACTCACCCGGGCACGCGCGCTGGAGGTGCTGGAGGAACACGGCAGGGCGTGGCGCTTCGCGTGCACGAGCGCGAGCCTGAGCGCGCTGGTCGCGGCCGCCCGCGCGGGCCTCGGGGTGATGGCCCACACCAGGGGGCTGATTCCGCCGGGCCTCGCACCGGTACCGTCCAGGGCCGGTCTTCCGGATCTGGGTGATGTGGATTTCGTGCTGCTGCACGGGCACCGGAGGAACACCGCCCAGGAGGCCGCTGACGCCCTCGCCGCGGCGATCCTGGCGGGCGGCGACCGCCTCCACCGCGGTCCGGTCATGCCCCCGCACCCGGACCAGGGGTAATCGCGGCGTACAGATTCGGTGGAGATTTCCTCCCCCGCTGCTTACCCGGCGGTCAGAAGTGCGCCCGAGCCTTGCCCATCTGGCCCGATTTCTACGGTGTGCCTGGCCAGATGTCACGTTTTCCGGAGACTTCCTACTCTCCCGCGCACCCGTGCGGTGAGGTAGCGTCGCGGCGCCGTGCGGAGCCACAAGGAGCAGCTCGTTGCGTGAGTTCACCGTCCCACCCATGGCCGCCGCGCCTCAAGTCGGCGGCCTCGCCGATTCCGTCTTCGACTACGCGGAGGAGGACCCCCGCAGGACGGCGCTCGGCCGGAAGGACGCCGAGGGCCGCTGGCACGACGTGTCGGCCGCCGCGTTCCGCGACGAGGTGATGGCCCTGGCGAAGGGGCTGATCGCCCAGGGGATCCGGTTCGGTGACCGGGTGGCCCTGATGTCCCGCACGCGCTACGAGTGGACGCTCTTCGACTACGCCCTGTGGACGGTGGGCGCCCAGTCCGTGCCCGTCTATCCGACGTCGTCGGCCGAGCAGGTCCTGTGGATGCTGCACGACGCCCAGGTCGCCGCCGTCATGGTCGAGCACGAGGACCACGCGATGACCATCGGTTCGGTGATCGACCGGCTGCCGCACCTGCAACGGCTGTGGCAGCTGGACGCCGACGCGGTCGGGGAGCTCACCGAGGCCGGGGCGCTGATCGACGACGAGGTCGTCCACCGGCACCGCCGCGCTGTGACCCCCGAGTCGGTGGCGACCGTGATCTACACCTCCGGCACGACAGGACGTCCCAAGGGCTGTGTGATCACCCACGCGAACTTCATGTTCGAGGCCGACACCATGGTCGGCAAATGGCACCCGGTGTTCCTGTCCAAGGCGGGCGAGGAGGCCTCGACACTGCTGTTCCTCCCGCTGGCGCACGTCTTCGGCCGGATGGTGGAGATCGCCGCGCTGCGTGGAAGGGTGAAACTCGGCCATCAGCCCGAGCTGTCCGCGAAGGCCCTGATGCCCGACCTCGTCGCCTTCCGGCCCACGTTCATCCTGGCGGTGCCGTACATCTTCGAGAAGGTCTTCAACGGCGCTCGGCGCAAGGCGGAGGCGGAGGGCCGCGCCGGGGCGTTCGACAAGGCCGTGGAGATCGCCGTGAAGTACGCGGAGGCCATGGAGGAGCGGGCCTTCGGCACCGGTCCCGGCCCCTCCGCCGGGCTTCGGATGCAGCACCAGTTCTTCGACAAGGTCGTCTACCGCAAGGTCCGCGACGCGATGGGCGGCCGGGTGCGGCACGCCATGTCCGGGGGCTCCGGGATGGAACGCCGGCTCGGCCTGTTCTTCGCGGGCGCGGGCGTCACCGTCTACGAGGGCTACGGGCTGACCGAGACGACCGCCGCGGCCACCGCGAACCCGCCCGAGCGCACCCGCTACGGCACGGTGGGCCGCCCGATCCCCGGCTCGACGGTGCACATCGCCAGGGACGGCGAGGTGTGGGTGCACGGCGCGAACGTGTTCTCGGGCTACCTGGGCGATCCGAAGGCCACGGACTCCGTGCTCCACGACGGGTGGCTGGCCACCGGCGACCTGGGCGCACTGGACGAGGACGGCTACCTGACCATCACCGGTCGCAAGAAGGAGATCCTGGTGACCTCCGGCGGCAAGAGCGTCGCACCGGCGGGGCTGGAGGAGCGGGTCCGGGCCCACCCGCTCGTGGGGCAGTGCATAGTCGTCGGCAACGACAGGCCCTACATCGCGGCACTGGTCACGGTGGACCACGAGGCGGTCGAACACTGGCTCGCCATGCAGGGACGGGCACCCGTCCGCGCCGCCGACCTGGTGCGCGACCCGGACCTGGAGATGGAGGTGCGCCGGGCGGTGGTCGCCGCGAACACCGCGGTCTCCCAGGCCGAGTCCATCCGCACGTTCCGCATCCTGGCGCACCAGTTCACCGAGGAACACGGTCTGCTGACGCCGTCGCTCAAGCTGAAGCGGAAGGCGATCGAGACGGCGTACGCGGCCGAGGTGGACGCCCTCTACCGGTGAGCGGGACCACGAAGGCAACGGGCCACGGCCGGCGTCCCTGATCTCGGATCAGGACTTGGATCCGGTCCTTCCGGATCGCGCCAGCCGGGAATGCCTGAAGGCCCCCGCTCGTTGTCCCGGGGAGTAGCAACCGACAACGTTAGGATCGACCGCTCGTGAGCCAGGTCCCCACCATCACGCTCAACAACGGCCTCGAGATGCCGCAGCTCGGCTTCGGTGTCTGGCAGGTGCCGGACGACGAGGCCACCAGTGCCGTGACCACGGCCCTGGAGGCCGGGTACCGGAGCATCGACACCGCAGCGATCTACGGCAACGAGGCGGGCACCGGGAAGGCCATCGCCGCATCCGGTGTGCCCCGCGAGGAGCTCTTCGTCACCACCAAGCTGTGGAACGCGGATCAGGGCCACGACTCGACGCTGCGCGCGTTCGACACGTCGCTGGACCGGCTGGGTCTCGACTACGTCGACCTCTACCTGATCCACTGGCCGATCCCGTCCAAGGACGCCTACGTCGACACGTACAAGGCGTTCGAGCGGATCCTCGCCGACGGGCGCGCCAAGGCCATCGGCGTATCGAACTTCCACCCCGAGCACCTGGAACGGCTGCTGGGCGAGACCTCCGTGGTCCCCGCGGTCAACCAGATCGAGCTGCACCCGCAGCTCCAGCAGTCCGCCCTGCGCGCCGTGCACGCCGAGCACGGCATCGTCACCGAGGCGTGGTCGCCGCTCGGTTCCGGCCGGGGCCTCCTGGACGTCCCGACGGTGGCCGCCGTCGCGCACAAGCACGGCCGGACACCCGCGCAGGCGGTGCTCCGCTGGCACCTGCAGACCGGCCACGTCGTGATCCCCAAGTCCGTGACCCCGTCGCGGATCGCGGAGAACATCGACGTCTTCGACTTCGAGCTCGACGCCGACGACCTGGCCGCGTTCGCCGCGCTCGACGAGGGCAAGCGGCTCGGCCCGGACCCGGCCTCGTTCGACGCCGGCGCCTGATCCGGCCCGCGGAGGAGCCCCCGTCACGACGGGGGCTCCTCCGCGCTCCCTCCGGTCGGCGGCCCCGCAGGAGCGTCACCTCAGAGGGACTCCGCGAGGCGGCACCGCGGTCACGGCCGTACGCGGAACGCCATCAGCCGGAACTCGGGGTCGTCGCGTGCCCGGTCGGGGTCGGGCAGCGCGGTGAGCTCCGCCGCGAGGCGCTCTCCCGCCCGCCCGGGAAGTGACAGCCGGGACGCGTAGTCACCCCGAAGCGCCGCCCGGGCCACGCGACGCGGTGTGCGTCCCTGGCCGTGACCGGTGAACACGGTCTCACCGGCCGGCTGCATCCCGAAGCGATCGGCGTACCCGATGACGAGTTCGGCGGCATCGGCCGGCCCCGGCCGGAGAAGGGGTGCCAGTACGGCGTCGATGTCGCTGCCCACGTCGTGGCCGGCGTCCTTGTCGACGGTCGCGACGAACACCCCGCCGGGCCGCAGCACCCGGGCCGCCTCCCCCATCACCTCCTCGACCACACCGCCGCCACGGAGCAGGTGCAGCAGCCAGACCGCGCTCACCGCGTCGACCGTCCCGGCGGCCAGCGGCAGGTGCCGCACGTCGGCGAGAACCACCGCGCCCGTCCGCTCGTGCGCGAGCCTCGCCATGCCGAGGGAGGCGTCGGCACCGGCCACCCGGAGCCCCGGCCTGCCGCGCGCGATCAGCTCGGTGACCGACCCTGTCCCGCACCCGATGTCCAGCAGGGACCGCGCGGTCCGGGGCACGAGCCGCAGGACGGCCTCGGCCGCCGCCCGCGCGCGGGGCGTCCCCCCGCGGGTGGAGTCGTAGCGCGCTGCCTGTTCGTCGTAGTCCAGCACGGTGGCAACCCTACGTACTGCTCGGCAGGGGGTGTTGCCCAGGTGCGCCGTCACCCATAACGTGCGCGCATGGAGCTGGAGTTGCGTCACCTGCGCACGGTGAGGGCCATCGCCGACACCGGCAGCCTCACCAAGGCGGCCGCGGCACTCGGGCTCGCGCAGCCCGCGCTCAGCGCCCAGCTGCGGCGGATCGAGAAGGCCCTCGGCGGGCCGCTCTTCGACCGGGACCACACGGGTGCGCGGCCCACCCCGCTCGGCGAACTCGTGCTGGAGCGCGCCCGGGTGGTGCTGCCCGCGGTGAGCGGGCTTCAGGAGGAGGCCGTCCGCTTCGCCAACGCCTGGGCCACCATGGAGCGTTTCCGGCTCGGCGGCACCCACGGGCCGCTGCTCGGCGGACTCGTCGACCGGCTCGCCGGTGCGTATCCGACGGCCCCGGTGACCACGTACACCTCGTGGTCGGTCGCGGAGATCGCCTCGCTGCTGACGGACGGGAGGCTCGACTTCGCACTGATCGGCACCTGCGGGGAGAGCCCGCCACCCATGGCCGACCGGCTGGTCTGGGAGGTGATCGGCGTCGACCCGGTCTTCGTCATGCTGCCCGAGGCCCACCCCCTGGCGGGCCGGGAGGAACTGGAGCTCTCCGCCCTGGCGGACGAGTGCTGGGCCGATGTGCCCGGTGACGGATGCTTCGCCGACTGCTTCGCCTCCGCGTGCACGCGCGCCGGTTTCACACCGGTGTCGGTGTACGAGACGGACACCTCCTCCGTCGTCCACCTGGTCCAGGTGGGGCGGGCCGTCGGGCTGTGCCGCGCCACGTTCCCGCCGACACCCGGCCTGGTGACCCGCCCGCTCACCGGATCGCCGCTGAGCTGGCGCCATCTGCTCGGCAGGCATCCGCGTTCCCCGGCCGTCGGCGCCGCCGCCGGCACGGTGACCGGGCACGCCCGGTCGGCGTACGCGGAGGCGGTGCGACGCAGCGACAGTTACGCGCGCTGGCTCTCCGCGCACCCCCGCTTCGGTCCGGCCCCCTGATCTCCCGCGCCCGCGGGGCTACTTCGCCCCGTGCCCGGCGGCGACCGCCTCGACCCGCCCGGCGAGCTCCAGATCCTTGTGCGTCACGGCCCCTCCCGCGTCGTGGGTGTGCACGGCGAGTGCGACGGTGTCGAACCCCAGGGTCAGGTCCGAGTGGTGGTTGAGCTCGTCCTGGATCCGGGCGACGTGCATGGTCAGCGCGGCGGCAGCGAAGTGCGAGGGAAGCCGGTAGGTACGGGTGATCCGGTCCCCCTCCAGCTGCCAGCCGGGGAGCTCCCGGAGACCGGCCTCGACATCTTGGGCGGACAGCGGTTGGGTGGGCATGCGTGACTCCTCGGCTCATCGGTGCGGTCGTCGGTGCCCCGTGACGTTACGGTCCGCGTGCCCGGGCTGTCGCGTCCGACACGGTGGCCGGTCAGTCGGTCGGTGATCGGTGGTCGGCCGGCGGTCGCGGATCGCCCGGAGTCACGCTCATCCGCCCGTCCGCGGTCTCGTCCAGGGCGCGTCACCCCGTGCCAGCAGGAACGCCGCCGTGCAGGTACCGGCCAGGACGGCCAGTGCGAGCAGCAGCGGCAGGGCCGGGTGCCCGCCGCGCACCGCGAGCGCACCGCCCACCGCGCCTGTGAGCAGCGCCAGCACCGAGAGGCCTCTGCGCCCCACCCTTCCCCCCGGCCCCTTCACCAGCCGGCTGTCGGCGACCGCGCCCGTGAGGGTGCGGGTGAGGACGGTGGTGGTGAGATCGGGGACGGCGAGCGCCCGGACGGCGGCGTTCTGGACTCCGAGGGCGAGGCCGAGCAGGGCGATGAGCGTCAGACGGACGGTGCCGGTGTACGGCGCGTGCGACAGCAGCATCAGGAGCACGGCCACGCCGACGACCGCGGTCTCGACGAGCAGGGCGCGTCGCAACAGCCGGCCCCGGTGCTCCCGCGCCCGATGGGCGACGGCTCCGCCGGCCAGCGCCCCCACCACGAAGGAACCGAACGCCAGGAGGGAGGCGAGCAGCGGGAAGCCCTGGGAACCCGCCAGGGCGAAGCCCGTGAACACGACGTTCCCGGTCATGTTGGCGACGAAGACCCGCCCCAGGACCAGGAAACTGAACGCGTCGACCAGCCCGGTGAGCACGGTCAGCACGAGCATCAGCGGCGGCAGCGGGCCCTGCGCGCCGGCCATGTCGGGCAGGAGGGTGGCTCTGGCCTCACGCAGCACGGCGGACATGAGCGGCTGACTCCGATCCCTGGATGTGATCAGGATTCTGCCGCAGCGACGGCCCCGCACCGCCCGAACGCGCCGGGCCCAGGCCCGGTCACTCCGAGCGGGGACCGCGGACGGGCCGGGGTGGCGGTCCGCCTCCCCCGGCCTGCCCGCCACCGCCGACGCCCGGGCGCACCAGGCGTCCCCGCGGAGGTGCGGGAAGCCCCGGAGGAGCCGGCCCCTTGCGCGCCGTCAGGACGCCTGAGGGCTGTCTTGCGATCCCCGACGGGCCGTCCTCAGGCCGTGGCCGTGTACGCCTCCACCAGCTCGGCGAACTCCTCGGGTGTGGCCGTCCGGATGCCGAGTTCCTCCGCCTTGGCCCGCTTGGACCCGGCCTTCTCCCCCGCCACGAGCAGGCTGGTGCGCTTGGAGACGCTGGACGAGGACTTGCCGCCGGCACGCTCGATGAGTTCGTTCATCTGGTTGCGCGACAGCGGCTCCAGGATCCCGGTCATGGCCCCGGTGACCACGACCGTCATGCCGCTGAGCGGCAGAGCGGCCGAGGGCTCGCCTTCGGCGGGGTCCTCGTCCGGCCCGGCGGGAGGGGTCGCACCGGGTTCCGTCATGTTGACGCCGGCGGCCGTCAGCTTGCCGATCAGGGGCGCGAGTTCGGCGAGTTCGGTGACGACCGACGCGGCCTTCTCCTTGCCTATGCCGTCGACCCGCTGCAACGCCTCGGCGTCGGCCGCGACGATCAGTTCCATCGAGGCGAAGTGCCGGGCGATCCTGCGCGACATGGAACGGCCGGTGCCACGCACTCCCAGGGCGCAGAACACCCTGGACAGCGGGCGGGTCCTGGCGGTCTCGATGGCTGCGAGGAGGTTGTCCGTGGAGGTCTCCCCCATCCGGTCCAGCGAGAGGAGCTGCTCACGCTCCAGCGTGAACAGATCGGCGAAGTCCCGGACGAGACCGGCGTCGACGAGCTGGACGACCCGGGTGGCACCGAGCCCTTCGATGTCGAGCTGGTCGCGCCCCGCCGCGTACGAGACGGAGGCGACGAGACGGCAGTCACGGCCCCGGGTGCAGCGCCAGCGCTGCTCGCTCATGTCGATCTCCGAGCCGCACTGCGGGCAGGACTCGGGGAACTCGATCGGCTGCTCCTCGCCCGTCCGCAGATGGGCGACGGGCGCCTCGATGCGGGGGATGATGTCACCCGCCTTGTAGACCATCACGTGGTCGCCCAGACGCAGATCCCGGCGGGTGATGTCCGCGGGATTGTGCAGGGTGGCGTAGCCGACGGTCGATCCGTCGATCTCGACCGGCTCCAGCACGGCGCGAGGCGCGATGATGCCGGTCCTTCCGACGTTCCACTCGACGCCGAGCAGCCTGGTGACCTTCTCGACCGCCGGCAGTTTGTAGGCGATCGCCCACCGGGGCGCCCGTGTGCCCGTACCCGCGTCGCGCTGGTCCTCGGCCCGGTCCGCCTTGATCACGATGCCGTCGATCCCGAACGGCAGGGTGGCACGCCGCGCCGCGATGTCCTCGACACCTGCCAGCACCTCCTCCGCCGTACCGACGGTCCGCGGGGGCACATCGGTGCCCGCCGCCGTGTGCACGCCGAGCCCGGCGACGTAGGCCAGGGCCTCACTGTGCGGGAGCGTGGCGAGTGCGGCGGTCAGGTCGCCGGAGTCCTCGAGCGCGAGGGCCCCGTACGCGAAGAAGGTCATCTCCACGCGGTACGGGCGGTCCTTGGCCCGCAGGGTGCCCGCCGCGCCGTTGCGCGGGTTGGCGAAGGGGGCGGCTCCGTGAGCGGTGCGCACCGCGTTGGCCTGCTCGAACTGCTCGTCGGTCATGAGTATCTCGCCGCGCACCTCGAGGGTGACGGGCTCTCCTAGCCGGTCGGGCAGCCCCAGCACGGTGCCGATGGCGTGCGAGACGTCCTCGCCGGCCGTACCGTCGCCTCGGGTGATCAGCCGTTCGAGACGACCCCGGCGGTAGCGCGCGGCGACGGCCAGGCCGTCGAGCTTGGGCTCGACGCTCCATGCCGTGACCGGCCTGCCCGTACGCCGCTCGACGGACGCCGTCCAGGTGACGAACTGTTCGGCGGAGAAGACGTTGTCCAGCGAGAGCATCGGGACGGTGTGCGGCACGTCCCCGGACGCCGCGCCACCCGCGACCTTCCCGGTCGGCGACGCGTCGAGCACCTCCTCGGGGTGCTCCTCCTCGTAGGCCGCGATGCCCCGCACGAGCCGGTCGTACGCGTCGTCGTCGAGAGGGCTCTCGCCCGCGGTGTAGTACGCGGCGGCGGCACGCTTCGCCTCTTCCACTGCGGCGGCGTAGGCGGCGGTGTCGGCGAGCACGCCCGTTGGGTTCGTCGTCATGACCGCCATCCTGCCTGCCGCCACTGACAATGCCCCCGCCCGTCGGATCACCGGCCCGGAGGAAGGAGCGTCCTCCCTCGCCCGCCGTACGGGGAACGCCCGGAACCCGTCGGCATCCGGGACCCGTGTCGCATCTGCTGAACGCCTGTGACACGCCTGCGCCGAATCCCTGCGAGATACGTGGAAGGGCGCCGCCCGGCACGGTGACGGCGGCCGGTTCCGCGACCGTCTGCCGCCCGGAGCGGCTCCCGCGCTCCGGCACGCTCCGGGATCCCAGCGGGCGGCACCCAGGAAGCCAGGGCACGGGCACCCACGGCCGCGCCCGGGGCACGGCCGGCTGCTCCGAACCGGCTGTGCCCCCAGGGCCGTGACGTGCCACAACCCTTCGACTGCCCATCGGATCACCCGGTATAAAGACTGCATGACTGCCGATGTCTCGCCGCCCGTACGCCCTGCGACCCTGGAGGACGTGGCCGCGGTGGCCGGGGTATCGCGGGCCACCGTGTCCCGGGTGATCAACGGCGCGACCACGGTCGACCCCGCACTGCGACGGGTCGTGGAGGAGGCCGTGTCCACCACGGGCTACGTCCCCAACCGCGCGGCGCGGTCGCTCGTGACGCGGCGCACGGACTCGATCGCCCTGGTCGTGTCCGAGCGGGACCGGCGCAGCGTGTCGGAGCCGTCCATCGGCCGGATGTTCTCCGACCCGCACTTCGGGCGGGTGGTCGACGGGCTGATGGACGTACTGCGGCCGGCCGGAATCCAGATGGTGCTGATGCTGGCCGACGACGAGGTGTCCCGCAACCAGTTGCTTTCCTATCTGCGCCAGGGCCATGTCGACGGGGTGGTCCTGATCTCCTCCCACGCCGACGACCCGCTGCCGGACCTGCTGCACGACACCCGGCTGCCCGCCGTGCTGGCGTGGCGCCCCCGACGGCACTCCCCGCTCACCTGTGTCGAGGCGGACCAGCGGGCCGGGGCCCGGATGGCCGCCGACCATCTCGCCGGTCTGGGCAGACGGCGCATCGGATCGGTGACCGGGCCCCAGGACATGCCTGCGGGGCAGGTACGTCTGACCGGCTTCCTGGAGGCGCTCGAACGGCACGGGATCCGAGACGTGGTGACCGCCGAAGGGGGCTTCACCCAGGCCGGCGGGGCGTCGGCGATGCGTCGGCTGCTTGCCGAACGGCCCGACCTGGACGCGGTGTTCATCGCCTCCGACCTGATGGCTCTGGGCGCGCTCCCCGTGCTGCTGCGGGCCGGCAGGGAGGTCCCCGGTGATGTGGCGGTGGTGGGCTTCGACGACAGCAACGCGGCGGTGGCGTGCGATCCGCCGCTGACGACCGTCCGGCAGCCGGTGGAGGAGATGGCCTCGGAGATGGCCAGGCTCCTCCTCAAGCAGATCGGCAAGCCGGGTGGCGGACCCGCGCCATCTGTGGTGTTCCACCCCACGCTGGTGCGGCGCGAGTCCGCCTGACGAGATCTCAGCCGCGCTTTCCGGGTACGGCGTCATCGGCGGCGTCCGCCACGTCCTCCCCGTGGTCGCCGTCCGCGACGACGGGGAGGGGAGCGACCGCACCGACCGGCCGCGCGGAGTGTCCGGACGCGTCCCCGCCGGGCACCCCCGCACCGGCCGACGAGCCGGGGAACGGCTCGTCGGCCGCACCCGCCCCGGTGAAGCCGTCCTGGGTCAGCGGCACCTGCGGTCCGGAGAGTTCCCGCAGCCAGCGCGCCAGCACCCGGTGCACCGCCTCCGCCCCCACCGGGCCGGCCCGGACGGGCCCCGGCGGGGCCTCCGCGGCCAGGACGTCGAGCGGGTCGCTCAGGGTGCGGGGCCACAGCAGGAAGGGCCGTGACTGTTCCCCGCCGAGCCCGCCGTGCGAACCGATCTGCTCCTCGAAGGCGTGCACCCGGCCCGTCCCCGGTTCGTACATGGAGTTGACCATCACGTCCGCGACGTGCGGGAAACCGTCGGTGCGCCGGACGGCGTCCGCCGCCCCCTCACCGAACGGCGCGATCGGTCCCTCCCCGTCCGTCAGCTCGGCGACGGGGACCTCGGCCCCGCCCCTGCCCAGCACCACCGAGCCGTGCTTCTCACTGCGTACCAGCAGGAAGCCGATCCCCGGGTGCGAGGCGAGTGTGCCGAGCAGCGCGGGAAAGCGGCTGTCGAGCTGCTCGCGCGAGGCCCGGCCCTCGATGTCCGGGAAGGACAGCAGTCCGAGGTTCCCGGAGGCGAGCACGACGGGGTCGGAGGGCTTCGGGTGCTCGGTCTCCTTCTCGCCGGCCACCGGCCGGTGCAGAGCGATGCGCACCGCGTCGCGGGCCTCCGAGGCGCTGCGGGTGCGCTGGGCACTGCGCGGTACGGGCAGCCCGCAGCCCGCCCGTACGAGTTCCTTGAGCGTGAGGCCGTACCGTCCGGCGAAGGTCTCTCCCGGGCTCTGCCCGTGATCGGACAGCAGCACGATCCGGTAGGCGCGCGGGGTGTGGTCCGCGATCTTCAGGATGAGGCCCAGGGACCGGTCCAGGCGGGTCAGCACCTTCTCCGCGTCCCGGCTGCGGGGCCCCGAGTGGTGGGCGACCTCGTCGTAGGCGACCAGGTCGGCGTAGACGGCGGTGCGCCCGGCGAACATGTCCCCGATGACCGCGGCGACCACCACGTCGCGTTCGACGACTGTCGCGAACGCCCTGATGAAGGGGTAGAGCCCTCCGCGTTTGACCCGGGGCGACTCCTTGCGGACCCGGGCACGGACCGACTGGCCGATCTCCCGGACCACCTCCGCGGCGAAGGACAGCGCGGTGCGGACGGCGTTGGCCGGATCGGAGAAGTACGCGAAGTAGCCGGCGCGCGAGCGGCGTCCCTTGCCCAGCCGGGCGGCCATCGACAGGACCAGGGCGAGCTGGTCCGCGCCCCCGCTGAAGAGGTTGCCACGACTGGCGCCGTCCACGGTGAGCAGGCCGCCGTCATGGGTTCGGGCGATCGCCCTGCGCTGCAGTTCGAGGGCGCTCGCGGGTCTGCTGGAGACCATGACGGTGCCGCTCTCCTTCTCGTACCAGCGGAAGGCGGGCACGTCGAAGTTGCTCCCGTGCAGGAGGGCGAGCTGGCTGGCGCCGGTCTGGCTGGACCAGTCCGTGGTCCACGGGGTGAGCCGGTGGCCCGCCTCGTCGGCGAGCAGACCGGCCACCGTCGGCATGAGTCCGCCGGCGGCGGCCTTGCGCAGTACGTCGTGGCCCACGCCGTCGAGCTGCACGAACACCATGCCAGGTGGGCCGTCGCGCCCGCCGTCCGGGCTGTGGGGCGTGCCGCTGCGTCTGCGGCGCCGGTCGGCGAGGCGCGAGAGTCTGCGCCGGTAGGCGTCGTCGTCCCGCACGGCGAGGGCGGTGGACACCGCCGAGGCGACCGCCGACATGACGGCGGCCACCACCACGGCGGTCTCGGGGTTCGCGTCGCCCCGTCCGTCCGGGATCAGGCGCAGGGCGACGAGCAGCAGTGAGCCGTTGAGGAAGAAGACCAGAGCGCCCAGGACCAGGGCCGGCACGATGAGCAGGGCTCTGACGAGCACCGGCCACACCAGGGCGGACAGCAGGCCGAAGGCGCCCGCGCCCCAGGCCGCGGTGAACGCGGTCCTGGTGACGGTGTCACCGTCGTCGGCCTGGAGCCGGAAGTCGGGCAGGATCCCCGCGAGCGCCAGGAGGGTGAGGGAGGAGACGGCCCACACGGAGACCACGCGCAGCAGGGTCCCCCCAGCTCTGCGCCACCGCCGGTCACTCACGCCGTTCCACCTCACGTCCGGGCCCTCTGTCCGCCGTGGGCCCGCTCCAAGCCTTTCACAGGCCCTCCGTGACCCTTCGGGGCCCCGGGTCCCGCGGGCGGGTCAGCAGCCGTCGTACCCGGCGGTCGGCATGGAGAGCCTGCGGTGGACACCGGCCTTGGCGCGTGGGGTGTAGTCGGGTTCCTCCAGACCGGCGAACTCGAGACGTACGCCGCGCCGCTCGCACTCCGCGGCGAACTCCGGGACGGAGGCGAGCGCACGGGCCAGGACCCGGTCGTTGGGTGCGACGAACACGTCGACCTGCTCTCCGCCGGCTCCCGGCCACAGGGCCCGGTGGTCGGGGCGCAGGCCGTGGACGCGGAGCTGCCGGGTGATGACATAGCCACGGTCCTCGGCCCAGCGGGCGCACATGGCGTGCTGGCTCCGGGTGTCGACGAGGAACGGGTCACCGTCGAGCTCTTCCAGCGGTGTGAGGCTGGCGATGGCCGCCACCCTCACGTCCGCTCCGACATCGCTCATGGACGGATCCCCCCGTATGCGAATACTCCCCCGACCCTACCCCGGCCGTAGCGCTCCGTAGCCGCCTGTCACCCCGGGGGCACCGGCGCACGGGGGCGCGTCGGCGTGGTGGGGGCGCGGAGCGCCTACCCTCGTACGCGTACGGGGATGTCGGGGGCGTGGAGGAGGAGGGGCGACGGTGGAGGTCACCTGGTGGGGTCACGCCACCTGCACCATCGAGGACAGCGGGGTGCGGGTGCTGACCGATCCGCTGTTCGCGCGGCGGTTCGCGCATCTGCGCCGGCGCCGGGGCGAGGTACCGCCACCCGGGGCGGCGGTCGCCGACGCGGTGCTGATCTCCCATCTGCACTCCGACCACCTGCATCTCCCCTCCCTGGCCCGTCTGGCGCCCGGCAGCCTGCTGATCGCGCCCCGGGGCGCGGTCCGCGCGGTCCCCGGTCTCCGGGCGCTGCGGCGGATGCGCGGGCTGCGGATCGAGGAGGTCGCGGCAGGGGACGTGGTGAAGGTCGGTGAGGTCGCGGTCCGCGCGGTTCCGGCCCTGCACGACGGACGCCGCCTGCCGGTGGGCCCGCACCGGGTGCCCGCGCTCGGGTACGTCGTCGAGGGCGAGGCACGCACGTACTTCGCCGGGGACACCGGGCTGTTCGACGACATGGCCGAGGCGGTGGGGCCGGTGGACGTCGCCCTGCTCCCGGTCGGCGGCTGGGGGCCGAATCTGGGCCGTCACCACCTGGACGCGGCCCGGGCGGCGCGGGCGCTGACCGTCCTGGGCCCGCGGTCGGCCGTGCCGGTGCACTACGGCACGTACTGGCCGATCGGGCTCGACGGGGTCCGGCCGCACGAGTTCCACTCCCCGGGGGACGAGTTCGTGCGCCAGGCGGCACGGGTGGCGCCGGACGTCGCGGTGCACCGGCTGGGCCACGGTGAGTGTGTGAGACCGGAGGCCCGCAGGTGATGGCGGAAGTGCTGCGGCAACTGCCGACGGAGTCGACGCAGCAGGCCGTCGGCTATCCGACGCTGTTCCTGCTGGTGGCGGTGGGAGCGCTGGTTCCCGTGGTGCCGACGGGCGCGCTGGTGAGCACCGCGGCCGTGGTGGCGTTCCATCAGGGCTCACCGTTCGCCCTGCTGGTGGTGTTCGCGGTGGCCTCCGGCGCGGCGTTCCTGGGTGACCTGTGCCTGTACTGGCTGGGCAAGCGCGGGGTCGGGTCGCGGAACGGATCGAAGTGGCTGGAGGCGATCACCCGCAGGGCCGCGCCGGAGCGCCTCGCGCAGGCGCAGAGGAAGCTGGACGAGCACGACACCATGGTGCTCGTGCTGTCCAGGCTGGTTCCCGCCGGGCGCATACCGGTGATGCTGGCGTGCCTGCTGGGCGGGATGCCGCTGCGGCAGTTCGCACGCGGCGACGTGCCGGCCTGCCTGGCCTGGGCGGCGACCTACCAGCTGATCGGCATCCTGGGGGGTTCGCTGTTCGCCGAGCCCTGGGAGGGCGTACTCGCCGCGGTCGTGCTGACGGTGCTGATCAGCGGGACTCCGGCGTTGTTGCGGCGGTTGCGGTCGCGTCTGACGGGCCGGGACCGGCCGGCGCCGCCCGCGGCCTGACGGCCGGGGCCGGTGATCCGGACCGGGCATCAGGCGGCCAGGACCCGGGAGCCGCCGACGGGCAGGTCCCAGAGGTCACCGCGTGGGTGGCCTGCCCGCTGCCAGGCGGTACGGAGCCGGGTCAGCGGTTCGAGCACGGGCTCGGCGGAGAGCAGGAACGTCGCCCAGTGCATCGGGGCCATGGCCCGCGCACCGAGGTCCTCGTATGCCTGCACCGCCTCCTCGGGGTCGGTGTGCACGTCGGAGAGCCACCAGCGCGGCTCGTAGGCGCCGATGGGGAGCATGGCCAGGTCCAGGCCGGGGTAGCGGCGGCCGATCTCCTCGAACCAGTGCCCGTACCCGGTGTCCCCGGCGAAGTAGATCCGCCGTCCCTGGGAGTCGCCGAGCACCCAGCCGCCCCACAGGGAGCGGCAGGTGTCCAGGAGGGTGCGCTTGGACCAGTGGTGCGAGGGGACGAAGTCGAAGCGCACATCGCCCAGCTCCACCGATTCCCACCAGTCGAGCTCGGTGACGCGGGTGAAACGGCGCCGCCGGCACCACCGGCCCAGGCCGGCGGGGACGAGGAGCGGCGTGTCGCGGGGCAGTCTGCGCAGGGTGGGCGCGTCGAGGTGGTCGTAGTGGTTGTGGCTGATGAGGACCGCGTCGATGTGCGGCAGATCCTCCCAGCGCACCCCGACGGGGGTGATCCTCGCGGGGGTGCCGAGGATGCGCCGCGACCACACCGGGTCGGTGAGGACGGTGAGTCCGCCGATGCGGACGACCCAGCTCGCGTGCCCGGCCCAGGTGACGGCCAGGGTGCCGGTGCCGGCCGCGGGCAGGGGCTGGGGGGCGTACGGCAGCCTGTGGATGCCCCGTAGACCTTCGGCGTTGGGGCGGAGAGCACGCTCCCGCGCCAGGCGCGTCATGCCCCTGACACCTGGGAGGGGTGCGGTGAGCCGGTCGGCGAAAGAACGGGGCCAGCTCCGGATCTCACCGGGCCGGCGCGGCGTCGAGGCGGGGCGGCCCGGAGGCACGTGGCCGGCCCCGGCGAACGGACGCTCGGTCTGTTCCGTCATCGAGAGGCTCCTGTCATCGGAGTTCGTCGAGGGCTGCTGCGAAAATGCTCAGTGCTCGGGCGACATGGGGCAATTTCAGGGGCTCCACCGCAGTGAGGGACTCCATCTGCTGCTCCGGGGTTGAGCCGAGGAGGGGTCCGGTGCCCAGCCGCACCCGCAGCGAACCGAGTTCGTCTCCGAAGCGGTGCCCGCCCGGGACCGGGGAACCGAGCCGCCGTGTCAGGTGGTCCTCCAGTTCCATGGAGTCCGTGACCCCCCGGGCGGCGAGTCGCGACCGCAGCGGGCCGAGATCGGCGTAGAGGTGGCGCCCCGCCTGCGGGGGCCTGGCCAGAGCGCCGGCGGTGAGGACCACGCGGTGCAGCGCCTGGGCCACCTGGCCCTGGAGACGGGCGGACTGACCGATCCTTTCCGTGACGGCCAGGGGTTCTCCCAGCGCGTGCGCCGCGGCTCTGGCGACGGGTTCCGCGACCAGGGCCCCCAGGGCGGTGAGGAAGTCGAGGACGCGGGCACGGCGTGCGGCCGCGCGGTCGGTCGCGGGGAACCGCGCGACGGCGACCGGCCAGGCGGCGGGGGTCAGCGCCCCCGCGAGGTCGGCGAGGACGGTGACGTCGTCGGGGCACATCTCCGCGGGGCTGAGCAGCACGGTCTCGCGCGGCCGGTGCAGGGTGTCGCGCCATGTCTCGTCGCTGACGATGTGCAGCCCCTCGGAGACGGCGGCCTCACAGGTCTCCCGGAGCAGTTCCGGCGGCGCGAGGGTGGCCGTCGGATCGTCGGCCACCGAGATCAGGAGCAGCCGTGGCCTGCCGCCCTCGGCACGGACCCTGCGCACCGTCTCCAGCAGGGCGTACGGATCCGGGATGCCGCCGCACTCGGCGGGCGTCGGCACGTGGTAGGCGGGCCGGCCGAGGAACCGGGCCTGCGGCATCCACGAGGCGGGGCAGGGCCTCGGCATGAGCACATCGCCGCCGTGTGCGGCGATCAGCGCCAGGAGCAGGGGCTGGGCGCCCGGTGCCGCGGCGATGTGGTCCGCGTCCCCGTGGAGGCCCCGGCGTTCCCAGTAGCCGCCGGCCGCCTCCCGCAGGATCGTTCCTCCTCCGGGTGGTTCCGGTCGTGTCCACCCGGCCGAGGCAGCCAGCACCCCGGCGAGCTCGGGGAGCACGGGGAGACCCGGGTCGGGGGCGGGCGGCCCGTACCGGACCGGACCGTGCCCTTCGTCGGGACGACGGTGCCGCGTCCGTTCGCTCCCGTCCATCCCGGGGCCTCCCTCCGCCGGCGTCGCCCTCAGGGCCTTTATACGGAGGTTCCCCCGGGTCCGCCCGCGCACCGGCTCGGGAACGAGGCGGAAATACGCATGCCGGCCCATGTCCCACGTGGCCGACCGGGGCCGCGGCCGGAGGGGTTCACCGGCTCACCGGGTCGCCCGCACACCCGCGCACCCGCTCACCCGCTCACCCGCTCACCCGCTCACCCGGCGAACGGCGTGCCCGCGGTGCCGTGACCGGCGTCCGGCAGGACGAGCAGGGATCCCGACAGTGGGTGGGGCGAATCGAGGCCGGTGCGAGCCGTCGAGACGTACAGGTCCCGGAGCCCGGCTCCGCCGAAGGCGCAGGCCGTGGGGCGGCGCACCGGCAGTTCGACGATCCTGTCCAGACGACCGTCGGGGGTGTACCGCCTGACGGCCGCGCCGTCCCAGAGGGCGACCCACACGCAGCCGTCGGCGTCGACCGTCAGCCCGTCGGGCCATCCGGCGCCCTGTTCGACGGTGGTGAGGGGACGACGGTTCACGACGCGCTCACCCTCCACGTCGAAGACGTCGACACGCCGCGTGGGCGAGTCGATGTAGTACATCCGCCGGCCGTCCGGGCTCCATCCGGTGCCGTTGCTGACCGTCACCGGCCCCGGGACGGCGCTCACCGTGCCGTCCGGCGCGATACGGGAGAGACCGCCGCCGCCCTCCGCCTCGTCGTAGCGCATGGTGCCCGCCCAGAGCGCGCCGTCCGGTGCCACGGCGGCGTCGTTGCCCCGGCGCCCGGGAACTGGGTCGTGGACGAGCCACTTGAACGCGCCGCCGGCGTCGTACAGCCCCGTGCCGTCCCGGAGGACGACCACCAGTCCACCGCCGGCCCGCGGCTTCGCGGCGCCCACGTGCTGGCCGGTGGCCATCACCGTGCGGCGGCCGGTGGCGGGGTCGTAGGTGTGCACACGGGAGGCGAGGATGTCGACCCAGATCAGCCGGCGCTCCGCCGCGTCCCAGGTCGGGCCCTCGCCCAGTACGGCCTGCTCGCGCACGGCCACCTCCGCGCGGGCGCTCACAGCTGGCTCCGGTGGTGGCCGAGGCGGCCGGACAGTGCGTCTGCCCCGCCCGCCGCGAGCTGGGCGAGTTCCGCCTCGCGCTCCTCGCTCCAGCGGATCATCGGGACGGAGATGGACAGGGCGGCGACCACGCGGCCGGACCGGTCCCGGACGGGGGCGGCCACACAGCTGACGTCGGGATTCGATTCGCGGTGCTCCACCGCTATGCCCCGTTTGCGGACCACCGCGAGCGCCGCCCTCAGCTCCTCGCCGTCGGTCACGCTGTTCTCGGTCATGGCGACGAGTTCGCGGCCTTCGAGGCGGGCGTCGAGCTCCGCGTCCGGCAGCGCGGCCAGCAGGAGCTTGCCCACGGAGGTGCAGTGGGCCGGGAGCTTGCGGCCCGCGGCGGAGACCATGCGCACCGCGTGGGTCGAGTCCACCTTGGCGATGTAGATCACCTCGGCGTCCTCCAGGATCGCCACGTGGACCGTCTCGCCGCAGGTCTCGGCGACCTCGCGGGCCACCTGCTGGCCCTCGGCCGCCAGGTCGAGCTGTTCGGCGTAGCGGCTGCCCAGCTGGTACGTGCGCACGCCCAGCCGGTAGCGGCCCGGCTGTTCCGGCACCGCGACGAGGTAGGAGCGCGCGGCGAGGGTGGTGAGCAGCTCGTGGACCGTGGTCCGGGGCAGTTGGAGCCTGCGGGTCACCTCGGGGGCGGAGAGGGTCCCCTCCCCCTGCAGGAAGAGTTCGAGAACATCCAGCGCCCTGGTCACCGCAGGGACGAGTCGCCCCATGATCGCCCGCCAATCCGTTCGACACTCCGGCCAATGGCCGGAATCACGAACGCAGGCTAACGGCATGAAACTTGTCCGGGCAACGCCCTTGACCACACGAAGCGGGCGGGGCGGGGGCGAACCGTCACATTCCCCCACGAGACGGCCGGTGCCCGGCTCGGGCCCGCCGTGCGCGCCTCCTGGTTCACCGCCCGGTCTCAGGGTATTCGCTGTGCCATGCCGACTTCGAACAGTCTCCCGTCCCCAGGCCGCCTGCGGGCCTGGTTCCATCAACGCGATCTCGCCGTGTTCCAGCGGGTGGCCGACAGACACTGGCCCGGCGCCGAGCCGGTCCTGCCACGGCTGAGCCGCAGCGCCAATCACGGCCTGCTCTGGTTCGGGGCCGCCGCGGGCATGGCGGCGCTGGGCTCCAGCGCGCGTTCCCGCCGGGCGGCCCTGCGCGGGGTCGCCTCCCTGGCCGTCGCGTCGGCCGCGATCAACACGGTGGGCAAGGGAGCCGTGCGCAGGGAGCGGCCGATAGTGGATCTGGTCCCGGTCATGAGGCAGTTGAAGCGCCAGCCGTTCACCACCTCCTTCCCTTCCGGGCACGCGGCGTCGGCGGCGGCCTTCGCGACGGGCGTGGCCCTGGAGTCGAAGGGCTGGGGTGCGGTGGTGGCCCCCGTGGCGGCCGCGGTCGCCGCGTCCCGTGTCTACACCGGGGTCCACTATCCGAGCGACGTGGTGGCCGGTGCGGCGCTCGGTGTGGGTGCGGCGTTCGCACTGCGGGGTGTCGTACCGACCCGCGGCCAGCTGCCCGCCCCCGGGAGGCCGCCCGCCTCGGCCCCGGCGCTGGCCCAGGGCGAGGGTCTCGTGGTGGTGGTCAACAGGGAGTCGGGCTCCGCGACCGCCACGGCGGGCCTCATCCGGGACGTGCTGCCGCTCGCGGAGACGGTGGAGTGCGCGCCCGACGACCTGTCGGCCTGCCTGGAGAAGGCGGCTCGCGAGGGCAAGGCCCTGGGGGTGTGCGGGGGTGACGGCACGGTCAACCTGGCGGCCGCCGTGGCGGCGACCCACTCCCGCCCGCTCGCCGTGTTCCCGGGCGGCACCCTCAACCACTTCGCGTACGACCTCGGCATCGAGACCGTGCAGGACACCGCGGCGGCCCTCACCTCGGGGGACGCGGTGCGGGTGGACGTCGGCCGCTTCCGTCCCGGCCCGAACGGGCCGGGCGGCGCCCACGGCTACTTCATCAACGCCTTCAGCCTGGGCGTCTATCCGGAACTCGTACGGACCAGGGAGCACTGGGCCCCGAGGATCGGCGGCTGGCCCGCGGGGGTGCTGGCGGCCTTCGAGGCACTGCGCGGCAGCCGTCCGCTCACGGCCGAACTCCAGGGCAGGCGACGGCCGCTGTGGCTGCTCTTCGTGGGCAACGGCATGTTCCGGAGGGTCGGCCCCGCCCCGGGCCGCCGGCACAACCTGGCGGACGGGCTGCTGGACGTACGAGTGGTCCACGGCGGGCGCACCCCGGGACTGCGGCTGCTCGCCGCGGCGGTCGCCGGCCCGCTGACACGGTCGCCCGTCCATGCGGCGGTCCGCCGCCGCAAGGTACGCATCGCCGGACTCACCCCGGGCACGCCCTACGCATATGACGGTGAAGTGGCGCACTCCGGTACGGAGTTGATCATCGACAAGCTGCCCGAAGCCCTGACCGTCTACTGCCCCATGCCCATCTGACCGATCACATGGTGAGACGCCCATCTCAGGATGCGACATTGCGGCGTACCGTTACGGCATCGCCTGCAACTGAGGCCCGAGAGAGGACGTACGGCCATGCCGAAGGAAACAGCGGTCTACACACACGGCCACCACGAGTCGGTCCTGCGGTCCCACCAGTGGCGGACCGCCGCCAACTCAGCGGCCTACCTGATCGGCGAACTCCGCCCGGGTCAGACGGTTCTGGACGTCGGATGCGGACCGGGCACCATCACGGCGGACCTCGCCGCCCTGGTGGCGCCCGGCCGTGTGACGGCTGTCGACTCCAGTGCCGGGGTCCTGGAGCAGGCGGCCTCGGCGGCAGCCGAACGGGGCCTGGAGAACGTGGAGTTCGCCACCGCCGACGTCCACTCCCTGGACTTCCCGGATGATTCCTTCGACGTGGTCCACGCCCACCAGGTGCTCCAGCACGTGGGCGATCCGGTCCAGGCCCTGCGGGAGATGCGGCGCGTGTGCCGCCCGGGCGGCGTGGTCGCGGCCCGCGACAGCGACTACGCGGCGATGGCCTGGTACCCGGAGGTACCCGGGATGCGGGAGTGGCAGCAGCTGTACGACCGGGTCGCCCGGGGCAACGGCGGTGAGCCCGATGCGGGCCGCCGGCTGCTGTCGTGGGCGCGGCAGGCCGGGTTCACCGACATCACCCCGACGGCGGGCAACTGGTGCTTCGCCACACCCGAGAGCCGAGCCTGGTGGAGCGGCCTCTGGGCGGACCGCACCACCGCGTCCGTCTACGCGAAACTGGCCGTGGACGGCGGACACGCCGACGAAGGACAGCTGAAGGCGATCGCGGACGCCTGGCGTGCCTGGGGCGCCGAGCCCGACGCGTGGTTCATGGTCCCGCACGGCGAGGTGCTCTGCCGGGTCTGATCCGGTTCCGGCGGGCGAACCGATCACATCGCACGGGGCAGGCAACTACCCTCGGACGCATGGAGATCCTGGGAACCACGCTGCGCATCTGCGTCGACGACCTGGAGGCCTCGGTGGCCTTCTACGAGGGCCTCACCGGCACTCCGGCACTGCGCTTCGAGCGCGGCGGGGTGTCGGTGGCCGCGATCGGGTGCTTCCTCCTGATGAGCGGGCCGGAGTCGGAGCTGGAGATCCTGCGCAAGGTCTCCGCGACGATCGCCGTCAAGGACGTCGACGAGGCGCACACCGCGCTGACCAGGGTGGGCGCGAGGATCGTGGCCGGCCCGGTGCCCACACCGGCCGGCCGCAATCTGATCGCCCTGCACCCCGACGGATCGGTCTTCGAGTACGTCGACCGCAACGTGCCCGCCTGAGACCGGGCCCGTCAGGCCCCCTCTTCGGCGAAGGCGCCGACGACCAGGTCGGCCAGGAGGTCTCCCGCGGTGTCGTCCGGATCCAGATCGGGATCGTAGATCGTGACGTTGAGCCCCACGCAGCGGGGCGACCGCACCAACGGGGCCAGGAGAGCAGCGAGTTCACGGGGCTGGAGCCCGCCGTCGTCCGGGCTGTCGACGGCGGGCATCACACCCGGGTCGAGGACGTCCGCGTCGAGGTGCACCCAGAAGCCGTCGAGGACGTCCGCCTCCAGCGTCCGCACCACCGCGCGGGAGATCTCGGCCGGGCCCCACTCCCTGATCTCGCCGACCGTGGCGTGAGTGATCTTCAGGGCCGTCAGCTCGGCGCGGTCCTCGTCACCGTCGCGCATTCCGAACAACCGGATGTCCTCGTCCTTGAGATAGGGGCCCAGGCCGTCCAGATCGGAGAGGCCGGCCTGTCCTCGTCCGGTGGACAGGGCGAGTTCCTCACCGCCCGCCGCGCCGACGTGCTCGCTGTTGCCCGGGTGGCGGAAGTCCGCCGAGCCGTCGATCGCGGCGAGTCCGAATCTGCCGATCCGTCGCAGGGCGAGAGCCGCGCCGAGCTGGATCGAGCAGTCCCCGCCGAGCACCACGAGGAGTTCACCCGCCCGGACGTGGCCCTCGATGCGGTCGGCGAGCGTGCGGGTGTAGCGGGCGATCGCGTCCGCGTGGAAGACACCGTCTCCCTCGCGCCAGTCCCCGCGGTCGTAGCGGGGCGGTACGACGACACCGCCCTCCAGCGCCCCGAGACGCTGGACGATACGCCGCTCACGGAGCGCACCGGCGAGTTTGTAGCAGCCCGGCACCGTTCCGGGGGCGGGAGGCCGCAGCCCCAGGTTCGACGGGGCGTCGAGCACGACACGGGTACGCATGCGTCCATCCTCACCTCACCGGCCGCCGCGTGTCAGCCCGTTCGCGGAGGCCCCGTGGACATCCCTCACCGCCGGACGGATCTCAGCCACGCGTCCTGGCGACGCACTCCCTCACCACGTCGCGCAGACCGTCCGAGCGGGAGAGCAGCTCGCGCTGGGCACGGGCCCCGGTGCCCCTCGTGAGGACGGCCCGCATGCCCTCTTCCGCCCTTCGGACGTCACCGCAGTCCTCCAGCGCGTCGCCGACGTGGTCGAGCAGGGCTCGTACGACGTCGGCCGCGGGCTCGGGGCGCATGGTCAGCGGATGCAGCAGTCTGCCGTCGAGGCCCGAGCGGGCGGCCTGCCACGCGGACATCCGCAGGACGCCGACCGGGACCGCGGACGGCGGCTCACCCGCCTTCCAGGCTCGTGCGGCCGTCTCCACCAGACCGCGGGCCAGGGTGGCCAGCAGAACGGTGTCCGCGGGGTCGAGACAGACGTCGGCGACTCTGATCTCCACGGTGGGATAGCGGTGCGAGAGCCGTGCGTCGAAGTAGATCATCCCCTCGTCGCGCAGCACCTCGGTGTCGATCAGCGCCCGGACCTGCTCGTGATAGCGGTCCGCCGATCCGAACACCTCAACGGGTCCCGCCGAGGGCCAGCGCCCCCAGACCATGCTGCGATAGCTGTCGTACTCGCTGTCCTGGCCCTGCCAGAAGGGGGAATTGGCGCTGAGGGCGAGCAGGACGGGAAGCCAGTCCCGTACCCGGTCGAGCACCGCCACGCCCTCCTCGTCCGACTCCACCGACACATGGACGTGGCAGCCGCAGGTCAGCTGCTCCTGCGCCGTCAGACCGAACTTCTCGGCCAGCCACCGGTAGCGCTCTCCCTGCCCTATGGCAGGTCCGACCGGCAGCGGCGAGGTCGCCAGGGCCGCCACCGCGGCGCCCGCCTCGGCCGCGCTCCGGTCCGCCTCCGCCCGCGAGCGGCGGATCTCCTGGGCCAGCTCGTCCATGGCGTCGCGCGGCTCGGTCGCGAACTCCAGCTGTTGGTCGTGCAGTTCGCTCTCGAATACCGAGTCGCCCTCGGCCCGGCGTTCGGCGAGGGCCAACACCGCCGTGGACAGGGCCCTTGGTTCGCCGCTCTCCTCATCGACGAGCAGGAGTTCTTCCTCGACTCCGACAGTCCGCACGCCCTCATCCTCTCCGCCGACCGCGGACGTCCGACCGTCGTGGTGCCCGCTGACCCCCGCGTACCCCCGGTGGCACCGATCAGGCCGGCCCTGTCGCGGGGCACGGCCGGTGGGGGGTGGACGACGGGAGGAGCGCGCTACCGGGAGGATCTGCTGCGGAACAGGTAGGCCCCGCAGAGCCCGCCCACCACGAAGACACCGAGCAGGGCGGCCCAGAGGGGCATGGTCACCTTGGGAATGATCACGCGGATGGTGACCTCGTCGGTGTTCACGCAGATGAAGACGATCGCCAGGGCGGCCAGCACGATGACGGCGATCCTGGCGGGAGCGAAGGCGCCCTTGGACTCGCTGGACACATCCTTGGGACTCATGACGGCCCGCCCTTTCGCCGGTTCCTGGTGCCGGGGCCGGAACAGCGGCACCCCGGACCTCAGGATGACCCGACGGGAGGTCCGGGGTGCGGTGGAGCGGGGCCGTACGGGTGACGGTCAGCCGACGACGGGCAGCTCCAGCACTCCCGTGTCCTGCGGGGCGCTGACCACGGTCACGGGCTTGATCCCCCGGTTGCCGAAGTACGCCGTGTCACTCCCCGCGATCACGAAGCGCATCCGGTGTCCGGCCTCGAACCGGTGCACGATGCCGGGCAGCTCGACGGTGAAGGGGCGGGTGACGTCGGGGACACGCACCGGGGCGACCAGCCGGTTCACCAGCTTCTGGGTGCCGTCGGGTGCGACGTCGTACAGCTTCGCGAACAGCACGAGCCTGTCCGCCGCGTCCCCACTGTTCTGGACCCGTTCCGTTTTCGGTGAGACGACCTTCAGGCCGGCCTTCGGCGCTCCCACGACGTCCACGGGGGCGGCCAGCGGGGCACCGGTCCAGGCGAGGTGGGTGCCCTTGGTGTCGTACGGGGCCGGGTCGGGCAGGCCGATGAGTCCGGCGAGGGAGCTCTCGGAGTGACTGGTCGGCAGCGGCAGGTTGGTGTACCCGCGACTGCCCCGGGTGACCTTCGAGCGGCTGTCCACGAGGGAGCCGTCGCCGGAGAGGTACACGGTGCGGGACAGGGCCGGTACGGCTGCCGCCGTACCGTATCCGCTCTCCCAGTCGCGGTAGTAGGCGAACTCGGGTCCGGTGCCCGCGCTTTCGTCGTGCCGGAGGTAGCGGTCGAACCAGGAGAGGATGCGCTGCCCGACGTAGCTGGTCTCCAGATTGCCCTGGCCGAGGTCGAGTTCACCGGGCACGGAGCCGCCGCTGTGGCCCCAGGCCTGCCAGATCATCTTCGTCTCGGTGCCCTGGGCCTCGAGCGTCCGGTAGGTGGCGGTGGCCTCGTTGAGGTTGAAGAGGCTGTCCGCCTGGCCCTGGACCAGCAGGGTGGGGGCCGTGACCCCGGACAGGTAGGAGACCGGCGAGACACCGCGCGCGTACGTCAGCATCTCCTGGGTGGCCGCGGCCGGGTAGCGGCCGGAGTTCAGGAGGCGGACGGTGTCGCAGGCCTGAGCCGCGAAGTGGAGGCAGGAGAGGCTGCCGAAGCGCGAGGGGTCCAGACTCGGCACCAGCAGGGGCTGCCCCTCACCCATCAGGTAGAAGCCGTTGCTCCACTGCCATTTGAAGACGCCGGGCGTGCCGGAGGTCACGCCCCGGGCCGCACCGGTCGCGTTGGGGGCGAGCGAGTACGCGAGGTCGTTCCAGGTGATGAGCGGGACGAGGGCGTCCACCCGGTGGTCGGTGGAGGCCGTGGCCATCTGGATGGCCCCGCCGTAGGAACCGCCGATCATGCCGACCACCGGGTCGCCCGGCGCGTCGGAGCTGACGTAGTCGGCCCGGGTGCCGTCGTCGGCGGCGCGGGTTCCGGCGAGGAAGTCGACCAGCCCGGAGGCCGCCTCGCCGTCGATCGCGGGGTCGTTCAGCGTGATCAGGCAGCCGGACCTGCCGAAGCCCAGACCCGAGTAGACGAGGGAGACGTAGCCGCGCCGGGCGAAGGACGCGCCGATGACGTCGGTGGAGCCGTCGTCCTTGCTGCCGCCGAAGCCGTTCGTCGCGAGGACCGCCGGGGCGGGGTGCTGTGCGTCGACGCCGTCCGGCCGGTAGAGGTCGGCGTCGACGGTGCAGGACCGGTCTCCGGCTCGGACGGTGAACTCCAGCGGGGTGACCGTGTACCCGTCGGCCGCCACGGCGGGCTGAGTGGCCGTCAGGGCGAGTGGGACGACCAGGGCCGCCCCGGCGATCAAGGTGAGCGGACGGCGGAATCTGGGCACAGCACGCGACACATGGACCTCCACAGCGAGGACACCCTACCGACCGGTAAGTACCGGGCCCGGCCCATGCTGTGACACAGCTCATACCGCTGTCAACGCACGGGAGCCGAGTTTCCGGATGGTGTCCCGCCGCAGCGGACGCCGGCCGCTCGCGAGGACGACGGCCCGCCCCCCGGTCCTCACACCAGCGCGGGCACCTCGAACGTGAGGGTGCACCGGCGGCCGTCCGCGGGCGCGTCAAGCACCGCCGGCACGCCGAGCGGTACGGTCAGCGCCGTGGGGCCGTGCCCGAAGCCCAGCTCCTCCACGACCGGGATCCCGAGGCCGCCGAGCCGGTCGGCGAGCACCGCCCGCACCCCCTCGTAGGGCCCGCACCCCTCCCAGGAGCCGCACACCACCGCCGCCACGCCTTCCAGAGCTCCGATCCGGAGCAGCCGGGTGAGGATGCCGTCGAGCCGGTACGGCTCCTCCCCCGTGTCCTCGATGACCAGGAGCCCTCCCTCGGCGGACGTCCGCGCCCCGGGCGTCCCCGCGTCCGCCGCGAGCAGGCTGACGCAACCGCCGTAGGTGACGCCCCGGGCGGTGCCCGGCACGAGGGCCACCGCCGTGCCGAGGCCGATGGTGCGCACCGCCTCCGGCTCGAACAGGGTGGTGCGGAGCGCCTGCTGGGTGGGCGAGTCCTTGAGGAAGACCTCGGTACCGATCATGGGGCCGTGCAGGGTCGAGAAGCCGGCCCGCAGCGCGAACGCCTCGTGCAGCACGGTGATGTCGCTGTAGCCGACGAACACCTTCGGCCCGGCGGCCCGGATGGCGGCCCAGTCGAGCAGGTCGACCATCCGGTGGGCGCCGTACCCGCCCCGGGCGCACAGCACGGCGTCCACGGACGGGTCGCACCACGCCTCCTGGAGATCCGCGGCGCGGTGCTCGTCCGTCCCGGCGAGGTGCCCCAGTCGCGGGTGGGTGTCGCGGGCATGCGGCGCCACGACGGGGTCGAGGTCCCAGCCGCGCAGGAGGTCGAGACCGCGCTCCAGGCGGTCGGCCGGTACGGGCCCGCTCGGCGCGACGACGGCGACCCGGGCGCCGGGCCGGAGCCGGGCGGGGCGGGTCAGGGGCTCCAGGGTCACTTCCGCAGCTCCAGCCGGGGGACGTCGGTACGGTCGAGGCCGAACGTCTGGGCGTACAGGGAGAGTTCCGCCTCCAGGGCGCGCCGGACGGTGTCCGCACGGCGGAATCCGTGCCCCTCTCCCTCGAAGGCGAGGTAGGCGTGCGGGATGCCCCGTCCTTCGACCGCGGCCAGGAAGCGCTCGCACTGGACCGGCGGGCAGATCGGGTCGTCCAGCCCCTGGAGCAGGACGAACGGCGCGGTGAGGCGGTCCGTGTGGTGCACGGGCGAGCGTTCGTGGTAGCGCTCGGGCACCTCGGCGTACGGGCCCACGAGGGACTCCAGGTACTGCGACTCGAAGTCGTGCGTCTCACCGGTCGCCCAGCCGGCGAGATCGAGGATCGGGTAGCTGATGGATCCGCAGGCGTAGACGTCGGTCTGCACCAGGGAGGCGGCGGCGGTCCAGCCCCCGGCGCTTCCACCACGGATCGCCAGCCGCGCCGCGTCCGCCGATCCCTCCTCCGCGAGTCCGACGGCGACGGCGGCGCAGTCCTCGACGTCGACGACGCCCCACTGCTCCCGGAGGCGTTCGCGGTAGGCACGGCCGTAACCGGTGGACCCGCCGTAGTTCACCTCGGCGACCCCGATCCCGCGGGAGGTGAAGTACGCGACCTCCAGGTCGAGCACGAGCGCCGACCTGCCGGTGGGCCCGCCGTGCGCCCAGATGACGTAGGGCGGCAGTTCGCCCTCGGGTCCGGTGAAGCCCGGGTTCCGGGGCGGGTACACATGGGCGTGGATCTCCCGGCCCCCCGGTCCGGCGAAGGTGCGGATCACCGGATCGGGGCAGAGGGCGGGGTCGACGGCGTCCTGGTGGGGCGCGCCGATGGCGCGGGTGTGTCCGGTGGCGGTGTCGAGCTCCACGACCTCGTACGACGTGTGCGGGCTCGCGGCGATTCCGACGACCCTGGTGTCCTGGACGGCGATCGTCTCGGCCCACGCGGTCCACGGGCCGACGGCGTCGACGAGGTCGCCGGTCTCCGGGTCGAGCACTCCGAGGGAGGTGGTTCCACGGCCGTGGACGACCGCGATCAGGCCGTTGTCGAGGAGGTGGAACCATCGCAGGCCGATCCTCCAGAGCGGCCCGCCGAACTCCTCGTCCCGGCCGCCGCAGAGCCGGTGGCGCGAGGCACCGCCGTCCGCCGCGTCGGGGCTGATCCGCTGGAGCTCCCACCAGCCTTCGGCGTCGGACACGAAGAGCAGCGTCCCGTCTCGGTCCCATTCGACCTGCACGACCGACTCGTCCACGCCACCGGCCAGGGGGCGGGCGTTCCCGAAGCCGCTCCCGTGGACGTCGGCGACCATCGCGACGGTACCGTCCCACGGCATGCGCGGGTGGTCCCACGCGATCCAGGCGGCCCGGCGGCCGTCCGGGGAGAGCCTGGGTCCGGTGACGAACCTGTGGCTGTCGTCGCTGAGTTCGCGGACGGAGCCGCGGTCGCGTGCCGCCGACCCGTCCAGCGGTACGGCGGCGATCACCCGCCGGACATCGGTGGGCGACGGACCGGTGAACTCCTCCATCACACACCAGACCTCGTCGCGGTCGAGGTGCAACTGCGGCTCCACCCAGCGCAGTCCGCCGCCGAGTGCGGAGACCGGGGTGAGCGGCCACGGCTCGTCGGGCCCGTCCGGCGCGTAGGCGTACAGCCGCTGGTCGGGGAAGTGGACGAAGACGACGAGGGGGCCGCCGTCCTCACGTGCCGCGCCCGCCCAGGGCAGCCCGCCGTACTCGATGACCCGGCTGCGCGGGTTCCACGGTTCGGGGAGCACCGACCGGATGGTGCCGTCGGCGGTGCGGCGTACGAGGGCGCGGCGGCCGCCCTCCGCGGGGCGCGGTTCCGTCCACCACACCTCGTCGCCGACCGTTCCGACGAACTCGGGCCGTCCGTCGTGGGACGCGGTGAGCGCCGCGTCGATCGGTGACGGCCACGTGCCGTACGCCGCTGTGGACACCATGGTCGGGTTTCCCCCTCTTCGGTCGGGCGCGGAGCTCGGTGGGAGCACGTCGCCGCGTTCGGTTCGGCCGGTTCGTACGCGTCCGGGGTCAGGCCTGACGCAGGAAGTGGTCCAGGACCCTCACACCGAAGTGCAGGGCCTCGACGGGGACCCGTTCGTCCACGCCGTGGAAGAGTGCCTGGTAGTCGAAGCCGACGGGCAGCTTCAGCGGGGAGAAGCCGTAGCCGGTGATCCCGAGGCGCGAGAACTGCTTGGCGTCGGTGCCGCCGGACATGCTGTAGGGGACGGCGTGGGCGCCGGGGTCGAAGAGCTCGACGGCCGTGCGCATCTTCGCGAACGTCGGCGAGTCGACGGGGGCCTGGAGCGGGATCTCCCGGTGGTCGAACTCCCAGTCGACCCCGGGGCCGGTCAGCCTGTCGAGCGTCTCGTGGAATTCGTCCTCGCCCCCGGGGACCATCCGTCCGTCGATGCGGGCGGTGGCATGTCCGGGGATGACATTGACCTTGTAACCCGCTTCCAGCATCGTCGGGTTGGTGCTGTTGCGCACGGTCGGCGCGATCAGGGCGGCCGCCGGCCCGAGCTTCGCGAGGACCTCGTCGACGTCGAAGCCGGGTGCGTCGGGGTCCACCCGGATGTGGTGGAGTGCGGCGATCTCGACGAGGGCCGCGCGGACCGTCGGGGTGAGCCTGACCGGCCACTCGTACTCGCCGATCCGGGCGACGGCCGCGGCGAGCCTGCTGACCGCGTTGGCCCGGTTTACCTTGGATCCGTGGCCTGCCCTGCCCTCGGCGGTCAGCTTGAGCCATCCCGTTCCGCGCTCCCCCGCCGCGATGGGGTAGAGCGACATCCCCGGTCCGGCGTGGAAGGTGAAGGCCCCCGACTCGCTGATGCCCTCGGTGCACCCCGCGAAGAGGTCCTTGTGCCGGTCGGCCAGGAATCCCGCGCCGTCGTGCGCGCTGGCCTCCTCGTCGGCCGTGTAGGCCACCACGATGTCGCGGCGGGGCCGGACGCCCGCACGCGCCCAGGCCCGGACGACGGCGAGGACCATGGCGTCCATGTTCTTCATGTCGATCGCGCCGCGCCCCCAGACGACGCCGTCGCGTACCTCACCGGAGAAGGGGTGCACGGTCCAGTCGGCCGCCTGGGCGGGCACCACGTCGAGGTGACCGTGGACCAGCAGGGCGTCGGCCGACGGGTCGGTGCCCTCGATCCGCGCGACCACGTTGGTCCGGCCCGGCGTCCGCTCGAGGAGCCGGGGCTCCAGTCCTGCCTCGGCGAGCCGCTCGGCGACGTACTCGGCGGCGGGACGCTCCCGGCAGTCTCCGTCGCCGCGGTTGGACGTGTCGATCCTGATGAGCTCGGAGGTGTAGGTGACCGATTCGGCGAGAGCCTGCTCGTCGACGGGTCCGGTGGGGTGGTCCGCCTCAGCCATACTGCTCCTCCACGGCGGCCGACACGATCGTCGTCACCGCCTTGAACGTGCGAATACCTTCGTACATCGTCTTGCTGGTGTAGCCGACGCGCCGTTCGCCGCACACCGCCACACCCGGGACCACCGTCGCGGCGGCCGCCAGGTGCTCCGCGTCGAACTCCAGCTCCACCCGGTAGGAACCACCGGTCACCGGCGGACGTCGGACGGCCAGCGCGGTCGCCTCGGCTGCGGCAGCCCTGATGTCGGCGGCGGTCCGTGCGGGGGTGCGGCACACGGCGGCGTACCGCGAGACGTAGTCCTTGACCGCGACCGTACGGGCGTCCGGGGCGTACCCGGCGGCGTCCGCGCAGGTCAGGTCGTCGCCGGTGACCAGGACGACCGGGACCCCGTACTCCGCCGCGACATGGGCGTTGAGCAGCCCCTCGCTCGCTCGGACGCCGTTCAGCCAGACGCCGGTGATGGAGTTGGCCAGGTAGGTGTGGGCGAGCACGCCCTCCGTCCCGGCACCCGTGTGATAGCCGACGAAGGCGACGCCGTCGACGTCCCCGTGCTGGATCCCCTCGACCATGGAGAGCGACTTGTGCTTGCCGGTGAGCATCTGGACCCGCTCGTCGAGCCGCTCCAGCAGCAGGTTGCGCATGGTCCAGTGCGCCTCGTTGACGAGCACCTCGTCCGCTCCGGCGTCGAGGAATCCGAGGGCCGCCGCGTTGACGTCGGAAGTGAAGAGGGAACGGCACCTCTCCCACTGCGGGGTGCCCGGCAGCACGTCGGCCGGCCAGGTGACTCCGGTGGCGCCCTCCATGTCGGCGCTGACGAGGATCTTCACGGTGCGCGGTCCTGTCGCTGGTCGGTCGCTCCTCCGGCCGTCGCCGGCCGGAGGATCTTCGTGCCGCATCACCGTACGCGCCGGGACAGCACCGGGCCAGAGCCCTGATGATCTGTCACTGGTCCAGTCCGGTGAAGCCTCCGCCGCACGGTGGCCGTACGGCGGAGGACCCGGGGCGGTGCCCCTCGTCAGGGACGGGCGGTGCCCTTCACCAGCTCGGCGATCCGGGCGAGCTCGTCCTCGCCGAACTCCAGTCCGCGTACGGCCTCGACGCTGTTCTCCAGCTGGACGACGCTGCTCGCGCCGACGACGGCGGAGGTGACCCTCCCGCCGCGCAGGACCCAGGCGAGGGCCATCTGGGCCAGGGACTGGCCGCGTTCGCGCGCCAGGTCGTTCAGCGCGCCCAGCCGGCTCACCAGGTCGGGGGTGACGGCCTCGGCGGAGAGGAACGGGCTGCTGCCCGCCGCGCGCGAACCCTCCGGGATGCCGTTCAGGTAACGGTCCGACAGGATGCCCTGCTCCAGCGGTGAGTACGCGATGGATCCGCTGCCGAGCTCGTCCAGGGTGTCCAGCAGTCCGTCCTCCACCCAGCGGTCGAGCATGGAGTAGCGCGGCTGGTGGATGAGGAGGGGGGTGCCCAGCTCCTCGAGGATGCGGGCGGCCTCGCGGGTCTGCTCGGCGGAGTAGTTGGAGATTCCCGCGTAGAGCGCCTTGCCCTGGCGCACCGCCGTGTCGAGCGCGCCCATCGTCTCCTCGAGCGGGGTGTCGGGGTCGAAGCGGTGCGAGTAGAAGATGTCGACGTAGTCGAGACCGAGCCGCGTCAGGCTCTGGTCCAGCGAGGACCGCATGTACTTGCGGGAGCCCCACTCCCCGTACGGCCCCTCCCACATGTGGTAGCCGGCCTTGGTGGAGATGACGATCTCGTCGCGCAGGCCCGCGAAGTCCGACTTCAGCGCGCGTCCCATGGCGGTCTCGGCGGAGCCGGGGGGCGGGCCGTAGTTGTTGGCGAGGTCGAAGTGGGTGATGCCGAGGTCGAAGGCCCGGCGGAGGATCTCGCCCTGGCTCTCCGGGGTCCGGTCGCCTCCGAAGTTGTGCCAGAGACCGAGCGACAGCGCGGGCAGCAGCAGGCCGCTGCGTCCGGTGCGCCGGTAGGGCATGGCGTCGTAGCGGTCGGCGGACGGAAGGTACATGCGGGCACTCCACGAGGGCAGGGCGTAGCGCTCCGGGTCCGGAGCGGTGTGCCCAAGCCTGGCGGAGAACGATCCAGCGGTCCAACAGGAGATTCCGCTGGGATTGATCGGATAGGTTGCTCAATCATGGAACTGCGTCAGCTGGAGCACTTCGTCGCCGTCGCCGAGGAGCAGCATTTCACCCGGGCGGCCGAGCGGCTCGCCGTGTCACAGTCCGGTCTGTCGGCTTCGGTGCGCGCTCTGGAGCAGGAGCTGAGGACGCCCCTGTTCAGCCGTACCACGCGTTCGGTGCGGCTGACGGAGGCCGGGGCGGCCCTGCTGGTCGAGGCGGAGCGCACCCTGGCGGGCGCCCGGGCGGCACGGGACGCCGTGGACGCCGTACGAGGGCTGCTCCGCGGCACCCTGACGCTGGGGGTGGAGCAGTGTGTGGCCGGGGTCAGCACGGCCCGGCTGCTCGCGGCCTTCCACCGGGAACACCCCCACATGGAGATCCGGCTCCGCCAGGAGGGCACGTCCCGCCTGCTGGAAGGGGTCGCGGGCGGGCGGCTGGACCTCGCCTTCGCGGCGACCGTCAGCCCGCCCGAGTGGCGGGGCGGACTCGTCCCGCTGGCGCGGGAACCCATGGTCGTCCTGTGCGCTCCGGGCCACCGGTTCGCCGGGGCGGACGCGGCGCCCGGGTGGGAGGATCTGCGCGGCGAGTCGTTCATCGACTTCCATCCGGACTGGGGTCCCCGCCGGGCGGCGGACGAGGCCTTCGCCGCGGCGGGCGTGCGCCGCACGGTGGCACTGGAGGTCAGCGACGTGCACAGCCTGCTGGAACTGGTGCACGAGGGCCTGGGGATCGCCGTCGTACCCCACCACTTCTCGCGCAAGCCGGAGGCGGGCGGCCTGGTCGCGGTGGAACTCGCCGGTTCCCGGAGCCGGTTCTACGAGAGCGTGGTGGTGCTCCCGCCCGCCGGAGCCCTGAGCCCCGGGGCGCGGGAGCTGATGAGACTGGTGCGGGAGTCCGGCCCGCACTGAGCGGGACGGCCCACGGGCGCCCCCGCGCCGAGCGGGACAGCCTGTTGATGCCCCCGCGCCGAGCGGGACAGCCTGCCGACGCCCCCGCGCCCCGGACGCGGCGGCGCCCCCTCCCCGGCGCCCGCCCGGACACCGCACCCCCGGAGTGCGCCGGCGCGGTGCCCCGACCCCCGGAGCCCCCTGGCCGGAACGGAGCGAGGTCGGCCAGGGCCTCACGGCGGAGGCCACGCGCCTGCTGCCGTGGCACCGGGGGTGTGCGGACGCACCGCACACCCCTGCGGCCCTGTCCCTCAGTCCTCGTGCCCCAGTTGCAGGTCACGCTCCGTCCGCCCGCCACCGGGGAGCTGGAGCACGGTGGCCACCGGCGGGTAGCCGGCGGCGATGACCGTGTACTCGCCGGTCGACAGGTCCACGAACCGGAAGGCCCCGTCGGCACCGGTGGTGAGGGTGTTCACCACGTTGCCCGCGGCGTCCAGGAGCGTGACCCTCGCGTCCTCGACGGCACGCCCGCCAGGCGCGCGGACGACGCCGCGCAGCACGGCTCCTCCCGCGAGTTCGATGTCCTGCCTGGTCTCCCGGGCCGCCTGCACGCTGACCGGGAGCGCCGCGGGACGGAAGGCCGGGGCGCTGGCCGCGAGGGTGTACTCCCCCGCGATCAACTCGGTGATGACATAGGCGCCTTCGCGCCCTGTACGGGTGGTCGCGACGACTTCGCCCCGCACGTCGGTGAGGGTGACGGCAGCGTCCCTGACAGGCGCGCCGTCGGGGGTGAGGACCGCCCCGGCAAGCCGTCCGGCCCCGCCCAGGACCACGTCGAGCTCGACCGGTCGCTCGCCCACCGTGACGCTGACGGCCTGCGGCTGATGGCCACCGGCCGCGGCGATCAGCACATAGGCGCCCGCTGCCGGGGCGTTCAGCGCGTAGCACCCGTCGTCGCCGCTCGCACCGCGTCCGACCTGACGCCCCTGACCGTCGATGAGGGTGAGGGCGGCCCTGCCCACCTTGGTGCCGTCGGAGTGCTGGACGCAGCCGCACACCGGGATCCCGTGCGTCGGCACGGACTGCGCCGGCCCCGGGTCGGTACGGGCGGCGGGAATGGACTGGGTGACGGACGGATCGGCGTCCGTGTGGGAGGTGGGGTGGGACACCAGAGGTTTCTCCTTGAGGAAGAAAGCGAGGAGGAGGCCGAGCAGGAGCACCGGCACGAGGTACAGGAAGATCCGGGGCATGGCGTCGGCGTACGCCTGGATGTACGCGTCGCGCAGCGCCGGTTCCATGGTGTGGACCAACTGGGGGGTGATCGACTCGGCGTCCGGCAGATCGGCCCCGGTGGGCAGCCGTACCCCGAGCGCGTCGGCCAGGCGGCCCGCGAACAGGGTGCCGAAGATCGCGGCTCCGACGCTTCCGCCGATCTGGCGGAAGTAGTTGTGGGCGCTCGTGGCCGTCCCGAGGTCGGAGGGGCGTACGGAGTTCTGCACCGCCAGCACCAGGATGGACATCACCAGGCCGATCCCGATGCCCAGTACGGCCTGCCAGAGGCCGTACTCCAGCGAGGAGGTGTCCGTGTCCAGCCGGGAGAGCAGCCACATGCCGACGGCCGAGACGGCCGCGCCGACGAGGGGGTAGACGCGGTACCGGCCGGTGCGCGAGACGAGTTGGCCCGAGACGACGGAGGAGATGACGATGCCGCCCATCATCGGCAGCATCAGCAGCCCCGACTCGGTCGCCGACACCCCCTCGACCATCTGGAGATAGCTCGGCAGGTAGCTGGCCGCGCCGAAGAGCGCGACCCCGATCACCGCGCCCACGAGCGAGGTGACGTTGAAGACCGAGTCGCGGAACAGCCTGAGCGGGATGACCGGTTCGGCGGCCCGGCGTTCGACGGCGAGGAACAGCAGGGTGGTCACGACGGCGCCCGCGGTGAGTCCCACGATCGTCCTGGAGCCCCAGGCGTACTCGGTGCCGCCCCAGCTGGTGAGCAGGACGAGACAGGTGGACGCGACGGCGAGCAACAGCGCGCCCAGCACGTCGAGTCGGGGACGGACCGCCGGCTTGGGGAGTTTCAGCACGACCGCGATGACGGCGAGGGTCACGATGCCGAAGGGCACGTTGATGTAGAAGCACCACCGCCAGGAGGCGTGGTCGGTGAAGAAGCCGCCCAGGAGCGGGCCGGCTACCGAGGCCAGCCCGAAGACCGCCCCGATGAGGCCCATGTAGCGCCCGCGCTCCCGGGAGGGGACGATGTCGGCGATGATCGCCTGGACCCCGATCATGAGTCCGCCGCCGCCGATGCCCTGGACCGCCCGGAAGGCGATGAGTTCGTCCATGGTGCGCGACCAGCCGGCGAGCGCGGACCCGATGACGAAGACGATGATCGCGAACTGGAAGACGCCCTTGCGGCCGAAGAGGTCGCCGAGCTTGCCGTAGATCGGAAGACCGATCGTCGAGGCCAGGAGATACGCGGTGACGGCCCAGGACATCTTGTCCAGCCCGTGGAGTTCACCGACGATCTTCGGCAGCGCGGTGGCGACGATCATCTGGTCGAGGGCCGCGAGCAGCAGGGTGAGCATCAGCCCGAGGAAGACGAGCCTCACCCTGCGGGGGCCGAGGTCGGGGGACGGCGCGGCCGGCCCGGACAGAGCCGGCGGGGGCGGTCCGTACTCCGGCCCGCCGGAGACGTCCGCCTCCCCGGGCGGCCCGTACTCGGTTCCGCCCTCGTCCTTCACCAGAGTGATCCCACCCACCACGTGACGCTCCCCTCGTCGCAGCTGCGCCGCTCATTTCTCGCATCAGCGAGCAAGAGGGGGCAAACGCGACCGGGCGCACGCACGGCGCACTCAAACGGCTTATGCGCCGGTGGGAGGCGCTACGGCGCACAACCGGCCACTCCGGAAAACCACCCGTTCCGGTGAGGCCGGCGTGACGCCAACAGGGGTACGGGCGAGGCTACTTCTCGACCTCGCGCGCCAGGTTCTGCAGCAGCTCGGCGTAGATCCGTCCGAGGCCCTTGGGGGCGAAGGTCTTCTCGAAGAAGCCGCCGATGCCGCCCGCACCCTTCCAGACGGTGGTGACGACCGCCTTGGACCTGCCCTCACCCGCCGGGGTGACCGTCCAGGTGGTGACCATCGTGGAGTTGCGGTCCTTCTCAACCAGCTGCCCTCCCCCGTAGCCTCCGGCATGGGAGGCGCCGCCAGGCTCCGTGACGTCGAGCAGGCAGTCGCGGACACGCTTGCTGGTGGCCTGGAGCTTCCAGTGGACGAGAGTGCCTTCACCGTCCCCGCCCTCGCGGACCTCGTACTCACTGAAGTGCCCGGTGAGCACCTTGCCGCGGACCTCCTTGTAGTCGGCGAGCGCGTCGAACACCGTATCTGCGTCCGCCGCGATGATCCGCTCCGTCGTGGCCTCGACCTGCGCCATGCCTGCTCCTCCAGCACTCGGTTGTTCGGGGTGCTGCCGAGCCAACCACCTCGGGCACGGCCCCTCAAAATCGGCCCCCGGACCGAGCCCCGCACGATCAAGGGAACAAGTGTTCTATTCTCTGCGCAGTACTACCGAGGAGGCGTCCATGCGCTGGGACAATCTGGCAGAGAACACCACGAACAGCACGGACGGTGCCCTCTTCGCCGCGGACGCGGTGACGACGCGCACCTTCGACACCCCTGAGTTCAGGGGGATCACCTTTCACGAGATCCGGGCCCGTTCGATCGTGAACCGCGTCCCCGGGGCGTCCCGCATGCCGTTCGAGTGGACGGTGAATCCGTATCGGGGCTGCACGCACGCGTGTGTCTACTGCTTCGCCCGCCGGACCCACGGCTACCTGGACCTGGACACCGGCCTCGGATTCGACTCCCAGATCGTCGTGAAGGTCAACGCCGCCGAACTGCTGGGCCGCCACCTCTCCTCCGACCGGTGGCACGGCCAGCACATCGCCATGGGCACCAACGTCGACTGCTACCAGCGGGCGGAAGGCCGCTACCGGTTGATGCCCGGCATCATCGGGGCCCTGCGTGACCACGCGAACCCCTTCTCCGTGCTGACCAAGGGCACCCTGATCCTCCGGGACCTCGATCTGCTCCGGCAGGCCGCCGAGGTCACCGAGGTCGGCGTCTCCGTGTCCGTGGGGTTCACCGACACCGAGCTGTGGCGCACCGTCGAACCAGGCACTCCGTCGCCCGGGCGCCGGCTGGACGTCGTGCGCGCCCTCGCGGACAGCGGGATCGGCTGCGGGGTGCTGATGGCGCCCGTGATCCCCTTCCTCTGCGACAGCCCCGAGCAGCTGCGCGAGACGGTCCGCGCCATCGCCGCCGCCGGGGCCACCTCCGTGACCCCGCTCGTACTCCATCTGCGCCCAGGTGCCCGCGAGTGGTTCATGGCCTGGCTCGGACGCCACCATCCGCATCTCGTGGAGCGGTACGACCGGATGTACGCGGACGGGGCGTACGCGCCGACCTGGTACCAGCGGGCCGTCACCCGCCGTGTCCACGAGTTCGCCGCCGAGTTCGGCATCGGCCCGGCGGACCGCGGCGGCGCACACCGCGCCGCGCCCCGGACGCCAGGAGCTCCCGCGAGCGGCCCCACCCAGCTGAGTCTGCTCTGACCGCCTCCGCCTCCCGGCCCCGAACGGGTCAACTCTCGGCCTCACGCGTCCCCCCGGCCCCGGATACGGGAAGCATGCGGCGGGGCTGTGCCACCCACAGCCGCGTTGCCCATCACGGGAGGCCCCATGACGAAACGTTCAGGAATTCTTGTCGCGGTCGGCGCCACGGTCGCGGGTCTGGTGACCGCCGCGCCGTTCACCCCAGCCGCCGCGGCGGCGCCCGCGGCCGCCCCGCTCAAGTGGACCGCCTGCGGGACGAAGGCGTATCCCAGGCTGCAGTGCTCGACGGTCACCGCCCCGCTCGACCATGACAACCCGTCAGGCAGGCCGGTCACCCTCGCGCTCTCCCGCATCCCTCACACGGCGAAGAAGTCTCAGGGCCCACTGCTGGTCAACCCCGGCGGGCCGGGCGGCAGCGGGCTCTCCATGGCCGGCTTCGTGGCCGCCTCGCTGCCGAAGAAGCTCGCCGCCCAGTACGACGTGATCGGGTTCGACCCCCGTGGGGTCGGGAAGAGCCGGCCCGCCCTGGACTGCCTGCCGAAGTACTTCGCCCCGGTGCGCCCGGACTCGGTGCCGGACTCCGCCGCGTCGGAGCGGACGTCCCGCAACCGGGCCGCGTCGTTCGCCGCCGCGTGCGGCGAGAAGCACGGCGACCTGCTGCCGTACATGGACACCGTCAGCGCCGCGAAGGACCTGGACGTCATCCGCCGGGCGCTGGGCGCGAAGCGGATCAACTACTTCGGCTACTCCTACGGCACCTATCTCGGCGCGGTCTACGCCAAGCTGTTCCCCGAGCACACCCGCCGCCTGGTCCTGGACTCGGTCGTCGACCCGGACGGGGTCTGGTACGAGGACAACCTGGGGCAGGACCACGCGTTCGACGCCCGGCACAAGGCCTTCGCCGCGTGGGTCGCGAAGAACGACGCGACGTACCGCCTCGGCAAGGACCCGGCGGCCGTGGAGGCCGCCTGGTACGCCATGCGGGACGCGGTGAGGAAGCGCCCCGCGGCCGGAAGGGTGGGCCCCTCCGAGCTCGAGGACACGTTCATGCCCGGCGGCTACTACAACGGCTACTGGCCGCGCCTGGCGGAGGCGTTCGCCGCCTACGTCAACGACAAGGACGAGGACGCGCTCGCGACGGCGTACAAGGACTTCGCCGAGGTCGACCGGAGCGGGGACAACGGGTACTCCGTCTACACGGCGGTGCAGTGCCGCGACGCCGGCTGGCCGCGGGACTGGAGCGACTGGCGCGGCGACACCTGGCGGGCACACGCCAAGGCGCCCTTCATGTCATGGAACAACACCTGGTACAACGCCCCGTGTGCCACCTGGCCCGTGGAGCCGCTGGAGCCCCTGCGGGTCACCAACGACGAGATCGGCCCCGCCCTGGTCCTCCAGGCCACGGATGACGCGGCCACCCCGTACGAGGGCGGCGTCACCATGAGCCGCGCACTCAAGGGCTCCGGACTCGTGGTCGAGCAGGGCGGCGGCAACCACGGCATCACGCTGAGCGGCAACGCCTGCCTGGACAGGCACCTGGTTCGCTACCTGACGGACGGCACCCTCCCGGCAGCCCCGGGCAGCGGCCCGGACGCGGTCTGCGACGCTCTGCCGGAGCCGAAGGCGGCCACGGCCACGAAGGCGGGCGCGAACACGAAGGGCAGCACCCTGCACGGGTTGCTGGGCTTCCGGGGCTGATCCGCGCCGGGCCCGCCGGGGGCGTACGCCGGGAGTGTGCCGCGTGCTTCACGCGGCACACTCCCCCGTACGCCCCGGCGTGCGTGCCGGGGCGCGGCACCTGCCGACGAGGACCTGGCGGGGGCTTCGGTGCCCCGAGGGCTCAGATGGTGGCGGTGTCGATCACGAAGCGGTAGCGCACGTCGCTGGCGAGCACCCGCTCGTACGCCTCGTTGATCTGGTCCGCCCGGATCAGTTCGATCTCCGCGCCGAGCGCGTGCCGCGCGCAGAAGTCGAGCATCTCCTGCGTCTCGCGGATCCCGCCGATCCCGGAACCCGCGAGGGTCTTGCGGCCTCCGATGACGGAGAACAGGTTCAGCGAGACCGGCTCCTCCGGCGCTCCGACGTTCACCATGGCGCCGTCGGTCTTGAGCAGCGCGAGGTACGCGTCCAGCGGCAGGGGTGCCGAGACGGTGGAGATGATCAGGTCGAACGAGCCCTTGAGCTGCTCGAACGTCTTGGGGTCGCTGGTCGCGTAGTAGTGGTCGGCGCCCAGCTTCAGCCCGTCGGCCTCCTTGCGCAGCGTCTGGCTGAGCACGCTCACCTCGGCACCGAGTGCGTGCGCGATCTTGACACCCATGTGCCCGAGGCCGCCGAGGCCGACGATCGCGACCTTCTTGCCGGGGCCGGCCTTCCAGTGGGCGAGCGGCGAGTACGTGGTGATGCCCGCGCAGAGCAGCGGTGCCGCCTCGTCGAGGGCGATGCCCTCGGGGATGCGCAGGGTGTAGTTCTCGTCGACCACGATGTGGGTGGAGTACCCGCCGTAGGTGGGTTCGCCGTCCTTGCCGACGGCGTTGTACGTGCCGATGTTGCCCTCGGAGCAGTACTGCTCCAGACCGGCCAGGCAGTTCTCGCACGTACGGCACGAGTCGACCATGCAGCCGACGCCGACGCGGTCGCCGACCTGGAACTTCGTCACGCCCGGACCGACCTCGGCGACGACGCCCGCGATCTCGTGGCCGGGCACCATCGGGAAGATGCCCTCGCCCCAGCCGTTGCGTGCCTGGTGGATGTCCGAGTGGCAGATCCCGGCGTACTTGATGTCGATCAGTACGTCGTACTCGCCGACCGGGCGGCGCGGCACGGTCGTGCGCTCCAGCGGGGCCTTGGGGGCGGGGGCGGCGTATGCGGCGACGGTGGTGACAGTCATCCGGAAAGGATCTCCTCAAAGGTGGGGTGGTTCTCCTCCACTGTGCCTCCTACCCGGCCGTCAGGGTCACACCGGCCCTCGTGCCGCACCCGGATACCGGGAGGGGGACCCGGCGCGCCTGGCTCGTGGACGCTCGCGACGGGTGACGTCCCGGTGCCCGCAGTGGCCGGAAACGGGCCGATTGCGGCTGAGCGCCATGGCGAACCGCGCGGCGCGCCGGCCGCCCCTGCCGACGAGCGGATCGCCACCCTCGAGGTGCGTCCGCTCAGGGCCGCCCGGCTCGTACAGGGCCGGAGCAGGGGTCGGGCCGGGCAGCCGGAGGCGGTGTGCGTCAGCTCGTCGACGGGTTCACGGTCAGGGTGGCCGTGTTGTTCGTCAGGTCGGGGTCGAAGGTGCGGACGGCGGGCTCGTAGGCGTCGTTGTAGACGGCGGCTCGGGCGGTGGCGTCCGGGACGACCTCGTCGATGTGGAGGGTGAAGGGGAAGGTGTGGGCGGCGGCCTTGCCGGATTCGGTGAGGTAGATGGGGGTGTTGCAGCGGTAGCGCGTCTCGGACCGGGACCAGCAGGTGTCGGGTGCGGAGGCGACCGATGTGCCGGCGGGGATGTCGATGTCGACGGTCGCGGCGGGTTCGCCCGCGCCGAGGGAGGCGACCCAGGCGGGGCCCGCGTTGTGGACGGTGACGGTGGCGGGGACGGTGTCGCCGGCCGCGCCGGAGACGGTGGAGGCGGTCAGACGGTAGTCGGCCTGGTTGACGGTCTTCACCGTGAAGCTGCGGTACGGCTGGAGCTCGTCGGAGGGGGCGGCGGCCGGGGTGAGGTTCAGCTCCGGGCCGGCACCCGGCGTGAAGGCGCGGCCGGTGCGGGCCTCGGCGAGCGCCTGCTCCGAGTAGGGCTGGGCCGAGTAGTCGACGCGGTCGAAAAGGGCTATGTCCTTGGTGCGGAACTTCAGCGGGAGGGAGTGGTACGAGCCCGGGGTCGTCCGCTCGTCCAGGACGCAGAGGAACGTACGGCCGGTGACGGCGTTCGTGGACTCGCAGTTGGAGGGGACGGACATGCCGAGGCGGATGCCGCGGGAGGTGAAGACGGTGAGCAGGGTGCGGTCGGCGGTGCGGTTGCCCTGGTTGCCGAGGACGACGGAGGAGTCGAAGGGCTGGTCGGGGGCCATGCCGGTGCGGTACTCGGCCTGGGTGAGGCCGAGCGCGGGGCCGTCGTTGACGGCGACGTAGGTCTCGCCCGGGTAGGCGTTCATGCCGCCGGCCTGGGCGGTGTAGCGGATGTAGCCGTCGTTGCCGTCGGTGGCGCCCGGCTTGGTGGTCAGGCCGATCCGCGCGGCGGGGGCGTTGGCGCCGCCGGGGAGTTCGGGGGTGGTGCAGACGGCGGTGGTCTCGTTCTCCGGGCGGCAGTTCGCGGGCCAGGTGACCTCGGCGAACGAGGCGACTCCGGAGGCGTCGACGGTGAGCGTGCCGGCCGGCACGGTGGTCGCCGTGTTGTCGTGGCTGATCTGCACGGTCAGCGACTGCGACGGTGCGGGGGAGCCGTCCTCGGACGGGCCCGGGAGGGTGAGCTCGTACGGGTCGGACCAGAGCCACAGGGCGTCGGAGGCGGCCGCGGGGGGGGCCGCGGCCGGGCCGGTGACGGCGGCGAGCGCGCCGAGTGCGGCGGCAAAGGCGATGAGCGTCTTCTTCACGGGGATCAAGACAGCGGAGATCGGCGGATGGTTGCACGGGTGAGGAGGGCCGGTTTCGGTCCGCCGGGTCGGCCGTGCGGCCGTCGAGGATGCCCGAGCGGGCGATGAGGTAGCCGAGTTGGGCGCGGCTGCCGCTGCCGAGGGTGAACGTTCGGCGATGTGGCCGCGGCAGGCACGGGCCTTCACGCCGAGGCGGCGGGCGATCCTTCGTCGACGGGGGTCTCGGCGAGGAGGTGGGCGATGGCCGGCTGGGTGCCGGTGATCCCGTCGGGGCGGGCTCCGTGGGGGCATTCCTCGGACCGGTGCCACCCCCGGGCAACCCGCGCCCGCCGTCACCCCTCCCGCCCTCACCCCGCCGGCAGCCGCCCCAGCGCCTCCTCCGCCGCCGCGCCGAGTCGCGGGTGCGGCAGGGCCGCCTCCAGTACGGGGCGGGCCCTGCCGTCTCCCAGGGCTCCGAGTCCCTCCACGCACGCGAGGGCCACGCGCCAGTGCGGCTCCTCGGGGGCCAGGAGCCGGTGCAGGGTGCTGACCAGCGCGGGTACGGACTCCGGTGCGCGCAGCGCGGTGAGCAGCCGCACCGGGTGCAGGGCGTAGGCCGTGCGCATGGTGTTGGTGGCGAGGGCGGCGGCCGCGCGGGGGGTGCGGGGGTCGTTCAGCAGGCGGAGCGCGTGCGCCGCCGAGACGCACCGTTCGGGATCGCGATGGTTGAGGAGGAGGACAAGCGCTTCGAAGGAGCGGCGGTCCCCCAGGCAACCGAGCCGGAACGCCGCGATCTCCCGGGCCCAGAGCGGGCGTTCGCGTTCGACCAGCACCCCCGCGAGCTCTTCGGGGTCCTCGGTGGCGATCAGCCTGCGAAGGGCCTCCGGCTCCCGCGCCTCGCGCCCCAGCCTGTCGGTCAGTGAGCGGAACTCCTCGTCCATGACGATGAGTTTATCGACGAGGACGCTGCGTGTTCGGCGAACTGTGTGCCGGCGCACAGGCCGCCAGGGCTGGCGCGCTCGTTACTCGCCGGTTAGTCTCAGGTGAGCGGGACACACACCCGCCGGCTCCAGTGGCCTGGTGACGCAGCCACCCGGAGTGCTTGTCGGTTCGGCAGTTCGTGAGACGAGGCTCGGGGCAGAGCCCGTCACCCCTCCCCCGGTGCGCCGTGCGCGTCCGGGGACCGTGCACCACGACACGCAATTCCCTCGCACCGAGCGCCGGTCGGGCTTCCGCCCACGCGCGCCGTGCCCCGCCTCAGTCGTCACTCACCCTGGAGTCCCGTGATGGACACCCCGCTCAGCACCATTGCCGTGGTCGGCCTCGGCACGATGGGAACCGGCATCGCCGAGGTCCTGACCCGAGCCGGCCGCGAGGTCATCGGCATCGACGTCGACGAAGCCGCCGCACGGCAGGCAGTCGCCGCCCTGGAAGCCTCCACGGCGCGCGCCGTGCTCCGTGAGCGCATCACGGAGCAGGAGCGGCACGACATCCTGGCGCGGTTCCGTACCTTCTCCGATCTGCGGGCCGCGGCCGACGCGGAGCTGGTCATCGAGGTCGTGCCGGAGAACTACGAGATCAAGCAGCAGGTCTTCCGGGAGCTCGACGCGGTGGTCTCCCCCACCACCATCCTCGCGACGGGCACCAACGCCCTGTCGGTGACCAGGCTGGCCGCCGAGTCGCAGCACCCCGAGCGGGTGCTCGGTCTGCACTTCTTCAATCCCGCACCGGCGATGAAGCTGGTCGAGGTGGTCTCCTCCGTGCTGACGGCTCCGCCCGCCGTGGAGAGCGTCACCCGGCTCGCCCGCGAGCTGGGCAAGGAACCGGTCGCGGTCGGTGACCGGCCGGGGTTCGTCGCGGACGGCCTGCTGTTCGGCTACCTCAACCAGGCCGCGGCGATGTACGAGGCGAACTACGCCTCGCGTGAGGACATCGACGCCGCGATGAAGCTGGGCTGCGGGCTGCCGATGGGCCCGCTGGCGCTGCTGGACCTGATCGGCGTCGACACGGCCCGCACGGTCCTGGAGGCCATGTACGCGGCCTCCCACGACCGGCTGCACGCCCCCGCCCCGGTGCTCGGGCAGCTCAGCGAGGCGGGACTCACCGGACGCAAGGCCGGCCGCGGCTTCTACACCTACGACGCGCCCGGCAGCCAGACCGTGGTGCCGGACGCCCTGACGCCGGTGGACGGGACGGGCACGGTCACGGGTCGCACGGTCTCCTCCGTCGGCGTCGCGGGGTCGGGGACGATGGCGTCGGGCATCGCCGAGGTGTTCGCGAAGTCCGGCTACGCGGTCGTGCTGGCCGCGCGCAGCCAGGAGAAGGCGGACAGGGCCAAGGAGCGCATCGCGAAGTCCCTGGAGCGTTCGGTCGCCAAGGGGAGAATGACCGCCGAGGCCCGGGACGGGGCGCTCGCCCTGATCACCGCGGCGGGCACGCTGGACTCGTTCGCCGAGGTGGACCTCGCCGTGGAGGCCGTCGCCGAGGATCTGGACGTCAAGCGGGAGCTCTTCGCGACCCTCGACAAAGTGTGCAGGCCCGGAGCGGTGCTCGCCACCACCACCTCCTCACTGCCGGTGGTGGCGATCGCGAGAGCGACCGCCCGCCCCGAGGACGTCGTCGGGATGCACTTCTTCAACCCCGCTCCCGCGATGAAGCTCGTCGAGGTGGTCCGTACGGTCCTGACCGCCGACGACGTCCACGCCACGGTCCGCGAGGTCTGCGTCAAGGTGCGCAAGCACCCGGTGGACTGCGGTGACCGGGCGGGCTTCATCGTCAACGCCCTGCTGTTCCCCTACCTCAACAACGCGATCAAGATGGTCGAGGAGCACTACGCGACGCTGGACGACATCGACGCGGCGATGAAGCTGGGCGGCGGGTATCCGATGGGGCCGTTCGAGCTCCTGGACGTGGTGGGCCTGGACGTCTCGCTCGCCATCGAGAAGGTTCTGCACAGCGAGTTCCGCGATCCGGGACTCGCTCCGGCACCGCTGCTCGAGCACCTGGTGGCCGCCGGCTGCCTCGGCCGCAAGACGGGGCGCGGCTTCCGCGAGTATGCCCGCCGCTGACCCCGGTGCAGGGTGGGGCGGGTTGCTGCGGCCCTCGGGCGACCCGCCCCCACAGGCGCACTCTCCTGCACCGATGGGTTACGTTCACCTCATGTCCCAACCCGCCAAGTCCCCTCGTTCCTCCGCCGCGACGGACGCCCCGGAGAGTGCCGCGAGCACCCGGGCCGCCGCCCAACGGCTCAAGATGCGCCGCGAGCTGGCCGCCGCGGCGATGGAACTCTTCGCCACCAAGGGGTACGAGGCGACGACGGTCGACGAGATCGCCGGGGCCGCCGGGGTCGCCCGGCGCACGTTCTTCCGCCACTTCCGCTCGAAGGAGGAGGCGATCTTCCCGGACCACGACGACACCCTCGTCAGGGCCGAGGCCGTCCTGAACGCCGCTCCCGCACACGAGCACCCGCTCGACACGGTGTGCCGCGGCATCAAGGAGGTCATGAAGATGTACGCGGCGAAGCCGGCGGTCTCCGTGGCTCGGTACAAGCTGACCCGTGAGGTGCCCACGCTCCGGGAGGCCGAGATCGCCTCGGTGGCCCGCTACGAGCGACTGTTCACGCGCTATCTGCTGGGCCACTTCGACGAGCGCGACCACCATGTGGAGAACGACGACCCGCTGCTCGCCGAGGTCGCCGCGTCCGCCGTGGTCACCGCGCACAACCACGTGCTGCGCCGCTGGCTGCGCGCGGACGGCCAGGGTGACGTGGAGAGCCAGCTCGACCACGCCTTCGCGATCGTGCGGGAGACCTTCGGCACGGGCATCGGTGCGGGGCGGACGATGGGCGGCGACTCCGGCAGGTCCCCCGCCGCCTCGGTGTCGAAGGAGGGCGAGGTCCTGGTCGCCGTGGCGCGTACGGACGCGCCGCTCAACGAGGTCATGCGCACGATCCAGCAGGCTCTCAAGGAACACTGACGGACGCCTGCGGGTCGTCCCCCGCCGGCCCGGACACGGGCACGGTCTCGTGCCAGGGCGGCGGCGCGGCGCCCTCGCCCCACGCGGTGAGCTCGTCGAGTCCCACGCAGAGGATCCCGCACCGTCCCGCGTACTCCAGAGCGGGCGCGGTGAAGTCGCTCGTGGTGACGACGACGGCCACGTCCGCGCCGTGCACGGCGTAGCAGGTGCCTCCGAAGCGCTGGAGGTCCTGGGAGCCGACCTTGTTGTCCGCCGTGTACCTCTTGCACTGGACCACCAGACGCCTGCCGTCCGGCGTCGTGGCGATCACGTCCGCGCCCAGATCGCCCGCGCCGCCGACGACCTCGGCGTCGGGGCAGCCGTCCCGCCGGCAGAGCGCGGCCACGGCCTCCTCGAACGCGTAGGGGTCCATGGTCGTGCAGTCGGCCGGCAGCGGGCGCCACAGCGGTTCGGTGACCTGTACGCCGGCCGCCTCGTGCTCCTCGAGCGCGGCGTCCACGACCTCGTACGCGGTCTCGACCACCGCGTTCGCGGCCCTGGCCGCCCGTCTGCGGTCCTGGCGCCTGCGCAGGAGGGGGACGGCCCCCGCCACCAGCAGTGCGGCCATGACCACGGCCGGCGCCGGATGCCGCTCGGCGCTCCGCAGAGCGGTGCGCAGCGCCAGTCCGCCCCCGCAGAGGAGGATGGCCGCGAGGGCGAATCCGAAGGCCGTCCTGCGGATGTCGAACCCGGTTCCCCGCCCGTCGCGCGGCCCTCCGCGCCGTCGTATGCCCACCGTGCACCCACCCCTGCCGTTCGCGTTCCGTCAAGATCACTTCCATCTGCCCACCGGACGGCGGTTGACGCCGTGCGACCTGGAAACCACGTGGTCAAAGGCGGATGCACGAGTCCGGACGCCGCATGACGGCCCGCACGGCGGCCTCACCCGTCCGGGCGGCGCCCCATCGTCCCCGCGGGGCCGCCTCGGGGACGACGGGGCGCCATTCCCTCGGGGACAAGGGCCCCTTCCCTCGGGGCGGACAGGAGCGGGACACCGGCCCCGGTCCCCACGCGGGCCGGGCTCCGGCGACCGGGGCGCGACGACGCCGTACGTGTATCGAACCGCGCCGTGGCACCCGCAAAAGATGGAGCAACGGGGCATACCGCCCATGATGTTGCTCATGCGTGCCCACGAGATGACAACTGAGAGAAATTGTTGGCACTGGGTGCCTTGCCACCTGTCACGCAGTGCCATAAGTTGAAGGTGTCCGGGCGGCCGGCGTGCAGAGATCTCTCGTACGCCGGCTGTCCCCGCGGACCACGTGTCCACGCGCCCGGGCGCCTGCGTCACAGGCAACCCTTCTGCTCCACCGAGCAGGCACGCAGCACCACCCGCCGAACCGACGGCACACCTCCACACCGCACCACTCCCCTGACCACAGGGGTCCTTCCGGCGTTCCCTCGACGCCGGAGACCCGATCTGCCGGAGGCATCACCGTGAAGGAAATCCTGGACGCGATCCAATCGCAGGACAGCACGGCCGCGGACTTCGCCGCGCTGACCATCCCCGAGTCGTACCGTGCGGTGACCGTGCACAAGGACGAGGCCGAGATGTTCGCCGGCCTCGCCACCCGCGACAAGGACCCCCGCAAGTCCCTGCACGTGGACGAGGTCCCCGTGCCCGAACTCGGCCCCGGCGAGGCGCTCGTCGCCGTCATGGCCAGTTCGGTGAACTACAACTCCGTCTGGACCTCCATCTTCGAGCCGGTGTCGACCTTCGGCTTCCTGGAGCGCTACGGCCGGCTCAGCGAGCTCACCAAGCGCCACGACCTGCCGTACCACGTGATCGGCTCCGACCTGGCGGGCGTCGTCCTGCGCACCGGCCCCGGCGTCAACGCCTGGAACCCCGGCGACGAGGTCGTCGCGCACTGCCTCTCGGTCGAGCTGGAGTCCTCCGACGGCCACAACGACACGATGCTCGACCCGGAGCAGCGCATCTGGGGTTTCGAGACCAACTTCGGTGGTCTCGCCGAGATCGCGCTCGTCAAGTCCAACCAGCTGATGCCCAAGCCGAAGCACCTCAGCTGGGAGGAGGCCGCCTCCCCCGGACTGGTCAACTCGACGGCGTACCGCCAGCTCGTCTCGCGCAACGGCGCCGGGATGAAGCAGGGCGACAACGTGCTGATCTGGGGCGCGAGCGGTGGACTCGGCTCGTACGCCACGCAGTTCGCGCTGGCCGGCGGCGCCAACCCGATCTGCGTGGTCTCCAGCCCGGAGAAGGCCGAGATCTGCCGGTCGATGGGCGCTGAGGCGGTCATCGACCGCAACGCCGAGGGCTACAAGTTCTGGAAGGACGAGCGCACCCAGGACCCCAGGGAGTGGAAGCGCTTCGGCAAGCGGATCCGCGAGTTCACCGGCGGCGAGGACATCGACATCGTCTTCGAGCACCCGGGCCGCGAGACCTTCGGCGCCTCGGTCTACGTCACCCGCAAGGGCGGCACGATCACCACCTGCGCCTCCACCTCGGGCTACATGCACGAGTACGACAACCGCTACCTGTGGATGTCGCTCAAGCGCATCATCGGTTCCCACTTCGCCAACTACCGCGAGGCGTGGGAGGCCAACCGCCTGATCGCCAAGGGGAAGATCCACCCGACGCTCTCCAAGGTCTACTCCCTGGAGGACACGGGCCAGGCCGCGTACGACGTCCACCGCAACCTCCACCAGGGCAAGGTCGGCATCCTCGCCCTGGCACCCCGCGAAGGCCTGGGCGTGCGCGACACCGAGCTCCGCGAGCAGCACGTGGACGCCATCAACCGCTTCCGCAACGTCTGAGGTCCACCATGACCGAACGTCAGAAGGACCGTCCCTGGCTCATGCGGACGTACGCCGGCCACTCGACGGCCGAGGCGTCCAACGAGCTGTACCGGCGCAACCTCGCCAAGGGCCAGACGGGTCTGTCGGTCGCCTTCGATCTGCCCACGCAGACCGGCTACGACCCCGACCACGTGCTCGCCCGCGGCGAGGTGGGCCGGGTCGGCGTGCCCGTCTCGCACCTCGGTGACATGCGCCGGCTGTTCCAGGACATCCCCCTGGAGCAGATGAACACGTCGATGACGATCAACGCCACCGCGATGTGGCTGCTGGCGCTGTACCAGGTGGTCGCCGAGGAGCAGGGCGCGGATCCCGGCCGGCTCCAGGGCACGACGCAGAACGACATCGTCAAGGAGTACCTGTCGCGGGGGACGCACGTCTTCCCGCCCGGGCCCTCACTGCGGCTGACCACCGACATGATCACCTACACGGTCAACCGCATCCCGAAGTGGAACCCGATCAACATCTGCAGCTACCACCTGCAGGAGGCGGGGGCCACGCCGGTCCAGGAGATCGCCTACGCGATGTCCACGGCGATCGCGGTCCTCGACGCGGTGCGTGACTCAGGACAGGTGCCGCAGGAACGGTTCGGCGATGTCGTGGCCCGGATCTCCTTCTTCGTGAACGCGGGCGTCCGCTTCATCGAGGAGATGTGCAAGATGCGCGCCTTCGGCCGCATCTGGGACCGGGTCACGCGCGAGCGGTACGGCATCGCGGACCCCAAGCAGCGCCGGTTCCGCTACGGCGTGCAGGTCAACTCCCTGGGACTCACGGAGGCTCAGCCGGAGAACAACGTCCAGCGGATCGTGCTGGAGATGCTGGCCGTGACCCTCTCCAAGGACGCCCGCGCCCGCGCCGTGCAGCTGCCGGCCTGGAACGAGGCCCTGGGGCTGCCGCGCCCCTGGGACCAGCAGTGGTCGCTGCGCATCCAGCAGGTCCTGGCCCACGAGAGCGACCTGCTGGAGTACGAGGACATCTTCGCCGGATCGCACGTCGTCGAGGCCAAGGTCGACGAGCTGGTCACGGAGTCGCTGGCCGAGATGGACCGGATCGAGCAGATGGGCGGCGCGATGGCGGCCGTCGAGTCCGGCTACCTCAAGTCGGAGCTGGTCTCCTCGCACGCGGCACGGCGTGCCCGCATCGAGTCCGGTGACGAGAAGATCGTCGGCGTCAACGTCTACGAGACGACCGAGCCGAACCCTCTGACGGCGGATCTGGACGCCGCCATCATGACGGTCGACCCGGCGAACGAGGCGCGGGTCGTCGAGGCCCTGCACGAGTGGCGCGACAACCGCGACGAGCCACGTGCCACGGAGGCGCTGGCGGCCCTGAAGAAGACCGCGGCGGGCACCGGCAACATGATGGAGGCGACCGTCGAGTGCGCCCGTGCGGGCGTCACCACCGGGGAGTGGGCCTGGGCCCTCCGCGACGTCTTCGGGGAGTTCCGCGCTCCGACGGGCGTCTCGTCCGCGCCGGTGGCGGTGACCGCCGAGCCGGGCACCCCTCTCGCCGTCGTACGCGAGAAGGTCGACCGCACCGCGGCGGACCTGGGTGTCGGCCGGCTCCGGCTGCTGGTCGGCAAGCCGGGCCTGGACGGGCACTCCAACGGCGCCGAGCAGATCGCCGTGCGCGCCCGGGACGCGGGCTTCGAGGTGGTCTACCAGGGCATCAGGCTGACGCCCGAGCAGATCACCGACGCGGCACTGGCCGAGGACGTGCACTGCGTCGGCCTGTCCATCCTGTCCGGCTCGCACGCCGAGCTGGTACCGGACGTGCTGCACCGCCTGCGCGAGGCCGGCGCCCCGGACATCCCGGTGATCGCCGGCGGCATCATCCCCCAGGCCGACGCGCGCGCCCTGATCGAGGCCGGTGTGGCCGCCGTCTTCACCCCGAAGGACTTCGGCATCACGGAGATCATCGGCCGTATCGTCGACGAGATCCGGAAAGCGAACAAGCTCGACCCTCTGGAGGTCCCCGCATGACCACGCCCAGCCCGTCCCCCGCCGCCGCCCCGAACCGGCTGCGCCCCCGCCGCTCGTGTCTGGCGGTGCCCGGATCGAACCCGCGGTTCCTGGAGAAGGCCCAGGGCCTCCCGGCCGACCAGGTCTTCCTGGACCTGGAGGACGCCTGCGCGCCGCTCGCCAAGGAGGGCGCGCGGCACCACATCGTCGACGCCCTCAACAACGGCGACTGGACCGGCAAGACCCGGGTCGTACGGGTGAACGACTGGACGACGCACTGGACGTACCGCGACGTCATCACCGTCGTCGAGGGCGCGGGCCCGAATCTCGACTGCATCATGCTGCCGAAGGTCCAGGACGCCCAGCAGGTCGTCGCGCTGGCCCTGCTGCTGACCCAGATCGAGAAGACGATGGGCTTCGAGGTCGGCCGGATCGGCATCGAGGCGCAGATCGAGAACGCCAAGGGCCTGGTGAACATCGACGACATCGCCGCGGCCTCCCCGCGCCTGGAGACCCTGATCTTCGGCCCGGCCGACTTCATGGCCTCGATCAACATGAAGACGCTGGTCGTCGGCCAGCAGCCGCCCGGTTACCCGGCCGACGCCTACCACTACATCCTGATGCGCATCCTGATGGCCGCCCGTACGCACGACCTCCAGGCGATCGACGGCCCGTTCCTCCAGATCCGCGACGTGGACGCCTACCGCGAGGTCGCGGGGCGCGCGGCGGCGCTGGGCTTCGACGGCAAGTGGGTGCTCCACCCCGGTCAGGTCGACGCGGCGAACGAGGTGTTCTCCCCGTCCCAGGAGGACTACGACCACGCCGAGCTCATCCTCGACGCGTACGACTGGTGCACCTCCGAGGAGGGCGGCAAGAAGGGATCGGCGATGCTCGGGGACGAGATGATCGACGAGGCGAGCCGCAAGATGGCCCTGGTCATCGCGGGCAAGGGACGCGCCGCCGGCATGCAGCGCACCTCCAAGTTCGAAGCCCCGGAGGCCTGAGATGCAGTTCGGACGCACCTACGAGGAGTTCGAGGTCGGCGCGGTCTACAAGCACTGGCCCGGGAAGACGGTCACGGAGTACGACGACCACCTCTTCTGCCTGCTGACCATGAACCACCACCCGCTGCACATGGACAGCAACTACGCCGAGCGGACGACGGACTTCAGGAAGAACGTCGTCGTCGGCAACTACATCTACTCCCTGCTGCTCGGCATGTCCGTGCCGGACGTCTCCGGGAAGGCCATCGCCAACCTGGAGGTGGAGTCGCTGAAGCACGTGGCCCCGATCTTCCACGGCGACACGATCTACGGCGAGACGACCGTGCTCGACAAGACGCCGTCGAGGTCCAAGAACGACCGGGGCATCGTGTACGTCGAGACGAAGGGCTACAAGCAGGACGGCACGCTCGTCTGCGTGTTCCGCCGCAAGGTGATGGTGCCCACCAAGACGTACATCAAGGAGCGCGGCGGAGAGCAGCCCGGCCGCCCCGAGTTCGATCAGCCGTCGAGCAAGAACGTGGAGAAGCAGCCATGAGCCGACTCGCGCAGACCGCCGGTCTGACGGATGTCCAGCAGGAGATCCTCTCCACCGTCCGGGATTTCGTGGACAAGGAGATCATCCCTGTCGCGACCCAATTGGAGCACCGCGACGAGTACCCGACCGAGATCGTCGAAGGCCTCAAGGAGCTCGGTCTCTTCGGGCTGATGATCCCGGAGGAGTACGGCGGTCTGGGCGAGTCGCTCCTGACGTACGCGCTCTGCGTCGAGGAGATCGCCCGCGGCTGGATGAGTGTGTCGGGCATCATCAACACGCACTTCATCGTGGCGTACATGCTCAAGCAGCACGGCACCCAGGAGCAGAAGGACACCTTCCTTCCGCGCATGGCCCTGGGTGAGGTGCGCGGCGCCTTCTCGATGTCCGAGCCGGCCCTGGGGTCCGACGTCTCCGCGATCTCGTCCAAGGGCGTCAAGGACGGCGACGAGTACGTCCTCGACGGTCAGAAGATGTGGCTGACGAACGGCGGCACGTCCACCCTGGTCGCCGTCCTGTGCCGGAGTGACGAAGGACACCCGGAGGGAACGGCGCCGCACAAGTCCATGACGACCTTCCTCGTCGAGAAGGAGGCGGGATTCGGCGAGGTCCGCCCCGGCCTCACGATCCCGGGGAAGATCGACAAGATGGGCTACAAGGGGGTCGACACGACCGAGCTCATCATGGACGGGCTACGCATTCCGGCCAATCGTGTACTGGGCGGGACGACGGGCCGAGGTTTTTACCAAATGATGGACGGCGTCGAGGTGGGACGCGTGAATGTAGCCGCACGTGGCTGCGGTGTCGCACAACGTGCGTTCGAACTCGGCGTGTCGTACGCCCAGCAGCGCCAGACCTTCGGGAAAGCGATCGCCCAGCACCAGGCGATCCAGTTCAAACTGGCCGAAATGGCCACCAAGGTCGAAGCCGCCCATGCGATGATGGTGAACGCGGCACGCAAAAAGGACTCCGGGGAGCGGAACGACCTGGAGGCAGGGATGGCGAAGTACCTCGCCTCCGAGTACTGCAAGGAAGTCGTCGAGGACGCCTTCCGTATCCATGGCGGCTACGGCTTCTCCAAGGAGTACGAGATCGAGCGCCTCTACCGCGAGGCCCCGATGCTGCTGATCGGTGAAGGTACCGCCGAGATCCAGAAAATGATCATCGGTCGCCGGTTGCTCGAGGAGTACCGGCTCCAGGGCTGAAATGTCCCTTACGGGGTGATTTGGTGGCGAAGAAGATCACACCCGGTCACCCCCGTGCGGAGCCTTTCAGCTGTCCGACTCGGCTGCTGGCTTGCCCAGTTGCCGCTCGCACCCGATAGCATCGCGGGAAAAGCCGCCGTCCCCCCGTTGCCAGCGCGGCATCATCCGCTACGAAGGTCATCCATGCCCGACAGCCAAATCTCTGCATCCCGCGGCGGAGTCCGCCTTGCGCGCGGAGCTTCGCCGTGGCTCCTCCCGACCGTCGCCACCGCGGCGCTCAGCCTCGCCCGGGCCCGCAGGTCCGGCCGCTGGGCCGCCGTGGCCGTGCCCACCACCGCGCTCGCGGCGGGCATGCTGTGGTTCTTCCGCGACCCCGAGCGCGAGATCACCCAGGGCCGCGTCATCTCGCCGGCCGACGGCGTGGTGCAGAGCATCATGCCGTGGAAGGACGGGCGCACCCGCGTCGCGATCTTCATGAGCCCGCTGAACGTCCACGTCAACCGGGCCCCCCTGGCCGGCACCGTGACCTCGGTCGAGCACATCCCGGGCGGGTTCGTCCCGGCGTTCAACAAGGAGAGCGAGAACAACGAGCGCGTTGTCTGGCACTTCGACACCGAGCTCGGCGACATCGAGATGGTGCAGATCGCCGGAGCCGTCGCCCGTCGCATCGTCCCCTACGTCCCGCAGGGGACGAAGGTGGAGCAGGGCGAACGCATCGGCCTGATCCGGTTCGGCTCGCGTGTGGACATCTACCTCCCGGAAGGTGTCGACGTCGCGGTCGAGGTCGGCCAGGCCACCACTGCGGGGGTGACTCGAATTGACCGTGATTGATCCCGAGACCCAGGCGAGCTGGGTTCCCGAGGCGGACGAGCAGGACGACGCGGAGGACATGCCGCTCTCCATGCGGCTGTCGATAGCGGACACGCTCACGCTCGGTAACGCCACGTGCGGTTTCATGGCGGTGTACTTCACCACTACCGGGATCCTCATCCCGCACCTCACGGGCAGCGACGAGTCCGGCATGGCGAGGCACTCCGCGGCGACCGCGGTGATCCTCATGCTCATGGCCGCCGTGTTCGACCTCTTCGACGGCCTCGTGGCACGCAAGCTGCGCTCCTCGCCGATGGGGGCGGAGCTGGACAACCTCTCCGACCTGATCAGCTTCGGCCTGGCACCGGCCTACTTCGTGCTGGTGTACGGCATGGTCGCGGACGACGCACACCAGCGGGTGTCGGCGCTCGCGGCGATCGTGGTGCTGCTGGCGGTGGTGCTCAGGCTTGCGCGCTTCTCGTGCGTGACCTTGAAGGACGGCATGTTCCAGGGCATGCCGAGCCCCTTCGGAGCGCTGACGGTCGTCTCGATCGTGCTGCTCGAGCTGCCCTTCGTGCCGACGCTGCTCGCGATCATCGGAGTGGCCTGGCTCATGGTCAGCCGGGTCGAGTACCCGAAGCCGCGCGGTGTCCTCGCGGTGGCGATGCTCAGCTGGATCGTCGCGGCGATGGGGCTCCTGGCGGCCTGGGCGTTCGACGCTCCCGGCGGGCAGCTGCTGCTGCAGACCGGCTGCGCCCTCCAGGTCGTCCTGGGCGCGGTGATCCCGCTCTTCGCCACGGCGCGGAGGGTGAACACCTTCCGTGACAACCGGCGCGAGGCACGGGCTGCTCAGCTCCCGTAGACAGCGCGCCAGGCGGCGCGGACAGAGAGGCGGCCCGGATGCTCCCCAGCATCCGGGC
>NZ_JBHZCI010000036.1:0-80004 GCF_042755185.1 Streptomyces sp. NPDC059166 | reverse complement strand
CAATCCACACCGAACCCGGAAGGCCCTCACCCGTTCAAGATCCCTCAGCCGAGACCTACATCACCCGTCCACAACCTCCCGGGACAGAACACCTACGCGTTCGGGTCCCAGGCGAAGAGCCGCTCGAAGAGCGCCCGGTCGCCGTCGATCTTCACCGAGTCCATCGGTATGCGTCCGTGGAACCACAGGACCAGCTCACCGGCCGTGCCCCGGGCTGAGGCGTCTGCCGGGGCCTGGGCCTCGCCCTTGCCGGCGGCAGGGAGGCGGACGGCGCGGGCGCCGTCCGCCCCGACCGTGAAGCGCCAGGAGCGGCCCTCGGTGGCGTGGTAGTCGACGACAGCCGGCTCGTGCGGCCAGACGCCCGACCACGCACAGCAGGTGAACAGGAAGTCCTCGACGCCGTCCAGCGCCACCTCCGTGGGCAGCAGTTGCGCGGCGCCCACGGTGAGCTGGGCGTCATAGGTGTGCATCGCGATCTCCTGAAGCTGGTGCCGGGCGACGGCACCGCTGGTCCGCGGCGACTGCGAGGCGCCCCACCATGTCCAGCACTCGGCGTCCGGGCCGACCTCCCGCAGGGTGTCCAGCAGTTCCTGCGTCGACGAGGCCAGCCAGGCCACCAACGCCTCGCGCTCCCGGGGCGCCCGCGCCTCGGAGCGCGCCGCTACCGCCTCGGCCGGCGGGGCGTCGGACGGACCGGCCTCGACGACGGCGGACCAGAACGGGCGGCCCGAGCCCACGTGCCGCGCCAGGTCGAACAGGGTCCACTCGGGGCACGTCGGCACCTGCACGTCCAGGCTGTGCGCGGCGGCGATCACGGTCCGGAAGGCCGTCGCCCGCTCGTCGATCAGTCGCAGCAAGTCAGGAAACTCAAGATTCGTCTGCACTGCGGCTGTCTATCACCGCACTCCGGCGGCCGAAAGCGAATTTCCCGCAGCCGCCGCTTGCCGACGCCAAGGGGCTCGAGGGGCGCCCGAACCCAGTTGAGACTCTTCCGACCGCATCACCGACGTGGTGAGGGTGTTCCTCGTCCTACACCACGCGTCGGCGCGAGGTGGGAAGAGGCTCGGTGAGCTCGCTGCCGACGGCCGGCAAGTGGATCGTGTGCCGTCGGCGAACGGGGCGTCCCGAAGGTGTACCTGGGATACGCGCCTCAGCCGTGGCCCCGTACCGCCGCGAGGCACTGGTCGTAGAGGTCTGCCAGGTCGAGTCGTCCGTCGTGCCCCGCCCAGAGTTCGGTGGCCGTGTCGACGCAGGCGAAGACCGTCGCGACGATCGCCTTGGCCTGCGTGTCGGAGGCCGGGCGGCCGGGGTCGCCGCCCAGCCGCGCACGGATGACGGGGACGAGTTCGGCCTTCCAGCGCAGTCGTTTCTCGATGTAGCGGGCGTGCAGCGACGGTGTGCCGAAGATGAGGCGGGACAGCTCCAGCGTCCGCTCAGGGGGATGGTTGGCGGTCAAAATGGCTTCGAATCCGGCGCGCAGGGCATCCCAGGCCGACATCTCGGCCGGTTGCTCCTCGACGGTCCGCTTCAGCAGCGCGCCCAGCGCTTCCTGGTCCCCGCAGACCAGGTCCTCCTTGGTACCGAAGTAGCGGAACAGGGAACGCTGCGAGATCCCCGCCTCCCGCGCGATCTGCGCGATCGTCGTCTGCTCGTAGCCCTGTTGGGCGAACAGACGAACCGCCGTATCCAGGATCGCCTGGACGGCGACCTGCCGCGAGCGGTCCCACAGAGTCGTCATGGGCGTCAGACTATCGCTCTGGACAGCAGCCGCCTAGTTGGCATTAACTGCCAGGAAGGCAGCGACTGAAAGAAGGCGACCATGACAGCCGTCGACTACCACGGACAGACCACTCTGATCACCGGAGCCAGCGCGGGCCTCGGCGCCGAGTTCGCCCGCCAGCTCGCCGCGCGCGGCTCCGATCTGGTGCTGGTCGCCCGCCGCAAGGAACGTCTGGAGGAGCTGGCCACCGAGCTGCGTGGACGTCACCAGGTCCAGGTCCACGTACTGGACCTGGACCTGGCCGAGGGCAACCCCGGGCAGACGCTGGTCACGCGGGTGGAGCGGCTCAGCCTGCACATCACCAGCGTGATCAACAATGCCGGATTCGCCACATTCGGCACCTTCCACCAAGCGGATCCGGAGCGGCTGCGCCGGGAGGTCGCCGTCGACGTGATGGCCGTGGCCGACGTCAGCCGGGCCTTCATCGAGCAACTGCGAACGGATGGGCGCGGAGTGCTGGTCAACGTGGCGAGCATGGCCGCCTACCAGCCCAACCCGCGCATGGCGCTGTACGGGGCGACCAAGGCGTTCGTGCTCAGCCTCACCGAAGCGCTGTGGGAGGAGTCACGGGGGACCGGTCTGCGGGTGCTGGCCCTGTCCCCCGGCGCGACCCGGACCGAGTTCTTCGACGTCGCGGGCACCACGCGGGCCGCTGGAGGGACCAGGCTCGCCTCGCCCGTCGACGTCGTCCGCACCGCTCTTGCCACCCTGGACCGCAGGAACCCTCCGCCCAGCGTCATCGCAGGCCGCATGAACCGGGTGATGGCCTTCCTCGCCCGTCGCCTGGCCACCCGGCGGCAGGTGATCCGCGCCATCGGCCGGCTCACCGCCGAGGGGGCATGACGGTGGGGCCCGGCGACGACGCGTCTGCTGGCACGGCATCCGAGAGGAGGTTCGGGCGCGCCCGTCACCTCAGCCGCGGTCTCCCCCGCGGCCGCGCGGGTGAGTGCTCATCAGCAGGGTGCTGGGCCGCACGGTTGCCCTCGCGACGGGCCGGACCCGCTGGTGCGGCCGGATCTCGAAGCGCGTCCGCCTCACGATGGTCGCGAGCGCCGTCATCAGCTCGGTGAGGGCGAAGCGGTCCCCGATGCACTTGTGCCTCCCCGCGCCGAAGGGCAGGAAGGCGCCGGGGGTGAACGCCCCGGCCTGCGTCTCGTCCAGCCAGCGGTCGGGGGTGAAGGCGAAGGGCTCCGGGAACAGCCGGGGATCGCGATGCAGGGCGTGCTGGCAGTAGGCGAGCTCCGTGCCGGCAGGGACCGTCCGGTCCCCGATGCGGGTCGGGGTGACGGTGCGACGGGTGACGAGCCAGCCGGTGTGATGCAGTCTCAGTGTCTCCCGGACGACACGCTCCAGGTAGGGAAGGCGCGGGAGGTCGTCGAAGGTGACGGGCCGGTCCGCGAGGACCGTGTCGAGCTCCTCCAGGACGGCTTCCTCGATGCCGCGGTCACGGGTGATCTCGTAGAGCGCCCAGGACAGTACGGAGGCCGTGGTCTCGGTCCCGGCCACGGCCAGGGTGAGGACCTCCGAACCGATCTGCTGCCCGGTCAGTGGCAGGCCGGTCTCCTCGTCGGTGGCGTGGAGCAGCAGGGAGAGCATGTCGCCGCTGTCCAGCCCGGAGTTCTGCAGCTCGGCCACGGCCTGGTCGATCGTGGCGCGTACGGCGTCCCGGGCGGCGTCGAAACGACGGTTTAAGGGCAGCGGGATGCGTTCCGCCCAGTCGGGGAGCATGACGCGGGCGCCGACGCCGTTCATCACCACGGAGAGGTCGTCGCGCAGCCGGCGGAAGGTCGCCTCGTCCAGACTTCCGGAGAAGACGGTCTTGGCCAGCATGTCGAGGGACAGCTTGACCATGGCTTCCCGGACGTCGAGTCGCCTGCCGGGGGTCCAGGTGTCGACGGCGGTCTCGGTCTCCGTGCGCATGGTGTCGACGTAGCGGGCGATCTCGGGTCGGGCGAAGGCCGGCTGGAGTTGGCGTCGCCTGCGGACGTGTTCCTGGCCCACGGCGGTGACGACGGACTCGCCCAGCAGTTGGCCCATCTTCTCGAAGAAACGGCCCTTGTCGAGGCTGGGGCCGAGGTCGGTGAGCATGGAGCGGATGAGATCGGGGTCCTGGACGATCACCGTGCGGGTGCCGGGCTGGAGTGTGATCTCGACCAGAGGCCCGTAGCGACTGCGCAGGGAGGCGACGAAGCCGAGGTTGTCCCGGACGAGCTGTACCGCGTGACCCAGGAACGGAAGTGAACCAGCCGCTCGGGGTATGGGGGGAGGCGCGAGGAGCGTCATGGGTACGTGCCACCTTTCAGCCGATCTTGGCGCGGTATCGCTGCCCAGATCGCGGAGGCGGGCAATCCGCTTCGTCGAGTGGTCTACGCCACCCTGCGCAGCGTTTGCTTCCCGCGATCACAGGGAAGCGTTCGCCGTCTGTGCAGGTAGAACGCTTGACAGTCACCGGTGAAAACGAATCAAAGGGTGTGAGGATCTTGTCGGCACGAGGAGAAGACGGGTCATCGGCGAGTGCGAGCCCTGTCCGGACGGACGGGAGCGTCTCATCGGCCGGCTCATGTGACGGGGCGGCCATGCCCAGCCGCCCGCCGGCCTGACGCCCCCGGACATTCAACTGCCGGCGGTTTCCGCGCTCGCCTCGGCGCACCCCTCCTTCGGCCGGGCATGACGGCCTCCGGTGCCTGCCCCGCGCCCCGTGTGAGGCACGAGGGGTCGGCGCCGGCACGGCGACCGTCGTATTCGCACCCCGTGTGAGCAGCGCGCACCGGCCGCGCCTCCACACCCTCTCCCCATGGCGAAGCCCGAGGGCGAGGCTGGCTGAGCCGGAACGACTCCGTTCCGGCTTTCCGGAAGGGCGTCCTGCGGCGCGGCCCGGTACGGATCGCGCACGAAGCGGTGGCGCGCATGTACAACGGGCCGGCTCCGGGCGGCGGCCTTCGCGATCGAACCGGAGGAAGCTGTGCGCAAGTCCCTCACCGCATTAGCGGGCGTCTTCGTGCTCGCCACCACGTCACTGGCCGTCGCCGCCCCCGCGCGGGCCGGTACCCCCCTCATCGTGTGCACGGGTTCCGTCACCGTGGACTACGACCCGCCGCTCGGCCCGCTTCCCCGACAGACGACGCAGGGCGTCACGGAGAGACTCGGGACGGGCGGGGGCGGAGGCTGCGCCGGTCCGTTCGTGGCGGGCAGTGCCTTCACCGTGTTCGACCAGCAGGTCAGCTGCCTCGCTCAGGGGCTGGGCGACACCCTGGTCCAGAACGTGGTGACCTACCACTGGCAGGGCGGACAGACGAGCACGATCACCTATCCCGTGACCACGGTCGTCCACGTCGGCAACCAGGAGGTCGTCACCTCCACCGGAACCGTGACCGCAGGCTACGGCGTCGGCTCGCTCTCGGAACGTATCGCCGTGTACCCGAGCCTCGCCCTGCTCGACTGCCTCGGTTCGGACATCGACCGGCAGACCGGGCTCCTGACCGTCACAGTGATCTGACCGGCGTCCGGATCCCGGGCACCGTCGAGCCGTCGTCGCTGCCCGGGTCCGCATCTCCCCCGGCCTTGGGCGCCCGTGTCCCCGGACACGGCACCGGCGTCGGCAGAACGTAACTGCCGCGCCGGACCGGCAGTGGATCCCGGTTGAGAACGACGTCACGGTCGGGGAGACTCACGCGGTGACCCGCAGCGCTTCCTCCGAACCGTTCGAGCGAGGTTGGGACGAGCCCTGGTACCGGGTCCGGACGAAGGGCTTCCAGGCGTCGTTCCTGCCCGGCGACGGCGAGGACCTGGACGCGGTCTGCAACGTCGATGTCCTCGTGACCCTGGCGGACGGCTCCCGCTGGACGGCGACCGTGTTCACCGTCGCGGAGGCCGAGCGTCTGATGGACCTCTGGGCAGGAACCGGCGAGGCACTCGGAGGGAGCTACTTCTGGGTCTCGGACGGCCTGATCGTCAGGAGTCCCGGCATCGACAGCATGACCGGTGTGATCGCCGGACTGATCGCGAACGGGGAGTTCTCCGACATCTTTCAGCCGGCGGGTGACACCTGATCAGATGCTCGCCCGTTGCAGGGCGCCGCGGGCACCGGACCACGTCGATGTCCTCGCGGCGCGCTGCCCGGGTCGCCGGTGCGGGAACACCCTTGCCAGGTCCGGCAGCACCGGGTGGACTCCGGCCAGGCGCGTGCGGCCCGAGGTCTCCGGTCACCTGCGCGACCACCGCGTGACCTATGGCCGTGCACCCCTGTTGACCAGGCATGAACTGCGAAGAGATCTGCCACCTCGCCTTCGACGGCTTCGGCTACCGGTGCCGGATCGTCACGAACACCGCACCTGTCACCGATCCCGTCGTCGTGCTCGGCGGCGCTTTCCAGGACATGTACGCCTACCAGCGGCTCGAAGCGCCCTGGACCTCGTCGGCGACGGTCGTCAGCGTGGATCTGCCGGGATCAGGCGGTGCTGATGTGCTGCCCGCCTCCTACGGTTTCGAATTCCTCATCGGCGCACTGGCGGACATGCTGGACCAGCTGGGCCTGGGCCGGGTGAACCTGTTCGGCGCCTCCTACGCCGCGCCGATCGCCTACGGCCTGGCCCAGGAGCATCCCGAGCGCGTCGCCCGTCTGGCACTGGTCGGTGCGGCTCCGGTGTACCCGCCGCACCAGCGCGCGGCGCTGCAGGCGATGGCTGACGCCCTGGAGTCCGGCGACGCCCGCGCCTACGCCCGGATGAGCGTCGAGGCCCTGATGTCTCCACGCGAACGTGACGTCCACAAGCGCGCGGTTGTCGCCCGTGTCCTCGCCCGCGCCATGGGCTCGGTCAGGCAGGCCGACATCCCACGCCACCTTGCCTCCACCCAGCGTGTCATCAACTGGCATGGGCTGCGGCCAGGTGGTGTCCGGGACGTACCGGCACTGGTCTTCACCGGCGAGCACGACACCCTCACCTGCCCCGACCTCGGACGCGACGTCGCTGCCACCATCGCCGGCAGCGTCTTCACGCTGATCCGGGGCGCCGATCACCTCACCCACCTGGAACGACCGCTGCAGATGTCGCAGTTGCTGGACAACTTCTTCAACGACCGGCCGCTCGGAAACCTGCCCGGCCTCACTCCCCTCGAGCAGCACACCAGGTCGGCCGATCCGGTCCTGTGACCGCTCCGACGCGTCCTGCGACCGATCCGCCACCAAAAACCTCTCACCGACCACAGGGGACGCAGATGTCCGACCTCCCGCACGAGACGGCCGACCACGGCTTCGTCACCTATACGGAAGCCATCCTCGGAGAACTGGCCCGCCGCCCGGATCAGCCTGCCATCGTCTGCCAGGACCGCCGGCAGATCACCGGGGGCGAGCTCCGTGACAGCGTCCTCCGGCTGGCCCGCGAGCTGATCGCACGGGGCATCGGTCCCGGGCGGACGGTGTCGCTGCTCACCGGCAACACCCCTCAGGCACTCATCGCGCGCTACGCCGCCAACCTGGCGGGAGCACGGGTGACGCCCCTGTACGACGGGCTGTCCACGGACGTCCTGGCGCACCTGGTGGACTTCGTCGAGAGCGACATGCTGCTGACCGACGCCACCCGGTACGCGGACCTGGAGCGGCTCCAGCCACTCCTCCGCGTGCCGATGTCGGCCGCACTGGGCCCGCACCCGTCCGCCGACGACATCTGCGCGGCGTCGGCCGGGCGGCCTCCGACTCCGGTCACCGTGGCCGTCGGCGCCGACGACGACTGGTGTATCCGTCATACGGGCGGCACCACGACCGGGCTGCCGAAGAGTCTGCAGATGAAGCACGGTCCGTACCGGCGCACCCTGGACGACCTGCGTTCCTCCACCGAGCCCTCGCCCAGCTACCTGGTCTGTACGCCCCTCAGCCACGTTGCGGGGCTCTGCGCGGACCTCGCGCTCCTCGAGGGCGGCCGCGTCGTCCTGCAGTCCGGCTTCGACCCCGGCGATTGCCTCGCGGCGATCGAACGAGAACGCGTCACCCGCCTCTGGCTCCTGCCGCCTCTCCTGCACCAGATCCTCGATCATCCCGCGCTGTCAGCCGTCGACACGTCCAGCATCCGGCGGATCACCTACGGCGGGAGCCCCGCGTCCACGGCTCGACTGCGCCAGGCCGAAGGCGTCTTCGGCGAGGTGCTGCACAGCTGGTACGGGCAGAACGAGACACTCGGGCTCACCGAGGTCCACCCCGAGGAGCACTCCCGCGTCGGGCGGCACGGGCAGATCACGGTCGGCCGTGCGATGCGCGGCGTCCAGCTCCGCGTCCTCGACCGGCATGGCGGCATCCTTCCGGCCGGCACGGAGGGCGAGATCCACGCCCGCGCACACAGCACGATGAACGGCTACTGGAAGCAGCCCGAGCTGACCGCCCGTGTGCTGCGCGAGGGCTGGGTGGGTACCGGCGACATCGGCTACCTCGACGACGACGGATACCTGTTCCTCGTGGACCGCGGCCTCGACACCCTCACCGTCGACGGCACACGGGTCTATCCCGGTGAGATCGAGGGCGTGCTGATGGCGCATCCCTCCGTCGCCCACTGCGCCGTGTTCGGCGTGCGTCATGACGACAGGCCGGAGCGCGTCCACGCCGCCGTCGTGCCCGCCCGCGGTCGCAGCGCGGACAGCGAGGAGTTGCGCGGCCTGCTCACCACACGCGGGCTCGTCGCCCCGGACGCGTTCCACATGATGGAGGCCCTCCCGCTGACCAGCGTCGGCAAGCCCGACAAGCAGGCGCTGCGCCGGACGTTCGCCTGATACGGGCGGTGGGCGGCGTCGCAGTCTCGGTCCGTCACTCCGATCGCGAAGCACCCGCTGGTCGCCACGGCCCCGGCAGGGGTACGCGGCACGGTCGGACCCGGCCCTGACTCGGGCCGGGTCCGCGTCCGGCCCGGGACGGCGTCAGCCGCCCGAGCAGACGGCTCCGTTCAGACGGAAGACAGCCGGATCGGGGTTGGGTCCGTCGTTGGCACCGACGAACCCGAAGGAAGCCGTCGAACCACCGCCCGGGGCCAACGGACCCGCGTCCTCGGGGGCGGTGACCCGTACATGCGATCCGGTCTGGTGGAACGATGCGCTCCAGCCGGAGGACACCGACTGGCTCGCGGTCGGCCAGTCCCAGTCGACCGTCCAGCCGGTGATGGGGGTGTCCGAGAGGTTCTGGACGGTCATGGTGGTCACGAAGCCGTTGCCCCAGCTCGTGTCCCGGTGATACGTCACCCTGCAGGCCGCGTCCGACGGGGCGCGGGTGCTGAACGTCAGCGGTGAGGACGGGCCCGAGATCCGTCCGGAGGCGTCCGCCGCCAGGACGTTGACCGTGTGGGTGCTGCCCGGCGGCAGGTTCCTCAGGGTCACGGACGTGCCGGTGGCCTCGCCGACCAGGCGGGTGTGGGTGCCCTCCCGCTCCTGCACCAGGTAGCGGCTCGCGCCCGCCGCACCGTCCCAGGACAGGCGGGCCGTGGTGTCGGTGACGGCGTCCAGGCGCGGGGTGCCGGGGGTGCGCGCGGCCGAAGCGCCGGGCCCGGTCCCGGCTCGCGGTTCGAGGGTCACGGTGAGAAGTGCGTACGGGGGCACGGTGACCCTGGAGGCGGACGTGTCCCCGTCGCGGACCTCGGTGATGTCGGTGTCGCCCCGGGCGTAGCGGCTGACCGCCGGCGCGGCTCCGGACGGGGTGAAGCCCGCGTAGTCGAGGGCCACGGTCCGCGCGGCGTCGGGATCCTTGTTGACGAGCATGACGCTGAGCCGCCCGTCGTGCCTGAGCACCGCGTGTGCCGAGAGGTCCTGGGCGGAGGACTCGGCGGCGACCATCGTGTCGCCCGCGGTGCCGAGCTCGCTGGTCATCTTCATCCCGTAGTAGGGGTGGAACGGCGCGTTCGGCGCCGGCTCGCACACCTCGCCCGTGCAGGCGCCGCTGGACAGCATCCCCATGTCGCCGTAGTCGGTCTCGCCGTCGACGGTGGTGATCCGGTCGACGCCGTTGTGCGTGTTCCACCAGTCGACGGTGAAGACGCCGTTCTCCAGCGCGGTCATGAACGCGTCGGCGGCGAAAAGGCCGTTGGGCCGTGCGGTGAGCCGGGCACCGCCGGTGTTGGTGTTGATCTCGGTCAGGGCGATCTCGATGTCCGGCGAGTCCGCGCCCGCGGCCCGGTCGATCTGGCTGCGCACCTCCCGGAGCTCACCGGGCAGCTTGGCCAGCCTGCCCATGGCGTCCTGCGCGGTGGTGTCCGCCCCGCCCGCGTACCAGTGGACACTCACGAAGTCGATGACGTCGGCGACTGCCGGGAGCACGGTGTGGTTCCAGTCGCCGGAGTCGCCCGGGCCGACCACACCGTCCGGCCACTCACCGGGAGTGGTGAGGACCGCGCCGATCTTCACCGTGGGATCGACGGCCTTCATGGCCGTGGCGTAGGCACGCACCTGGCGCGCGTACTCCTGCGGGCTCTTGTCCTCGTGGTCGTCGTGCTCCCAGCCGCTGCCGTAGTGGCCGTTGCCGTAGATCTCGTTGCCGATCTCCCAGTACTTCGCGCCGTAGTCCTTGGTGACGTTCGCGTACCTGACCCAGCCGGCCGCCTCCTCCGGCGTGCCGGAGCCGTAGTTCGCGATCAGGACGGGCTGTGCCCCCGCTGCGCGCACGGTCCCCATGAAGGCGTCGAAGTCCGTGCCCGGCGCGACGTACCCGCCGGGTGCCGTGTGCGTCTCCCAGTGGTAGATGTCCGCGTACGAACCTCCCGGGTAGCGCATCACCCCTACGTCGGCAGCCTTCATCAGGTCCGCCACCTCGGGATCGTTCATGTGGGAGTCCCATATCGCGGTGTTGACCCCACGGGCGGCACCGGACAGCGTGCCCAGCCCCGCCTGGGCGTTCACCCGGACGTCGACGTCGGCGCCGTCCGCCGACCGCGGTGCGGCCGGGGCAGCGCCGGCGAGCGAGAGCGAGACAGCCAGCGCGGCCGCCATGACGGCTGCGCCGCGCACGAGGGCGCGAGGGCCTCCTCCGAAAGGACGTCGAGGTGGGTGCGATGGTGCCATGGGGATCCTCCCTGGTCATCTCGGCGGCACGGGGCGCGACAGGCAGCCGTGTCGTCGGACGGGCGAACTCTGCTGCGGCAGTGGGGTGTCACGTAGCGGTGGGACCGAGGACGACGTGACGGCGGAGCGGTCGTGCACGTGCGTGGGCGGCGCGCGCGGCGCCACCCATGGGAGCGCTCCCATCATGGGAGGGGCGTGACACCCTGTCAACGCCCGTGCGACCTCGATCGGGTTGACATGGCACACGAAGGCCGCGCGGCTCGACACCGCGACAACTCCACTGCCGGTCAACGGCGTTGCGTCACCCCCGAGTGCGGGGCGGTCCACGGGACGCCGGGCCGCGCGCCGACGCGCCCATCCACCTGCGGGCCGTCCTGTCCCGGGACTCCGAGCGGGCGAGGGAGCGCGCACCGGGACCCCCGTCCGCGTACCCTCCTCCAAGATCCCACATCCTGGACGGACGGTAACCGGTCCGTGAGATGCGTGAGATCGTTACGGCGCCCGCACCGGTGGCGCGGCCTTGCCACGAGGGGACCTGTGCCGCCGCGCGGGACCGTCGGCCCTCTCCGTCGACGGCCGCACACCGCTCTCGTGGGAAAGCCCCAAAGATGTACGCTCCCACCACCGGGGCCGGCCAGGCCGCCCCTCCGCGGGACGCCTCCGCGACCGCACCCGTCAACTCGCGGTCCCGCGTCCTGATCGCCAGCCTCATCGGTACGACGATCGAGTTCTACGACTTCTACGTCTACGCGACCGCCGCGGTCCTGGTCTTCCCGAAACTCTTCTTCCCGAGCAGCGACGCGACCACCGCTCTGCTCTCCTCCTTCGCGGTCTTCGGCGCGGCGATGGTGGCACGCCCGATCGGCGCCGTCGTCTTCGGCCACCTCGGCGACCGGCTCGGCCGCAAGGGCACCCTGGTGGCCTCGCTGCTCACGATGGGCATCGCCACCTTCCTCATCGGCGTCCTGCCGACGTACGCCCAGGCCGGGTGGGTGGCCACGGCGCTGCTGGTGCTCATGCGGCTCGCGCAGGGTTTCGCACTCGGCGGCGAGTGGAGCGGCGCGGCCCTGGTCGCCACCGAGAACGCTCCCCCGGGGAAACGCGCACTGTGGGGGACCTTCCCCCAACTGGGCGCCCCGCTCGGCTTCATCATCGGCAACGGCCTCTTCCTGATCATCGGTGCGCTGCTCCCCTCCGCCGCCGGCGCGGACCCCTCGCAGCCCTCCGAGGCCTTCCAGAGCTGGGGCTGGCGGATCCCGTTCCTGTTCTCGGCCGTGATGGTCGCGATCGGCCTGTGGGTGCGCATGCGCCTGGCCGAGTCTCAGGTGTTCGCGCATACGCGGGAGACCGGCAAGGTCCGCAAGCTGCCCCTGGCCACCGTCTTCCGCCACCACTGGAAGCAACTGGTCCTCGGCAGCTTCGCGATGCTGGCGACGTACGTCCTCTTCTACCTGATGACGACGTTCTCGCTGAGCTACGGCCGCACGGCCGAGGACGCGGAGGTCCCCGGCCTCGGCTACGGCTACACCTCGTTCGTCCTGATGATGATCTTCGGGGTGCTGTTCTTCGCGGCGTTCACCCTGATCTCCGGGCCGCTCGCGGACAGGTACGGCCGCCGCAGGACCCTGGTCTGGGTCACCGCCGGCATCATCGTGTTCGGCCTGGTCTGGGTACCGCTGATCGACCTGGGCACATTCGGTGTGGTCCTGTGGCTGGTCCTCGGTTTCACGCTGATGGGCTCGACGTTCGGACCGATGGGCGCGATGCTCCCGGAGCTCTTCCCGACCAGCGTCCGCTACACGGGTTCCGGCATCGCCTACAACGTCAGTTCCATCCTCGGCGCGGCCGTCGCCCCGTTCGTCGCGGTCGCGCTCTGGGAGGCGGGCGACGGCTCCCCCTGGCTGGTGGGCGTCTACCTCTCCGTGATGGCGGTCCTGACTCTGACCGCCCTCCTCGTGGGCAAGGAGACGAAGGACGTCGCGCTGGACGAGGGCGAGGTCCCGGCCGCGGCCCCCGCGCGGGCCGATACGTCCTCCTGACCCGGCGCCGCCGCAGGCACCGGCACTCGGCATCCGGTGCCTGCCCCCGGCCGGTGGCGAATGCCCTCTCGGGGAACCACTCGGTCCCTCACCGGCCCGTGCGGGCCCTGGTCGTCCAGGGCCCGCACGGGAGACTCCATGCGCCCGAATCCGACCGCTGCCGGGCAGAGGCCGAGCGGACGCCGTCCCGCGCGGCGGGCGACCGGTGGGCGGCGCCACGGCCGGGACGTCGGGTCCCACGTGCCCACGGCCGGTCGCGGCCGACGGGAACAGCGGGTCCGTCCGGAACTGTTGCGTCTGGCGTGGGGCCGGGCCGGCCCCGGCACGCCCCTGGCGCGGATCGCCCACCGCGTATCCGGACAGACGTACTTCTACAGGAGAACCGATCCATGACTGACCGGCGCTTGACGCTCATGGCAGTACACGCCCATCCCGACGACGAGGCCACCAGTACCGGCGGGGTCCTCGCGCGGTACGCGGCCGAAGGCATCCGCACGGTTCTCGTGACGTGTACGGACGGTGGTTGCGGTGACGGACCAGGGGGTGTCAAGCCCGGCGACGCCGGACACGATCCCGCAGCCGTCGCCGCGATGCGCCGTAAGGAACTGGAGGCGAGCTGCGAGGCACTGGGCATCAGTGACCTGGAGACGCTGGACTACGCCGACTCCGGGATGATGGGCTGGCCCGGCAACGACGCCCCTGGGGCGTTCTGGCAGACGCCGGTGGAGGAAGGCGCCGCCCGGTTGGCGGATCTCATGCGGCACCACCGCCCCGACGTGGTCGTCACCTACGACGAGAACGGCTTCTACGGCCACCCCGATCACATCCAGGCCCATCGCATCACGATGGCGGCTGTGGAGATGTCCGGGCTCACGCCGAAGGTGTACTGGACGACGATGCCGCGATCGATGATGTCGCGGTTCGGCGAGATCATGCGCGAGTTCGGTGACGACATGCCGGAGCCCGACCCCGCGGAGGCGGCGGCGATGGCCGAGATCGGCCTTCCCGACGACGAGATCACCACCTGGGTGGACGCCACCGAGTTCAGCGGGCAGAAGTACGACGCGCTGGCCGCCCATGCCAGTCAGGGCGAGAACATCTTCTTCCTCCGGATGGGCAGGGAGCGCTTCGGGGAGTTCATGGGCATGGAGACATTCGTACGTGTCCAGGACTCGACCGGCGCGGCGGTTCCCGAGAACGACCTCTTCGCCGGCCTGCGCTGATCCGGCCCTGCGGCGAAGCGGTCGCGTCTGTGGCGGTCGGCTCGTGCGGGAGAGGCGGCCGGGCACCGCGACGACGTCCGCGGCGCAGGGGGACGGGGCGCCGACGGGATCGGCAGCCCGGCCGCCATCGGCGGTGAGGCGGTCGGGGCCTCGGCAGCGAGGCGAGTGCACGGGCGCGTGACCCCCGCACCGGTCGGCCCGGCCTCCCTCCCCGACACGTGTCGCGCCGTACGGCAGGCGACCGGCTCCTCACCGTGTGCGCGCCCGGCGCGGACGGAACACGTCCGCGCCGGGCGCGCACAGCCTCCCGCTGCGCGTGGCGTCCTGCGCCCCGACGTCCGGCGGGTGACTATGGGGGCCCCGTTCGTTCCCCCCACCGAGGCGATGCGATGCCCGACCGCGCCGGCCCTGCCCGCCGGAGGGACACCTCCGCGAGACGGCTCCTGCGGCACCGACCGACGGAGCAGTCGCTGTTCAGCTGCATCTACGGCCTGGTGCTGGCCAGCGCCTTGGTGGCCGCTCTGGAGGCGACCGGCGAGGAGGCCGATCCCGGTCCGGACGCGCTCTGGGTGGTGCTCACCGCCCTCGCCGCCGCCGCCGCGCACGGATACGCGCACGTCATCGCGGTGCGTGCCTCGCCGGACGGGAAAGCGACCGGGAGCAGACTGCGGTTGGTGCTCGCCGAATGGCCACTGGTCGCCGCGGTACTGCCCAGCGTAGCGATGCTGCTCGCCGCGGTGGCCGGCTGGTGGTCGGAGGCCGCCGCCGCGGACACCGCCCTGCTCTTCAACACCGTCGCCCTGTTCGGCTGGGGCACCTGGGCCGCTCGGGTCGCGGGGTACGGATGGCCGTCGGCGTGCCGAGCGGGAGGCATGGACATGATGATCGGCCTGATGGTGATCATCGCGGACGTCCTGATCGAGTAGCGAGCCGTCCGGGTCGCGGCCGGCGCTCCACGTCGGCCCCGCCCGGTCAGCCTGCCGGGCTCCGCGTGGAGTCACGCTGCAGCAGGGTCGCCTGCACCAGCCGGAACCGGGGGCCCCGCTCCGCCTGCCGCGGCTCCTGGACGAGGTCTATCAGCAGCTCCGCGGCCTGCTTCCCGATCTCCTCCGGGCCGAGGTCGAGGGCGGTCAGCGCGGGGCGCGCACTGCGGGCGAACTCGCCGTCGGCGCCGACCACGATCTGCACGTCCTGCGGTACGCGGAGGCCGAGTTCACGACAGACGGCGAGGGTGGCGAAGCCGAACTTCTCCATGACGACATAGAGCGCGTCGGGGCGGTCCGGCCGGGTCAGCAGCCGGTGTGCGGCGGCCGTGGAGTCGGTGCCCGGTTCGGCCCGGTCCATCAGCACAGGGCTTCCGGTGCGTACGCACCACTCCCGGTAGGCGTGGGCCGCGTCCTCGTCGTAGGACTGCCCCGTCGACCCGGTGAGCAGGCCGACCCGTCGTGCGCCGGTCGACGCGAGATGGTCGAACGCGGCGAGGGCGCAGGTGGACAGCTCGTTGTCGACCCAGGGGAAGGCGTCCTTGCGGGACAGGTCGCGCCCGGTGGTGACGATCGGGACACCCAGACCCGAGAGCCTGGTCAGCAGGGGGTCGTCGGTGAGCGGGTCGATGACGATCGTGCCGTCGAGCGGCAGGGAGTCGAACGGGCGGCCGTCCAGGGAGGGCGGGACCAGCACCAGGGAGTAGTTGTGGGCCATCGCCGTCCAGGTGGCGGCGTTCACGATCTTGACGAAGTACTCGATGTCGGTCACACCGCCCTCGACGGCGGTGCGGTGGGTCAGCCCGAGGAGCCCGGTGCGGGCGCCCCGCAGTCCACGCGCGTTGGGGTTGGCGCGGTAGCCGATCTCGGCGGCGACGGCGAGGACGCGTTCCCGTGTCCCGGCTCCGACCCGGCCCACCCCGTTCAACGCGTGGGAGGCGGTGGTGACCGAGACCCCCGCCCTGCGGGCCACCTCACGCAGGCCGCCGCCCTTCGCCGCGCCCCCGCGCCCCGTGCCGCTTCGCTTCGGCTGTGTGACATCTGGCATGACGGCGAGCCTACAGGTTGACTGCCAAAACGTTTAGGCATTACCTTCCGAAGCGTTGCCAAAACGTTTGGGCACCGCCGTCGGCGGACGTATCCGGGTTCGCCCGGCACGCCCCGGCCCTTCCCCGCACACCGCCGTGCGCCCTCCGGATCACTCCGGAACCTCCCCGTACATCGCGTCCCGTCCCTCCAGGCCGGGGCGCCGGTCCACGAAGGACTCCTGCCGACCATGGCCGAGGCCACCACCGCCGCCCCGCGCGCATCCACCGATCCCGCCGCGCCGACGTCCGTCTTCACGGTCGAGCAGCGCGGCATCGACGCCGTTCCCGCCGCGGAACGCCAGGGTGGCCCCGGCCGCCTGTTCGGCCTGTGGGCCGGCACCAACACCACCGTGTTCACCGTCGTGTACGGCGCGCTGGTCGTCTCCTTCGGCCTCTCGTTCTGGTACGCGGTCGCCCTGATCCTCGTCGGCAACGTGCTCGGCTTCACGGTCACCGGGCTGACCAGCCTCCAGGGTCCGCGCACCGGCACCTCCACGCACTCCGTCTCGCGCGCCGCTTTCGGACCGCGCGGGGGGAAGCTGCCGGCCCTGCTGAGCTGGGTGATGCTCGTCGGGTTCGAGGCCGGCGGCATGGTGCTGATCGTCCTCGCCGGGCTCGCGCTGCTCGACCAGGCCGGGATCACCACCGGTACACCGGTGAAGCTGCTGGTCATCGCGGTCGCGGCAGGGCTGCAGATGCTGCTGCCGCTGTCCGGCTACCACCTGATCATGAAGGTGCAGAAGTACTTCGCCTGGATCTTCGCGGCGATGTTCACCGTGATGGCGTTCCTGGTCGCGCCGAAGGCGGACTTCACGACGCACGGCGCCGCGCCGTCGGTCGTGACGATCTCCCTGGTCCTGGCCATGGTCACCGCCTCGGGGGGCCTGTCCTGGGCCGACATGGGCAGTGACTACTCGCGCTACCTGCCCGCGGACTCCGCGCCGCGCAAGGTCTTCGCGTGCGCCGCGCTCGGCGGCATGGTGCCCAACATCCTGCTGCAGATCCTCGGCGCCGCCGTCGCCACGGCCACCACGAACGCGGCCGATCCGATCTCCGGCCTCCCCGAGATCCTCCCCGGCTGGTTCATCACCCCGTACCTGCTGCTCGCGATCGTCTCCCTGCTCGCGGTCAACACCACCGACATGTACTCCTCCGGCCTCAACCTGCTGGCCGTCGGCATCCCGATCAAGCGCTGGATGGTCGTCTTCGTCGACCTGACCCTGTGCACGGCGATCACCCTGTGGGCGGTGTTCTCCGCCGACTTCTACACCCTGCTGTCGAACTTCCTCAGCCTGATCGTCCTCTGGCTGGGCCCTTGGGCAGCCGTGTACCTCACCGACTGGTGGCTGCGCCGGGGGCGCTACGACGTGGACTCACTCTTCCCCCGCGAGACCGGCCGTGACGGGATCTACTGGCACAAGGGCGGCGTCCGCCCGGCCGGCCTGATCGCGGTGCTCCTGGGATTCGTCGCCGCCGTCCTGTGGGTCGATTCGACCGTGTTCGTCGGCCCGCTGTCCGAGGCGGCGGACGGCCTGGACCTCTCCGTCTTCGCCGGAGCCCTGGTCGCCGGAGCCGTGTACTGGCTGCTCGCCCGCCGCACCGTCCGCGCCGAAGCCGGCCTCACCCCTTCCGCCTGATCCTCCTCCCTCCTCCCCCTCCCTTCGTACGCGCTCTGGAGCCGACCCATGAACCACCCCAGCCTCCGCACCCTGATCGACGCCTCCGAGGGCGTGGTCAAGGCCGACAGGATCATCAAGGGCGGACAGCTCGTCAACGTCTGCACCGGCGAGGTCTACCCGGCCGATGTCGCCGTCACGGGTGACCGCGTAGCCGCCACGGGCGACGTGAGCGCGTACGAGGGCCCGGAGACCGAGATCGTCGACGCCACCGGCAAGTACCTGACGCCCGGCCTCATCGACGGTCACCTGCACCTGGAGTGCTCCAAGCTGTCGGTCACGATGTTCGCCGACGCGGCCGTCCGCTTCGGCACGACATCGGTCGTCTCCGGGCTCGACCAGTTCCTCGTCGTCGCCGGCCCCGAGGGTGTACGCGAGGCGCTGCGCGAGGCCGACGCGAGCCCTATGAAGATCTTCTGGGGTGCGCCGTTCAAGACGCCTTACACCCTCCCGGAGACCACGGTCGGCTTCCGTTTCGGCCCTGAGGACCACGCCGAGGCGCAGGCCGGGGCGGACTGCTTCGGCGTGTGGGAGACCGTCGCCGAGTTCGTCCTCAACCGTGACGAGAAGGTGCTCCAGGCACTCGAACTCGCGCACCGCAACCGGCTGCCGATCTTCGGCTGCGCCCCCATGGCCGCGCAGACCACGATCAACGCGCTGTCCGCCGCGGGGGTCCGCCTGGACCATGAGAGCTACACGGCCGAGGAGGCACTGGAGAAGCTGAGGGCCGGCATGTCCCTGCTGATCCGGGAGTCCTCGGTGGCGCACTTCATGAACGAGAACGTGCGCACCATCACGGAGTTCGGTGCCCAGTCACGCCGCGTCGGTCTGTGCACCGACGACATGCACGTCGCGGACATCCTGCGCGAGGGGCATCTCGACAAGCTGGTGCGCATGGCGATCAAGGCCGGCGTGAAGCCGGTCGAGGCCATCCAGATGGCCACCCTGAACTGCGCGGAGATGTACCGCATCGACCACCTCGTCGGCTCGATCACACCGGGCCGCTACGCCGACATCCTGATCGTCGACTCCCCCGAGTCGTTCCAGGTGGAGCGGGTGTTCTCACGTGGCGAGCTGGTCGCGGAGCACGGCCGTACGCTGCGCGCGCCCCAGCCGCCCGAGCGAACCGCCGCCCTGTCCCCCGCCTTCCGGGTCGCCCCGGTGACCGCCGAGGGCATCGGGGTGGCGGCCGAGGGGACCGCGGCCGAGGTGCTCGTCGTCGAGATGGACCGCACGGTGCCCTTCGTGCGCAAGGGCGTCCCCATGACGCTGCCCGTCGAGAACGGCACGGTGCGCGCCGACCTCACCCAGGACGCCCTGTACGTGACGGTCTCCGAGCGGTACGGGAAGAACGACGGCGCCACGGTCACGGCGATGATCAACGGATTCGGCCTGCGCTCCGGGGCGATCGCCTCCTCCGCGGCGCCCGACGACAACAACATCATCTGTGTCGGCGCCGACCGCGCGGACATGGCGCTGGCCGTCAACCACCTCTCCGAGCACGGCGGCGGCCAGATCGTCGTCGACGGTGGTGAGATCAAGGAGTTCCTGCCGCTTCCCGTCGCGGGCATCGTCGCCGATCTGGTGCCCGAGGCGATGGCCGAGGCCGAGGACCGCCTGGAGGCCGCGGCCCGCTCGCTCGGCTGCGAACTGCCGTCCGCGTTCGGTTACCTGATCTTCCTGGAGATCACGGCCATCCCCGAGTACGCCGTCACCGACCTCGGCGTCGTCAACTACCACACCCAGGACGTCGTCGACATCCTGCAGCCCGTAGCCACCAACTGAGCGCTTTCAGCGAGGAGTTCACTCATGACTGCCGACACCTTCATCAGCGGGCTGCCCAAGGCCGAGCTGCACCTGCACATCGAGGGCACCCTGGAGCCCGAGCTGAAGTTCGCCCTGGCGCGCCGCAACGGCATCGACCTGCCGTACGCGGACGAGGCCGCCCTGCGCGCCGCGTACGACTTCGACGACCTGCCCGGTTTCCTCGCCGTGTACTACGAGGGCATGACCGTCCTGCGCACCGAGCAGGACTTCTACGACCTCGCGGCCGCCTATGCCGCCAAGGCGCACTCACAGAACATCCGCTACGCGGAGATCTTCTTCGACCCGCAGGCCCACACCGGGCGCGGCGTCGCCTTCGACACCGTCATCCGCGGCCTGACCCGCGCCCTGGGCGACGCGGAGCGCGAGACCGGATTCCGGGGCCGGCTGGTCATGTGCTTCCTCAGGGACTTCCAGGCCGAGTTCGCGATGGCGACGCTGGTGCAGGCACTCCCGTACAAGGAATGGATCATCGGGGTCGGCCTCGACTCGGACGAGGCGGGCAACCCGCCGGCGAAGTTCGCGGAGGTCTTCGCCCGGGCCCGCGCCGAGGGCTTCCGGCTGACCATGCACTGCGACGTGGACCAGCGGAACTCCACCGAGCACATCCGCCAGGTCATCGAGGAGATCGGGGTCGACCGCATCGACCACGGTGTCAACGCCCTTGAGGATCCGGCACTGATCGCCGCGATCCTCGAGCGGGGGCTCGGCCTGACGGTGTGCCCGATCTCCAACGCCCATGTGACGGACGGCCTCAAGGCCGAGGAGATCCGCGCGCTGCTCGACCAGGGCGTGAAGGTCACGGTGAACTCCGACGACCCCGCGTACTTCCCGGGTTATGTCAACGAGAACCTGGCTGCCCTGCGTGAGCCCGCCGCGCTCACCGACGAGGACCTGCTGCGCCTCCAGCGCAACGCCATCGAGATCTCGTGGGCCGCGCCCGCGGTGCGCGAGGAGTTCCTCGCCGAGCTGGCGGCGTACGGGGCCGCGGGGCGCTGAGCGACTCAGACCGGGCCGGACGCCTGCCGCCGGCGTACGGGGCAGGCGCGGGGCCTGGTGGGGCCGCCGCTGATCGTGCGTCACCGCGCGCACCGACGATCAGGGGCGGCCCGCCCGGGCTTCCGGGCCTGCTCACGTCGTGACCGGGCAAGGGCGGGGCCCCGGGAACGACGGCCGGCCGGCCCGATCACGCCTCTGCGGTCCCCGCTCCGGCCGGAGCGGGTGGCCCTGCGTCCGGCCGCTGTCGCGGGGCTTCGGCCGAGGGGCGGGCGGACCGATGCCGCGGTCCGCCTGTTCCCGCGGCCGCCGCGTACTAGCGTCCATGCCATGATCGTATGGCTCAACGGCACACACGGGGCAGGCAAGACGACTACGGGCGCTCTCGTCCGGCAACTGCTGCCGGATTCACGGGTCCTCGACGCGGAGAAGGTCGGGGAGACGCTCATGGACATCACCCCGGGGCTGCCCGGGACGGACAACTTCCAGCACTGGCCGCCCTGGCGGCCGCTCGTGGTCGAGACCGCTCGGCGCGTCCTCGAGTACACCGGCGGCACCCTGGTGATGCCCATGACCGTGCTGGTCGAGCGGTACTGGCACGAGATCCGTTCGGGCCTTGCCCAGCACGGCATTCCCGTCCGGCACTTCGTCCTCCATGCCGAACCGGACACGCTCCGACGGCGGATCGCGGGCGATACGGTCGTCGGCCCTGATTCCCCGTTCCGTCTGCGGTATCTCGAGCCCTACGCCGAAGCGGCCCGCACCTGGCTGCACGCCGAGGCAGAAGTAGTCGACACCACGCACCTCACCCCCGCGCAGACCGCGGCGGAGGTAGTGCGGGCACTCAAGAGGTGAGAGGCGGGCCCTTTCCGCTGCCGCCGTCCCCCCGCAGACCGGTCCACCCGCGACGAAGGGAACCCCGCATGACCGTGATCGACGCCCACCTGCACGTCTGGGACCCCACCCGGGCCGACTACGACTGGCTCGGTCCGGCGATGGCGCCGGTCGACGGCACGATGGGTTTCGAGGACGTGCACCCGGAGCTGAGGGCCGCCGGGATCACGGCCGCCGTCCTGGTCCAGGCCGCCGACAACGACGAGGACACCGACCACATGCTGGCCACCGCCGCCGCCCACCCGGAGGTGGTGGGCGTCGTCGCCTGGGTGCCCCTCGACCACCCCGGGCGGGCCCGGGCCAGGATCGCTGAACTGCGGGAGAGCCGGCACGTGGTGGGTGTGCGCGCCCTGGTCCACGAGAACCCCGACCCGGACTGGATCCTGCGGCCCGAGGTGGCACGCGGCCTGGAGCTGCTCGCCGGGGCGGGCCTCACCTTCGACTGGGTCACCTCGTCGCCGGCCGCGCTGGCTCACGTCCCGGTGCTGGCGGCGCGCCACCCGGAGCTGAGCCTGGTGATCGACCATCTCGGCAAGCCGCCGGTGGGCGGCGTCGCCGAGGACCGTGCCGCCTGGCGGAAGCTCATCGCCGCCGCGGCTGAACACCCTCGGGTGCACGCCAAGCTCTCCGGGCTGTACTCGGCCACCGGCCCCCTGGACGCGTGGACGACCGGCGAGATCCGCCCGTTCGTCGAGGACGCGCTCGAACTCTTCGGCCCCGAGCGGCTGATGTATGGGGGCGACTGGCCGGTCTCGGTCCTGGCCGGAGGCTACGCGCGGGCCTGGGGCGCGTGCCGGGAACTGCTCGGCCCGCTCACCCCTGACGACCGTACGGCTGTGCTCGGCGGGACGGCAGCCCGTTTCTACGGCATCGACGCCGGCCTGCTGGACGCCGCACGCCGCACGGCCGCGTGAACCGGAGCGGAAGGCGGACGAACCCGTTCACCTTCGTCGGCTTCGCCGGCGGCCGCACACCGGCGCAGAATGGCGGCATGACGACCTCAGCCACCATCACACTCGTACGGGGCGACATCACCGAGCAGCACGCCGACGTGCTGGTGAACGCCGCCAACTCCTCTCTCCTCGGGGGCGGAGGGGTGGACGGCGCCATCCATCGGCGTGGCGGACCCGAGATCCTCGCGGCCTGCCGGGATCTGCGGGCATCGCGGTACGGCAAGGGGCTGCCCACCGGGCAGGCGGTGGCGACGACGGCCGGCAGGCTGCCCGCCGGGCACGTCGTCCACACGGTCGGACCCGTCTGGTCGCGTTCGGAGGACCGGTCCGCCTTGCTGGCCTCCTGCTACCGGGAGTCCCTGCGTGTGGCGTCGGAACTGGGCGCCCGCACCGTCGCGTTCCCGGCGGTCTCCACGGGGATCTACGGATGGCCGCTGGACGACGGCGCCCGGATCGCGGTGCGCACGGTCCGCGAGGCCGTGCTCCCTCCGGTCACCGAGATCCGGTTCGTGCTCTTCGACGAGGAGGCGTACGCCTGCTTCGACGCGGCGCTGTCCTCCTGAGAGCGCCCCCACGGGGAACCTGCGACGGGGCGTCACATCCGGGACGGGCCCCCGCTGAAGACACGGGGCAGGTTCGCAGGTTCACGCAGCGCGGCAGGGGCCCCGCGCCTGTGGAGAAGGGTTCAGCCAGGACCTCGGTGCGCCGTCCACAGAGCACCCGCCCGGTCGGCGGCCCGGGCGATCAGGGCCGCCAGCTCGGGTTTCTCGGGGACGGGGAACGACACGTACCCGCCGCGTCCACCACCGACCGGCCGGCCGTAGGCCTTCGCCGCGAGCCGGCCGTCCGGGAGGAGCCGGACGTTGAGGGTGATGAGCGTGAAGGTCTCACCCCGCCGGGTGTCGGTCCAGCGGAGCGGCTCCGGGACCGTCACGTTGATCGCCAGAGCACTCACTTCGATGTCGTCCTCCATGGACGAATGGTCCCACGGGCCTGCCGTACGGCTCGGTGCGGCCGATCTCCCCGGGAGACGCCGCGGACCTGCCGGACACCCCGTCGACGACCACGCTCCGGAAGGGGGCGCCGGCGGACCGGCTCCCTGTGAGTCATCCCCGCGCCCGGCGCTGCGGCTTTCGGGATACGAGGAGGAGGGCGAGTGGCCCCGAGTTTCCAAGGCAGGAAAAGCTACGTCGTGTTCGGCTCACCCCAGCGGTCGTACGGCACCGCACGCACACGTCCTCACCTACTGACAAACTCCGTTGTGACAGTCGTACGGCCATGCACACCGTCCAGGCAAGACCATGAGCGTTGCAATGAAACGTGCTCGACGGATACGGTGAGGCACCGGACGACGCGAAGGAGCTTCCCAATGCCCGGCGGCAGGCTCACCCAGAAGGACCGTCAGCAGATCGCACTGGGGCTGGCCGACGACCTCCCCTACGCGGAGATCGCCCGTCGTCTGGAGCGCCCCACCTCGACCATCACGCGAGAGGTCATGCGCAACGGCGGCCCCGCCGGCTACCGCGCGGATCTCGCCCACCGCGCCACCGAACAGCGCGCCCACCGTCGCAAGGGCGCGCCGGTCTCGCCACGAGGTGCCTCGGCGGCCCCGCTGCCCCACGGCCGTGATCCTCGGGCCGTCGCGGAGTACGAAGAGCTCTACACCACGGTGATGATGACGTCGGGGCTCTCCCAGATGATGTCGCGCATCATGGTCAGTCTGCTCACCACCGACTCGGGGAGCCTCACCGCCGCCGAACTCGTCGAGCACCTCCAGGTCAGCCCCGCGTCCATCTCCAAGTCCATCGCCTTCCTGGAGAGCCAGTCGCTCGTGCGCAGGGAACGCGAGGCGGGGCGGCGCGAGCGGTACGTCATCGACGAGGAACTCTGGTACCAGTCGGTGGCCGCCAGCGCCCGGTCACTGGTCCAGCAGGCGGAGATCTCGCGGAAGGGAATCGCCGCCCTCGGTCCCGGCACGCCCGCCGCCACCCGTCTCGAGAACGTCGCCCGCTTCCTCGACTTCGTCGCGGAGAACACCGCCCGCTCGGCCGAGCAGGCCCGGAGCATCCTGTACACCAGGCCCCCCGCCGACACCCCCGGACCGGACGCGCAGGTCCCCTGAACCCGTCCGTGCTCCGGGGCGTTACGGGGCGCCAGGCGCCCCGGCACCGATGTGACCGGGCCGCTCATCGTGCCGGACGAAGGCCGGGCCGGCGGCGGAACCCGTACCCTCTTGCTGTGTCCGCCTCGCTCCCGCATCGCGTCGCCGTCCTCGTGCTGGAGGGCGCGAAGCCGCTCGACGTCGGGATTCCCGCGCAGGTCTTCACGAAGCGGGCGAGCATGCCGTACGAGGTGCGGGTGTGCGGGGCCGCCCCGGGGCTCGTGGCCGGTGGCGACGGCCTCGCCTACTACGTCGCCGACGGCCTCGACGCACTCGAGTGGGCCGACATCGTGTTCGTCCCCGGCTACCGGCACCCGGACAGGGACGACCCGCCACGGCGGGTCGTCGACGCGCTGGTCGGCGCCCACCACCGGGGAGCGCGCCTCGCCGCCATCTCGACGGGCGCCTTCGCCCTCGCCGCCACGGGGCTTCTGGACGGCAGGCGCGCCACGACGCACTGGCACTACACGCGGGCGCTGGCGGCCAGGCATCCGCTCGTGCGGGTCGACGAGAACGTGCTGTTCGTCGACGAAGGCGGGCTCCTCACCTCGGCGGGCGCCGCTTCCGGCATCGACCTGTGTCTGCACATCCTGAGGGGTGACCTCGGGGTGGCCGCGTCCAACCACGCGGCCCGTCGTCTGGTCGCGGCCCCCTACCGCAGCGGTGGCCAGGCGCAGTACGTGCCCCGCAGCGTCCCCGAGCCACTGGGGGAACGGTTCTCCGCGACCCGGGAGTGGGCACTGCGCCGGCTGGGTGAGCCCCTCACCCTCGACAGGCTCGCGCGGCAGGCCGAGGTATCGCCCCGTACGTTCTCCAGGCGCTTCGTCGAGGAGACCGGCTACACGCCCATGCAGTGGGTCATGCGTGCGCGCATCGACCTGGCGCGCGAACTGCTCGAACGTTCCCAGCACGGCGTCGAACAGATCGCGGCCGACGTCGGGCTGGGCACCGGTGCGAACCTCCGGCTGCACTTCCAGCGCATCCTCGGCACCACGCCGAGCGAGTACCGGCGCACGTTCACCCGGGGCGAGTGACCTGCCGGCCGCCTGGTGGCGCGATCCTTCCGGACGGCGACGGCCCTGGCGGGATCCTTTTGAACCATGGCGATCCGGCCACTGTTCGGCCTCGGTGACCACGGGTGACCCTGGTGGCGAAGGAAAGGGACAACACACATGACTCGCATCGCCATCAACGGATTCGGCCGCATCGGGCGCAATGTGCTGCGCGCACTGCTGGAGCGCGACACGACCCTCGAGATCGTCGCCGTCAACGACCTGACGGAACCCGCCACCCTCGCCCGACTGCTCGCCTTCGACAGCACCGCCGGCCGGCTGGGGCGTCCGGTCGCCGCCGACGGGAACACCCTCGTCGTCGACGGCCGGCGGATCACCGTCCTGGCGGAACGGGACCCGGCCCAGCTGCCGTGGGCCGAGCTGGGCGTCGACATCGTCCTGGAGGCCACCGGGCGTTTCACCTCGGCGAAGGCCGCCCGCGCCCACCTCGACGCGGGGGCGAAGAAGGTGCTGGTCAGCGCCCCGTCGGACGGTGCCGACGTCACGCTCGCCTTCGGGGTCAACACCGACGCCTACAACCCGGCCCTGCACACGATCGTCTCGAACGCCTCCTGCACCACCAACGCGCTCGCGCCGCTGGCCGCGGTCCTCGACACCGTCGCAGGGATCGAGCACGGGTTCATGACGACGGTGCACGCGTACACGCAGGAGCAGAACCTGCAGGACGGTCCGCACCGGGACGCCCGTCGTGCCCGCGCGGCGGGCGTCAACATCGTGCCCACCACCACCGGCGCGGCCAAGGCCATCGGGCTGGTGCTCCCGGACCTCGACGGCAAGCTGTCCGGTGACTCCATCCGCGTGCCTGTGCCCGTGGGTTCGATCGTCGAGCTCAACACGACCGTCGCCCGCGAGGTGACCCGGGACGAGGTGCTGGCGGCGTACCGCGCGGCGGCGGACGGACCGCTCGCCGGCATCCTCGAGTACTCGGACGACCCGCTCGTGTCGTCGGACATCACCGGCAATCCGGCGTCGTCGATCTTCGACTCCGCCCTGACCCGCGTGGACGGCCGTCACATCAAGGTCGTCGCCTGGTACGACAACGAGTGGGGCTTCTCGAACCGGGTGATCGACACCCTCCAGCTCCTCGCCACCGGCTGACCGGCCCCAGGGGGCCGTGGAGCGCAACGCCCGCGCGGGTGCCGCTCCACGGCCTGTACGCCGCCCGGCCGGCCACGGGAACCGGTGGACATCGGTGGACGCCGGCGGGCATCGTCCGGCCACCGCGGCGGCGGTACGGGGCGAGGCGGCGGTCCCGCCGGCTGTACGCCCCGCCGGTCGTCCACGCACCGGTAGCGAATGCCTGAACTTCTTCATATATGGGCAAACCTTCGCCCCGTCGGTCCCGAATGCCCTGTAGAGAGTCCGCGAGCGGCTCACCACTCACCTCGAGCCGCTGCCGCGGGACGCAGAGCATCCAGCCCCGGATCCGCTGCCGGGCCCGTCCGGTCCGGCCGTGACCTCCGCTGCCCATGGTGCGGATCACCGCACCCGTCGGCGGGCGGGCCCGGGACACCGAGGGACCGGTGCGAGGGAGCCCCCATGATCAGCAAGCAGGTCGCCACCTGCGCTCCTCCCGGGACGGGAGGACCGGCGGGCCCGCCGACACATGCCCCCCGCACGGCCGACGCGGAGGAACCGCTCGCCCGGCTGCTGGGCGAGGTCATGCACCTCGACCACGTCCCGGCCGGCAGTCACTTCTTCGACGACCTGGGCGCCGACTCGCTGGTGATGGCGCACTTCTGCGCCCGGGTCAGGAAGCACCCCGGTCTGCCACCGGTCTCGATGAAGGACGTCTACGCGCATCCCACCATCGGCTCGCTGGCCGCGGCGGCGCAGGCGTCCCGGGAGCCGGCTCCGGCCGCCCCGCCGCCCGCCGCACCACCCGGGCCCGCGCCCGGGCCGACGGGCCGGGCCAGGTATGTCCTGTGCGGCACGATGCAGTTGATCGCCTTCCTCGGTTACTCGTGGCTCGTCGCCCTGGCCGGCGTGCGGGGCTACGAGTGGATATCGGCCGGGGCCGGCCTTCCGGCCGTGTACCTCCGCTCGGTCGTCTTCGGCGGAGCGGCGTTCCTGGGGCTCGCCGCACTGCCCGTCCTCGCGAAATGGGTGCTCCTCGGGCGCCGGCGGCCCGAGCGGATCCGCCTCTGGAGCCTGCTGTACTTCCGCTTCTGGCTCGTGAAGACGCTCGTGCGGTCCAACCCCATGGTCCTCTTCGTGGGCTCGCCGCTCTACACCCTGTACCTCAGGGCGTTGGGTGCGAAGATCGGCTCCGGGGTGGCGATCTTCTCCCGCCGGGTGCCGTCCTGCCCCGATCTGCTCACCGTCGGCGACTCCACCGTCATCCGCAAGGACGTCCTCTTCCCCTGCTACCGCGCCGACGGCGACCTGATCGAGACGGGTCCCGTCACCATCGGGAGGGACGCGGTCGTCGCCGAGGCCTCGGTGCTCGACACAGGGACGTCGCTGGGTGACGGCGCCCGGCTGGCACACGCCTCCGCGCTGCACAGCGGGCAGAGCATCCCGGCCGGCGCGCACTGGCACGGTTCACCGGCGGAACCCTCGGGCGCGGAGTACCCCGTGGTGGGGGCCGCGGTCTGCGGCCCGGTCCGCCGGGCGGTGCACAGCGTCGTGCAGCTGCTCACCGCGCTGCTGGTGTATCTGCCCCTGGCCGTGGGCGCGGCCGGCATGCTGCTCGCGGAGGCCCCGCAACTCGGGGCGGTCCTGGAGCCGGGGCCCACCATCCTCACGAGCTGGGAGTTCTACCGCGACGGTCTGGTGATCACCTTCGCGTTCGTCTTCGTCGTCATGCCGCTCGGACTGCTCGTGCTCGCGATTCTGCCGCGCCTGCTGGGCCGGGTGATCACACCGGATCGCGTGTACCCGCTCTACGGCATCCACCACGGGGTGCATCGCGCGATCACCCTGATGACCAACCGCCGTTTCCTCACACGCCTGTTCGGCGACAGTTCCGCCGTGGTCCCCTACCTCCGACTGCTGGGCTACGACCTCTCCCGGGTCGAGCAGACCGGCTCGAACTTCGGGACCGAGGTGAAGCACGAGTCGCCGTTCCTGAGTTCCGTGGGCACGGGGACGATGGTCGCCGACGGCCTGTCGGTCAACAACGCGGAGTTCTCAAGCACCTCCTTCCAGGTGTCCCGTGCCGCCATCGGACCGCACAACTTCCTCGGCAACAGGATCGCCTACCCGTCGCGGGGCAGGACGGGGGCGAACTGCCTGCTGGCGACGAAGGTCATGGTCCCGGTGGACGGGCATGTCAGGGAGGGTGTCGGCCTGCTCGGTTCACCGAGCTTCGAGATTCCCCGGTCGGTGCGACGGGACAGCAGCTTCGACCGCATGAAGAGCGGCGAGGAGCACTCCAGGGGCCTGGCGGGCAAGAACCGGCACAACGGGGCCACGATGGGCCTGTACCTGCTGGTCCGCTGGATGTACGTCTTCGTCGTCAGCCTGGTGGTCTCGGGCGCCGCCGAGCTCTACACCTCGGTCGGTGCCACGGCGGTGGCCCTGGGCAACGTCCTGGTCGTGCTCACGAGCGCCGCCTACTTCGTCGCGGTGGAGCGGGTGGTCACGGCCCTCCACCCGCCGGGCCCCCTGTTCTGCTCGATCTACGATCCCCGCTTCTGGCAGCGCGAGCGCTACTGGAAGGTTCCGTCGGAGACGTATCTCCGGGCCTTCGACGGGACGCCGTTCAAGACCCTTCTCTGGCGCCTGCTCGGCGTCCGTGTGGGACGCCGCGTGTTCGACGACGGATGCGCACTGACGGAGCGCCGGATGGTGACCATCGGCGACGGCGCCACGCTCAACGCCGGCAGCGTCGTCCAGTGCCACTCGCAGGAGGACGGCGCGTTCAAGTCCGACGCCTCCGTCATCGGCGCGGGCTGCACGCTCGGGGTCGGGGCCTTCGTGCACTACGGCGTCGCGGTCGGCGACGGGGCTTCGCTCGCGGCGGACTCCTTCCTGATGAAGGGCGAGACGGTCCCGCCGCACACGTTCTGGGGCGGCAACCCCGCCCGTCACATCGGCCGGGCGACGCCCGGGGCGAGGAGCTGACACCATGGGCACCCGCGTACCCACCCCTGAGGCGTACTGGCGCGACGTCCTGCTGGCCGGTGCCCCGGCCACGGTGAGTCCCTGGACGTCCGCTCCGGCAGCCGGCACCGCCGTGGTCGAGGCCCGCATCCCGGAGTCCCTGGTCAGGGACCTGCACAGGACGGCCCGTGCCATGGGGGTCTCCCCCACCGCGCCGGTACTCGCCGCTCACACGAGGGTGCTCTCGGCCCTCTCCGGCGACCCCGGCGTCACGACCGGCTATGCCGTCGGCGAGGACGCGGGGGCACTGCCCTGCAGGCTGGACACCGACACCCGCTCGTGGCGCTCGCTGATCGGACGCGCCGACCGCGCGGAATCGCAGCTGCTGGCCAACAAGGACTTCCCCGTCGACTCGCTCCGCGACGAACTCGGCCTGCCCGCAGCGGGACCCGAGGTGGTGCTCGATCCGACCGGCGCGGAGGGCGGCCTCGGGGACGCCGTCCTGCGGGTGGCACTCGCCCGCCGCGCCGGCGGCTCGGTCCTGCGGCTGCGGTACAGCACGCGTGTACTCGACGAGGGAAGCGCGAGCAGGATCGCCGGGTACCACCTCACCGCCCTCGGACTCATCGCGGGTGATCCCGACGCGGCGCCCGGGCGCCAGAGCCTCCTGTCACCGGGCGAGCTCCGGCATCAGCTCGAAGGGCTCGGCGGGCCTCGTCGCGATCTTCCGGATCTGCGCTTCCACCAGCTGTTCGAGCGGCGGGTACGTGAGCACCCGGACGCCGTCGCGGTGGTCCATGGTGAGAGGCGGTGGACGTACCGTGACGTCAACATCCGGGCGAACCGGCTGGCACACGCTCTGCTGAAGGCCGGGCTGCGCCCGCAGGACGTCGTGGCGGTGGTGTCGGAACGGAGTCCGGAATGGCTCGCCGCGGTCATCGCCGTCCTCAAGTCCGGCGGCGCGTACCTGCCGGTGGAGCCCCGTTTCCCGGCCGAACGCGTCGCGGCCATGCTCGCCCGGGCCGGCTGCCGTCTCGTCCTCCGGGAATCCGGCGTTCCCTGGACACCGGACACCTCGCCGGAATCGCCGGACGTCCGGACACTGGACATCGGAACGGTCTGCGAGGGAGACGGAGAGGAGACCGATCCAGGGGTGCAGGTCGGCCCCGGCGATCTCGCGTACGTCTTCTTCACCTCCGGGTCCACCGGGGAGCCCAAGGGCGCCATGGTGGAGCACGCGGGCATGCTCAACCACCTCCTCGCCAAGACCAGGGATCTCGGGATGCACGAGGACGACGTGGTCGCGCAGACCGCGCCCCAGTGCTTCGACATCTCGCTCTGGCAACTGCTCGCGCCCCTGATGACCGGAGGGCGCACACTCCTGGTCGGTCAGGAGGCGGTGCTCGACGTCCGGCGGTTCGTCCGCACTCTGGCCGAGGGCGGCGCCACCGTGCTCCAGGTGGTCCCCTCGTACCTCGACGTCGTCCTCTCCTTCCTGGGGCGTCATCCGTTTCCGCTGCCCCGTCTGCGCTGTGTCTCCGTCACCGGTGAGGCGTTGAGGAAGAGCCTCGTCGAACGGTGGTTCGAGGTCATGCCCGGAGTGCGGCTGGTCAACGCCTACGGGCTCACGGAGACGTCCGACGACACCAACCACGCCGTTCTGGACCGGGTTCCGGACACCGAGGTCGTGCCGCTCGGCCGTCCGGTCGCCAACGTACGCGTCTACCTCGTCGACGAACACCTCTCACCGGTCCCTCTGGGCGCCCCCGGCGCGATCGCCTTCTCCGGTGTCTGCGTCGGCCGCGGTTACATCAACGACCCCGAACGCACCCGGGCCGCGTTCCTTCCCGATCCGCACCACCCGGGTGAACGGCTGCATCTGGGAGGGGACTACGGCCGCTGGCTGCCCGACGGGAGTCTGGAGTTCCTCGGCCGCCGGGACTCCCAGGTGAAGATCCGCGGGTTCCGGATCGAGCTGGGTGAGGTGGAGAGCGCCCTGCTCCGGGCTGACGGTGTCTTGGACGGCGCGGTGGTGGCCGTCGACGGCCCCGGGCACGGCCGGCGCCTGGTCGCCTTCTGGACCGGTGCACCCGCCCTGACCCCGGAAGCCCTGCGCGAACGGCTGAACAGCACCCTTCCCGCCTACATGGTCCCGTCGGCCTTCCACCGGAGAGCGACTCTGCCGCTGACCGCCAACGGAAAGACCGACCGGCGCCGACTGGCCTCGCTGGCCGGGCGCCTGGAGACGGCCGCCGAGGGCGAACGCGGCGACTCCCCCCGCACCCCCACGGAGAGGCGGCTGGCCCTGGTCTGGGCCGAGGTCCTGGGCGTCCCCCGGGAAGCCGTGGGGCGGCGGGACGACTTCTTCGCCCGCGGAGGCACGTCGCTGTCCGCGGTCCGGGTTGCCGTGGGCATGGACCGGGAGCTCACGCCGAAGGACCTCGTCCGCCATCCCGTCCTCACCGACCTGGCGGCGCTGCTCGACACACGTTCCGGCCGATGACATCCACTCACCATCCGAAGGAGGCCCACATGTCTTCCACCGACACCACCATCCGTCCGGCCGCTGCGGCGCACGAACCCGGACGTCCCGCGAAGCTCCGCCTGCCGGAGAGCGCGGACCCGGCCGACTGGGTCGCGCGGCACCGGGACCGGATCGGTGAGGCCCTCGCCGAGCACGGTGCGGTCCTGATCCGCGGACTCGGTCTGCGGACCGTGGAGGACGTCGGCGCGGTCCTCGGCCAGACGGGCGCCGAGCCGGTGACGGAACGGGAGTCCTTCGCCCCCAGGCTGACCCACTCCCCCGGCGTCCACTCCTCGTCGGCCTGGCCGCCGAACCAGCCGATGTGCATGCATCACGAGCTGAGCTACACGCTCGGCTTCCCCGAACTGCTCCTCTTCGCCTGCCTCGACGAGCCGACCAGCGGCGGGGCGACCGGGCTCGCCGACGCGTCGGCCGTCCTCGAAGCCCTTCCACGGGAACTGACGGAGAGGTTCGAGCGGGAGGGCTGGCTCCTCACCCGCAGCTACAACGGCGAGATCGGGGCGACGGTCGACGACGCGTTCGGCACCGACGACCACGACGAGGTCGAAGGCTACTGCCGGGAGCACGCCATCGACTGCGACTGGCAGCCCGACGGCACCCTGCGCACCCGGCAGCGGCGCGACGCCGTCATCACCGACCCGGTGAGCGGCCGCCGCTGCTGGTTCAACCAGATCGCCTTCCTGAACCGGTGGACGCTCGCCCCGGAGGTGGCCGAGTACCTGGTCGACGAGTACGGAGTCGACGGGCTGCCGTTCAACACGTGGTACGGCGACGGCGGAGCGGTCGAGGAGGACGTCGTCCGCACCGTCAACGAGGTCTACGAGGAGCGGACCGTGCGTGAGCCCTGGGTGGCGGGTGACCTGATGCTCGTCGACAACGTCCGTACGGCTCACAGCAGGGAGGCGTACGAGGGACCGCGCGAGGTCGTCGTCGCCATGGCCTCGCCCAACCGGGCGGCGGACCACTCGCCGGTGGCCGAGGTGGGGCCGCGATGAACACGGACCACGCGGGCGCATCGGCGCCGTACGCCACCGCGCAAGCCGTCGTCCCGCCGTTCGCGGTGATCTCGGGCCGGCAGGTCGGACACGCCCTCGAAGGACGTGAGAAGGAGATCGTCGAGGTGGTGGAAGCCGCCTACCGGCTGCACGGTGCGGGCCGGACGGTGAATCCGCCGTCCTCCTTCCTCCGCTTCCCCGACCGCCCGGCCTCCCGGATGATCGCCCTGCCCGCCTCACTGGGTGGTGACTCGCCGGTGGACGGCATGAAGTGGATCTCCAGCTTCCCTGGGAACGTGATGTCGGGGGTGCCACGCGCGTCGGCCGTGCTGATCCTCAACGACCCGGTCACGGGTTACCCGTTCGCCTGTATGGAGAGCTCGATCATCAGCGCGACGCGTACGGCCGCGTCCGCGGCATCGGCGGCCGACCGGCTCAGCCGGGGCCGGCCGCGACCGGCCCGGGTGGGGTTCTTCGGGACCGGCCTGATCGCCCGGTACATCCACACCTTCCTCGAGGGGTCCGGCTGGACCTTCGACGACGTCGGTGTCCACGACCTCTCCCCCGGGAGCGCGGCCGGTTTCCGGGTGTACGTCGAGCAGTCCGGCAGTGCGGCGGCGGTCACCGTGCACAACGATCCGGAGGAGCTGATCCGCACCAGCGATCTCGTGGTCTTCGCGACCGTGGCCGGGCAGCCGCACGTCGACGAACCGGAGTGGTTCGCCCACAACCCGGTGGTGCTCCACATCTCGCTGCGTGACCTCTCGCCGCGGGTCCTGCTGACCGCCACCAACATCGTGGACGACATCGAGCACTGCCTGCGTGCCTCCACCTCACCGCATCTCACCGAACAGCTCACAGGTGGCCGGGACTTCGTCCACGGCACGCTGGACGACGTGATGGCGGGACGGGTGACCGTACCGGGTGACCGGCCCGTCGTCTTCTCGCCCTTCGGGCTCGGTGTGCTGGACCTGGCGGTGGGGAGCTTCGTGCACGACCGGATATCCCGAGCCGGTGAACTCCGTTTCGTCGACGACTTCTTCCACGAACGGAGTCGCTACGGATGACGCAGCGCGTCTGGATCCGCCGCCCTGTCCGGGCGGCCGGCACAACAGGAGGAGGAGTTCGCCGTGTCAGTCATCACCGTCCCTCAGGCCTTCAACGAGCAGGATCTCTACGTCGACGTCGAGCCGGTCTTCGGCCACTCGCTCCTCCTCAAGTGCGAGGGGTTCAACTTCGCCGGATCCATCAAGCTCAAGGCGGCCGCCGAGATGGTCGCTTCCGCCGAGCGGGACGGCACCCTGCGGCCCGATTCCGTCCTGGTCGAGTCCTCGTCCGGGAACCTGGGCGTGGCGCTGAGCATGATCGCGGCGAGCAAGGGATACCGGTTCATCTGCGTGACGGACGCCCGCTGCAACCTGGCGACGCGGCTGATGATGGAGGCTCTGGGCGGCGAGGTGCATCTGGTGGGCACCAAGGAGGCCGACGGCGGGTTCCTCGCCGAGCGGCTGGCACACGTGAGGGAGCTGTGCGAGTCCGACGACCGGTGCGTATGGCTGAGCCAGTACTCCAACCCGGCCAACTGGCGGGCCCACTACCGTACGACGGCACCGGAGATCGGCCGTTCGTTCCCGCAGCTGGACGTCCTGTTCATGGGTGCGGGCACCACGGGGACCCTGATGGGCTGTGCGCGCTACTTCCACGACTGGCACCGGCCCGTCCGGATCGTGGCGGTGGACATAGCCGGGTCCGTGGCCTTCGGCGGGGCGCCCGGACGCCGCATGATCCCCGGCCTGGGCATGAGCATGCGCCCGCCCCTCCTGGACGAGTCGTACGTGGACGAGGTGGTGCGGGTCGAGGAGACCGACACCATCCGTGCCTGCCGCCTCCTGGCCAGGCGGGGTTTCCTCTTCGGGGGCTCCACCGGCACGGTGGTGAGCGGCGCGGTCGACTGGCTGTCCCGCCGGGAGACCCGGGACCTCACCGCGGTGGCGGTCGCCCCGGACCTCGGCGAGCGATATCTCGACACGGTGTACCAGGACAACTGGGTCGAGGACCTCTACGGGAGCCGGACTCTGGACAGCCCCGGTCCCGTCCCGGACCGCGGGCACGGCATGGCGGCGGCCGGGCCTCCGTCGCCCGCCCGCCCGGCTCCCCGGGAGACGGCATGAGCGGACGGGGGCGGCGGAGGGCGGCCCGGCACGGGCGGCCCTCCGGCTGGGGTACGGACCGGGGCCCGGGGCCGCCCCTCACACCGGATCAGGTGCCGGCCGTGACGACTCGGTCCTGGTCCTGTGAACGAAGAGTCACCGCTCCGCCCCACCGGCTCCCCTTTCCGAGGGGGTTCTCGGCGATCATGGTTGTTAGCCTCATCGGTATGACTGCGACGTTCGACGAAGCCGTTCGCGCCCGGTTGCGGGCACCCCACATCTGGTACGTCGGGACCGTGTTCCCCGACGGAGCACCGCAGGTCAGCCCGATGTGGGTGGACCTGGAAGGCGAGGGGGAACTCAGCTTCAACACCTCGGTGGGCCGGGTGAAGGAGGAGAATCTGCGGGCCGATCCGCGCGTCTACCTCTCGCACGCGGACGCCGTGGACCCCTTCGACCGGGTGCAGATCAGCGGTGTCGTCGCCCGGTTCGTCGAGGGCGAGGAGGCGCACGCCCACATGGACCGGCTGGCACGGAAGTATCTGGGCAGCGAGCGGTTCGAGTGGCTCATGCCGGGCGAGGAGCGGGTCGCGGTGGTCGTACGCCCGCTCAAGGTGCGGCACACCGTCGGCGTGGAGCGCTTCCGTCCCGGCGGCCCTGTCCCCGCTCCCTCGCGGCACGGCTGAACGGTCCCCGCCCACGGGGCCGTGGACACTCACCCCGAGGACGGGCCGCCGGGTGGACGTGCCGGTGCACGGCCGATTCCGTGCTCCGCCAGCGGTCCCACCTCCAGGCCGCGTCCACGGCACTCCGCGAGCAGCCGGGGCAGGGCGTCCAGCGTGGCGCGCCAGGCGCCCGGCGCGCTCCAGCCGTCCGCGTCGTGCAGGAGGACGGTGGCTCCTCCGTGCAGGTCCTCGAGGACCGACGCCTCCACCGAACGGGCGTCGGCGTGTCCTGTCCAGTCACGGCCCCACGCCGACCACAGCACGGTACGCAGTCCCGCCCGGCGGGCGGCGGCCAGCCTGCCACCCGTCAGGATGCCGTAGGGCGGCCGGTACCACTGCGGGTCCGTCCCGCAGACGCGGCGTACCGCCTCCGCGGTGCGCGTCACCTCCCGCAGATCGCGCGACGGCCGGGGAAGCCAGGGGCGGGTGTGGTCCCAGCCGTGCACGGCGACCTCGTGTCCGGCCGTCACGATCGTCCGGGCCAGCTCGGGGTGGCGCGTGAGGGAGGTACCGACGAGGAAGAAGGTGGCCTGGACCCCGTGTGTGCCGAGCAGACGCAGGAAGTGCGGGGTGCTGCCCGGGTCCGGTCCGTCGTCGAAGGTCAGCGCGACGTGGTCGGCCCGGCCCTGTCCGTCGAGCGAGGGTGCGAGCGCCCTCCGCACGGGTGGGAGCCAGGTGGCCGCGGGGCCGATGTGCCAGGCTGCCGCCGCGCCCAGCGCGCACACCGCGGCGCCCGTACCCGTGCTCCTCACCATTGCTGCGCTTCCTTCCCCGAGACCAGCGGCGACCTGCTGAGATGCACGCAGGCGTACGCGATGAGGCCGAGTGACGCCGCCTCCGGCAGGACCAGCCGCCCCAGTTCGATGCTCTCCTCGAACAGGGTGACGCCCAGGATGACGCTGAGCAACGCGTCCCCGAGGGTGAGCGCCGGCTGCGATGCGGCGAGAGACCCCGCACGCAGGGTCACCTGCAGGGCCAGGAACGAGCCCAGGCCCACGGCTGCGGCCGCGTAGATCTGCCAGGTCGCGGGCAGTTCGCCGGCTTGTCCGGACACCGTGCCGAGCCCGTCCTTGAGCAGGGCCGCGGTGAGGGCGAAGCCGACGGAGGTCACCGAACCCAGCACCGCTGCTCGTGCGGAGCCCCGCAGCCCGGCGCCCACCACCGCGAGAACGGCCGACACGGCGGCGGCGGGGGCGGCGCAGACGAGCCATCGCCCGGGTGGCACGGTGTCCGTGCCGCCGGAAGGGGCGGCCAGCAGCAGGAACGAGGCCAGTCCGATCGCCATCGCGAGGAAGGCTCCCCAGGCGCGGACACCCGGTGGCCTGCGGAAGGCCACGGCCGCGAGCACCAGGGTGAACAGCAGCTCCGTCGTCATGACCGGCTGCACCACCGCCAGCGGGCCGACCGCCAGGGCGGCGGCCTGTGCGACGCCGGACAGGACGAGCATGCCCGCTCCCCACAGCCAGGCCGGGCGCCGGACCAGACCGCGCCAGCCCTGGAGGCGGGCACCGGGAGTGCCGGGCTGCTGGGCCGCGGCTGCTCGGCGCTGCAGCACGGAGGCCGCGGCGTTGCCCGTCGCGGCGACCAGGGCCAGCACGACGCAGAGGAGGGTCACGGCGCACCGGCCGGGATCGCCGGGACGGGCGCCGCGGTTCGCCGTGGCCGTGCGTAAGGCGTGCACCACCGCTCCCCCGGCGTGCCGGCGGGGCACGTTCCCGCGGACGGTACCGGCGCCGGAGGCGCTGTCCGCCCGCCTCCGCCCCGCTCAGCCAAAGCGGGTGGCCAGTCTGTGGAACAGGTGCGGTGCCACACCCTGCAGCCGGGCGGGTACCTCCAGCCACCTCGGCACGGTGATCTCGTGCCGGTCTCCCGTGAGCGCCTCCTCCACCGCTGCGGCGACCCGCCCGGCGGCCACCGGCCGTGGCCGCGAGCGGGTGTACGGGGTCCCCCGGCGGTCGAAGAAGGGGGTGTCCACGGGGCCGGGCAGTACCAGGCAGAGGCGCACTCCCGTGCCCCGCAGTTCGTAGCGCAGACTCCGGACGAAGGGGATCAGCGCTCCCTTGGTCGCCGCGTACGCGGCCTCGCCCCGCACGCCGAAGCGGCCGGCCACCGAGCCCAGCACCACGAGGCGGCCCGACCCCCGTGCGAGCATCTGCGGCAGCAGCTGGCTGACGAGATGCATCACCGCGCAGACGTTCACATTCACCAGACGGTTCACCAGGGCGGGCGTCATGTCCGTGTAGGCGCCCGCCCAGCCGAGCCCGGCCGCGGCGACGAGGGCGTCGACCCGGCCACCGGCCGCCAGCGCATCCCCGGCGAGCCGCCGGCAGCCCTCCGGCGACCCGAGGTCCTCCGGCAGCATGCTTCCACCGGTGCGTGCGGCGACGTCGGAGAGACGGTCCAGGTCGCGGCCGTTGAGCAGGAGATCCCACCGGCCGCCGGTGGAGAGGCGGTCCGCGACGGCGGCGCCGATGCCGGACGAGGCGCCCGTGATCAGGGCGACGCGCCGGCCGGTGGACGGGCGTCCGCCGGGGTGGGCACCGGGTGTCCCGCGGTGTGGGGGGCTCGCACGCATGGACCTTCCGTCCTCCGGGGGCGCCGACGTCCTGTGTTCCATTCCGGGCCCGGAGCCCCGCCGAACCGTGCTGCCCCATCCTTCATGCGACCGGCGCACGGGCCCGCGGCCCGGACGCGATGTGGCGCGGCGGCCGGGGCGGGCGGAACATGCAGGGGTGAGCGGGTTTCTGGTGATCAGCGCGAGTATGGGTGCCGGTCATGACGCGGTCGCGGCCGAACTGGCACGGCGGTTCAGGGCGGATGGGCACCGGACCACGTCCCTGGACCTGCTGGATCTTCTGCCCGCCGGGGCCGGTCACGGGCTGCGCGCCGGGTACCGCACCGCGCTCCGGCACTTCCCCTGGGCGTACGAGGCGGTGTACTCGGCGTTCTTCCGCGAGAGCGGTCCCGGCGGTGGCCGATGCTCCTGGGCGGCGGACACCGGTCCGCTGGCCGCGTGCCTCGCACCGCGACTGCGCAGGGCCGTCGAGCGCGGGCGCCCCGAGGCGATCGTCACCACGTTCCACCAGGGCGCGCAGGTCACGGGGCGGATGCGGTCGGTGATGGGAGCCGGTTGTCCGCCCTGCACGGTCGTCGTCACCGACTTCGCGGTGCACCGTCAGTGGCTCCACCCGGGCAACGACCTGTACCTCTGCATGACGGGCACCGCCGCGTCACGGGTCCGGGCGGCGACCGGCTGCCCCGCGAGGGTGTGCGGCCCGGTCGTGCCGGTCGAGTTCAGCGCGCCCGCGCCGGCCCGACGGGACGGTACGGGGTCCCGGTGGTCCTGCGAACTGGCCCGACGCGGCGCCGGCCGCCCCGCGGTGCTGTTGTCGGCGGGCGCCTGGGGTGTGGGCAGGGGGCTGACGGCGACCGCTCTCCTGCTGGCCCGCGCCGGGCACCTTCCGGTGCTGCTGTGCGGGAGGGACGAGAGGCTGCGCGCCCGCGCCGCCGGGCTCCCCGGCGTCCTGGCGCTGGGCTGGGTCCAGGACCTGCCCGCGCTGATGGGGGCGTCGGCCGCCCTGGTGGACAACGCGGCGGGTCAGACCGCCGTTCAGGCGCTGGCGGCCGGGGTGCCCGTGGTCGGCTACCGGCCGATCCCCGGGCACGGCGTCGAGGGCGTGCGCGCGATGGCGGCCGCGGGCCTCACCGAGTACGCCGCCGACGAACCGGCCCTGCTGCGCTCGCTGGAACGACTGACCTGTCCAGGACCCGAGCGGGAAAGGCGGATCGCCGCCGGGCGGGCGGTCCTCGGCGCGGACGCGGCCCGGATGGCGGCCCGCTGAGCCCGGTCGCTCCGGCCCGGGTGAGGAGTGTTCCGTACCCTGGTGTCATGCGTATGCGCCCCACCCTGAGCTGGACCCCTACCGGGGACCCTTCGCCGGGGACCACGGATCTCGAGCCGCTCACCGACGCGCTGGCGTCCGGAGGCGTGCTGGTGCTCAGCGGCGCGGGCATGTCGACAGAGTCGGGCATCCCGGACTACCGGGGTGAGGGCGGAAGCCTCAGCCGGCACACGCCGATGACGTACCAGGACTTCACCGGTGGCGTCCAGGCGCGGCGCCGGTACTGGGCGCGCAGCCATCTGGGCTGGCGGACCTTCGGCCGGGCCCGGCCGAACGCGGGGCACCGGGCGGTGGCCTCGTTCCAGCGGGAGGGCCTGGTCTCCGGCGTGATCACCCAGAACGTGGACGGACTGCACCAGGCGGCCGGCAGCACGGACGCCGTCGAACTCCACGGGAGTCTCGACCGGGTCGTCTGCCTGTCGTGCGGGGCCCGCAGCCCACGGCGTGAACTGGCCGGCCGGCTGGAGGAGGCCAATCCGGGCTTCGCTCCGGTGGCGGCCTCGATCAACCCCGACGGTGACGCCGACCTCACGGACGAGCAGGTCGGGGACTTCCGCGTCGTCGCGTGCACGGTCTGCGGCGGCGTGCTCAAGCCCGATGTGGTGTTCTTCGGCGAGGCTGTTCCCCCTGAGCGGGTCGAGCACTGCCGGAGCCTGGTCCGTGAGGCCGGGACCCTGCTGGTCCTCGGCTCCTCGCTCACGGTGATGTCGGGGCTCCGGTTCGTCCGCCAGGCGGAGCAGGCCGGAAAACCGGTGCTGATCGTGAACCGCGATCCGACACGAGGCGACCGGCACGCCCGTGTGCGGATCTCCCTTCCTCTCGGCGAGGCGCTCACGACGGTGGCCGGACGTCTGGGGGTCACCGTCGGCGAAGCGGCCACCGGGAGCGGGTGAGCCGTGACGGCCGGGCCCGGTGGAGATGACGCCCCGGGGGCGCGCCACCGGGCCGGGACCGTCCTCAGTGCCGTGGCGCCCGGTACGACACGGGAAGGCGAAGACCCCTGTCGGCCATGATCTCCCGCACGCGGTCGGGGTAGTCGGTGATGATCCCGTCGATGCCCATGTCCATGAGCGCCTCGATGGTGGCGGGGTCGTCACAGGTCCAGGGGATGACCTCGAGCCCGCGCCGGTGCGCGTCGCGGATCATCTGCCGGTCGGGGTAGAAGCGGAATGAGGGGTCCGCGACCGTTCCGTTCTGGGGGAAGCCGTAGTTGGGCGACAGGGCGGTGACACCGGGGACGGCGGCGGCGGCCCTGACGAAGTCTCCGTCGTAGTCGTCGGCGTCGATGCCGCCGAGCCAGGGAGAGGCTCCGGGCTTGCCCACCTGGAGGAAGTCGTAGTTCGTGAGCGCCACCAGCGGATACGAGGGGGCGAGCCGGTGCATCTCCCGCAGAGCCCCCCAGTCGAACGACTGGACGGACACCTGACGCTCGATCCCCGACCGGTGGATCTCCTCGAACACGCGGCGGACGAACAGTTCGCGCGGGGCGGTCTGCTCAGGTGCTCCGGCTTCCACCTTGGTCTCGATGTTGAGCTCGACCCGCTTGGCCCCGTAGCTCTTCACCAGGCCCAGGACGTCCTTGAGTTCGACCATGCGGAAGCCCGGTACCCGCTCCTGCTCCGGGTGGCCGGGAAGCTGCTGGAAACCGCAGTCCAGGGTTCTGATCTGCTTGAGGGTCAGGTCCTTGACGTACTTGCCGACGTACGGGTACATCGGGTCGCCGGAGGTGAGCGGACCGGTGTCCACGCACTTCTGGGCGCTGATCTGCCGGTCGTGGTTCACGACCACCTTGAGGTCCTTGGTGACCTGGGTGTCCAGTTCCAGAGTGCTGACACCCAGACGCAGGGCCTTGCCGAAGCCCTCGAGGGACGACTCCGTGGTGAGCCCGAGGCCGCCGCGGTGGGCCTGCAGGTCGAACGCCGCCCGGTGGGCGGGCCGGTGCTCGTGGGAAGCGGTGGCTGCCTGCGCGGACGTGGGGACCGCGAGTGCGGGAAGGAGAGCCAGGCCGGCGACTGCGTGCCTCAGGGACATGTGTGCCTCGTCTGTTGCGTGTAGCGGGACACGGCGAAGCCAAGCCCGTGGATCCGGCCCCCGGAGGGACCGGACATGAGGACCTCGTGAATCTCCGTGGAACGACCGGTCCCGGGTCCGGCCCCGGACCCGGGACGTCGGGGACGGACCGCCCCGGGGCCGCCCGTCCACCCAACGCGGAGAGGCCGCGCTCAGAACGTCCACCGGGTGTGGGTGTAGACGCCGTCCTTCCTGCCGAAGCCGTACGCCGTCACGGGCGCCAGCGCGAAGACGATCGCGCTTCCCGTCCGGAACGAGTCCCCGATGCCGTGGAAGGTTCCCTCGGGCGAGATGATGTGCTCCCCGTACTTCGTCTCGTGGGCCGTGATCACCCGTTCCAGCTCCGCCGGATCGGAGACCTGCTCCGCGGTCCCCTCGACGACGATGTCGAGGCCTTCGCCGAGGTCGTTCCTGCCCGTCGTCAGCGCGCAGTGTCCGTCATGGGCGAGGTTCCTCGCCTTCTGCTCCTCGGGTCCGGTGGAGAAGTACAGCGACCCGCCGTGCCAGGCAGCGATCACCGGGGTGACGTGAAGACGCCCGTCGGGCCGCACGGTCGAGGCCCAGAAGATCTCGGCGGCCTCCAGCTGCCGCCGTGCGTCGGCCCAGTCGGTCGCGGTGACGTCCGCGGCACCGGGACGGGGCCGGAGAGCGGAGCTGTAGCGGGCGTCGAGCTGGGCCGTCGGCCGCCGTGGGGAGTGCTGTTCGGGCATCGCGGTTGCCTTCCGTGGCTCTCGGTGAGGTCCTGCCCCCGTGGACGCGGGGGCCACGCTCACGGGGAGCCGCCGCCGCTCGACGGGGTGCGGCCTTCACGCAATCCGTCCTGAGGCGCGGGTGTCCATCCGCACCGCCGGGCCGGGCCCTGATGAAGGGCCACCGCCACCCGGATGGTACGAAGTCAGGTGTGGAGGATCGGAACCGGCCCGCGACCGTACGCGTCTTCATCGCTCTCGCCCCTCCGGACGACGCCAAGGAGGAACTCGCCCGTGCGCTGCGTCCTGCGTACGCACGGTACCCGCGGATGCGGTGGAACCGCGTCGAGGACTGGCACATCACACTGGCCTTCCTCGGGGAGATTCCCGCTGCGGGCGTGCCGGCGCTGATCCCGCCGCTCGCCGGCCTGGCGGTGGCACACCGGCCGCCCCGGCTGAGCCTGGGCGGCGGCGGAGTCTTCGACGACCGGGTGGTCTGGAGCGGGATCGACGGGGACCTCGAAGCGCTTCACGCGCTCGCGGACGATGTGCGCGGCGTCGTCAGGGAGTGCGGCGTCGCGTTCGAGGGACGTCCGCTGCGCCCTCATCTGACGCTGGCCCGGGCCCGTCGCGGTGACCACGCGTCGGCTGCGGAGATCGCCGAGAGGATCGCCGGGTTCGGCGGACTCCCCTGGTCCGCGGAGTGTCTGCACCTGGTCGGGAGCAATGCCGGCCGGAGCAGCGGGCCGATTCACTACCGCGATGTCGAGGCGTGGCCGCTCGGCGGCGGGAGGGCGAGAGGTGCCTGATCCGGGGGCCGGTCCGGAGCGCTCGGCCCGGGCGGAGCCGGTGCGGGAGCGCTCAGAGGTCCTCCTTCTCCCCCGGCGCCCCGTCGGGTACGCCGATCCGGCGCAGCGCCTCGGCCGTGGTGGCGTGTGTGGGTATCAGGTGGCCGACCCCGGTGATGTCCAGCAGCCGGGCGAGGTGCGGGGGTGCGCCGGCCAGGGACAGGGACCCGTAGCGGTCCTTCGCGTACCGGAGGATGCCGATCATGGTGTTGAGGCCCGACGAGTCGCAGAACTCGACCGGCGCCAGGTCGAGGACGATGTGCGGGCTGCCCTGCCGGATCAGCTCCAGCGCCCTGGATCGCAGGACGGGGACACTGTCCACGTCGATCTCGCCGGCCACCTCGAGAACGGCGATCGAGTCCGCCGGACGGCGGACGGTGAGGGTGAGGGTCGGGCTGTGCGTCATGGGTCTCAGTACTCCAGGCCGGTGGGCGGTCGCCGTCGCGGCGGTTCGGCGGTGACTGCTGGAAGATCACGCATCGGTTGCCGCTGCGAAACCGTACCCCATGGAAACTATTGCCATGCGGAAACATATTGAGGCGTCCGCCGCTTCGGAGACCGTTGCCGACAGGGGTAGGATGTCCGGTGCCACGGACATGTCCCGAGATCCATATGGTCCTGGCCTTCCATACGAGCGCATCGGATACCCGGCTCGTTCCCTCGGTCCGGTGACGGGACGGACGAGTGCAGCGATGCCGGATCGGAGTGTCATCACCATGGGCCTGAGCCCCGAACCCGACCACCGGTCCCGGGAGGCGGCCCGCGAGGGTTCAGAGTTCGTCGAACTCCTCGAAGTCCTCTGGGAACAGGGCCGCGAAGCCGTCCCGACGGGCCCTGTCTCCCCGTCGCAGCTCCGCGTGCTCTACACGCTGGACCGCGAGGAGGGCATCAATCTGCGCATGCTCGCCGAAGCGCTGGGTTCGGCCTCCCCCTCCGTCAGCAGACTGTGCGACCGGCTGCAGGCGACGGGACTGGTGGAGCGCACTCCCAGTCCGGTGAGCCGACGTGAGCTGGAACTCCGGCTGACCAGTCACGGCAAGGCCTATCTCGTCGATCTGCGGATGCGCAGGGAAGAGGTGCTGATGTCCACCATCGACGCCATGCCGGCCAAGGCGCGGCGCGCGCTGCTCGAAGGACTTCGGGCCTTCCGGAACGCGGCCGCGGGCCAGGACGACGACGGGGCGAGACGGTTGCGGTCGACCGGATAGGAGACGGCGGCCCGGAGCAGCTCATTCCGACTGGTCGTGGGCGGAGGAACGCCGGCCGTACCAGTCAAGGCAGACCACAAGGGCGTCGTCGTCGAGCGGCGCCGCGGACCGGTAGTCCCGCAGATCCCGCAGGACAGCCAGGGGCACCTGCTCGGGCGGGAGCAGGCGGTGCCCGGAGAGCGAACGCGCCAGGGCGCGTTCGCCGTAGCGTTCACCTGCCTTCGACACACTCTCGTAGACACCGTCGCTGCCGATGAGCAGCCGGTCACCCGGCTCGACGACCAAGCGCTCGGCGGTGTACTCGGTCTCCTCGAACATGCCGAGCGGGAGCTGCGCGTCGAAGCCGACGGGCTCGACGCCGCGTCCCCGCAGCCGCCACATGCGAGGGGATCCCGCGTCCACGGCCTCGACCTCACCCGTGGCGAGGTCGAAGCGCAGCAGCAGGACCGACGCGTACAGCGCTCCTCGGTACTGGGCGTACACCGCCTGGTCGGCGAGGCTGGCCTGGCCGGGCAGGTCGAGTCCCGCACGCCGGGCGTTGCGCAGCGCGTTGACGACGAGGTTGGTGAGCAGCGCCGCCTCCATGCCCTTCCCCATGCCGTTGGTGACGGTCAGGGTGAGGTGGTGGGCCGAGACCGACCAGTCGAAGTTGTCTCCGAAGATCGCGTAGGCGGGCTCGAGATGGGCGCCCATCGAGAACTCCGGGCGGGTGACCGAGCGCCCGGGCAGCAACTGCCACTGCATCTCGGCGGCGAGCGTCAGCCGTGTGGCGCGCCGGGCGAGGAGATAGAGGTCGGTGTCCCGTTCGGCGACGAGGATCTCGTGACCGAGGGCCTCACAGATCTGCTGCATACCCCCGAGGTCCGCGGGGGTGCAGGAAGCCCGTGGCACGGTGCCGCTGAGCACCCCCAGCCGGTCACCCCGGACCGTGACCGGCAGATGAACCGATACCGGGCCCCGCTCGGGCAGGGGTTCCACATAGGGCTCCTGAGCACCGAACGCCCGCCCCTGCGGACTGCCGTGGACGGGCACCGGCTCGGCGAGGGGCGCCTCGGACACGACCTGGAGCATGGTCATGCCGTAGTCGGCCATCCGCAGTTCCACGCTCTCGACGCCCCATCGCTCACGGAGGGCCGCCGTGGCGACGTCGAGAAGCAGATGGGGCGCGGCCTTGCGCAGTTCCCGCTCGACGGCAGCGAATCTGTCCACGTGATCCTGTTTCTCGTCGTGCTGCGCCGAACCCGGACCGTCCGAGGGCGCCCGGTCGTCGGCCTCCAGCGTACGGGCCTGTGCCCGGTCGAGCGCGACGCGCACCAGGTCGCGCCGCCTTCCGGGGCAGCTCATCCTACGATGCCCAAGGGCAACTGTTTCCACGCAGCAAGAAATTTCGGCCCGGGCGACGCATGGGTCCTCCCGCGCGGGGCAGGGGCCTCGTCAGGAAGCGCGCTCGCACGAGCAAGGGTGGGACGGAAAAAATGATCACTGAAGAGACGGCCGGGGACATACGGACTGACGAGACGTCAGTCGGACAGGCCGCGCCGGAGCGCGTCGGTGAGCTGCCCTGGATCGATGACACGGGCAAGGTGTCACCGAAGGACGCCCGCGCCCTGTCGGCCCTGTTCTTCGAGAAGCTGCAGGTGCTGGAAGAGGGCACACACGAGTACCAGTACGCGCGCAACACCCTCATCGAGATGAACATCTCCCTCGTCCGGTTCGCCGCACGCCGCTTCCGCAACCGGGGCAGCGGGGACATGGAGGACATCACCCAGGTCGGGACCATCGGCCTCATCAAGGCGATCGACAGATTCGAGCTCTCCCGGGAGGTCGAGTTCGCCACGTTCGCCGTGCCGTACATCGTGGGTGAGATCAAGCGCTTCTTCCGCGACACCACGTGGGCGGTACACGTCCCCCGGCGGCTGCAGGAGCTACGGGTGGAGCTGGCGAAGGCCAAGGACGAGCTCGCCACCGTACTGGACCGCGATCCGTCCCCGAGGGAACTGGCCGAGTACATGGGGCTCAGCGAGGACGAGGTCATCGAGGGCATCATCGCTTCGAACGGCTACACCGCGGGCTCCCTGGACCTGCCGACCTCCACCGGCGAGACCACCGGGTCCTCGGCCCGCACCTTCGCCGACATCCTGGGTGAACCCGACGCCGCCATGGAGACCGTGGAGAACCTGCACGCCCTGGCCCCGCTGATGGGGCAGCTCGACGACCGCGAACGGCGCATCATCGAGATGCGCTTCGGCCAGGAGATGACCCAGGCGCAGATCGGCGCCGAGCTCGGCGTCTCACAGATGCACGTCTCCCGCCTCCTCACACGGACGCTCGGGAAGCTCCGTACGGGAATGCTGGCCTGAGGGCTGACCCGCGCCGGGACGGCGAGCGCGGTCGTCGGAGCCTCCGTTGTCGGTGCCGGGTGCGAGACTTCCGGCATGACCGAGGCGAATGCGAAGGCAGAGCTCCTCCGGTATCTGCAGGAGGGGCGGGACGCCCTGCTGCGGAAGCTGGAGGGGCTGCCCGAGTACGACGTACGCAGGCCGCTGACGCCCACCGGCACCAACCTGCTGGGGCTCGTCAAACACTGCGCGGGCGTGGAACTGGGGTACTTCGGCGACACGTTCGGACGGCCCTTCTTCACCGGGCCGGCGCCGCGCTGGTGGTGGGCCGGGGACCCTGATCCCCAGGCGGACATGTGGGCCGCCGCCGACGAGTCACGCGAGGAGATCGTCGGCCTGTACCGGGCGGCGTGGAGACACTCCGGCATGACGGTCGCGGCACTCCCCCTCGACGCGGTCGGCCGCGTCCCCTGGTGGCCCGAGGAGCGCCGGGAGATGACCTTGCATCACGCCCTGGCACGCGTCATCTCCGACACCCAGCGGCACGCGGGCCACGCGGACATCGTGCGCGAGCTGATCGACGGCGCCGTGGACTGCGCTCCGGGCAAGGACGCGATGTCCCCTCAGGAGCGGCGCTCCTGGGAGGAACACCGGCGGCGGGTGGAGGACCAGGCCAGGGCGGCGGGCGCCTGAGCGGGCGTCGTGCCGCCTCGTGGGCCCCGGACCCCGAGCCGCCCGTCGCGGGGAGGCCGCCCGGGGTCCGGGACTCCATGGGTCACTCGAAGAACTTCAGGCTCCAGCCGGTGTCGCCGGACGGGCCCGGCACGTTGGCACGGCTGTAGGTGATGCCGCCCCACCATGCGAACGTGCCGGTGTACCAGTACCGGTTCTCCCAGGCGTACGGGGTCCCCTTGGGCACCGCGTGGAACATGGACGGGAACCTCGGGCCGGCCGGAGGGCTGGTCGCGATGTCACCGTCGAGCAGCACGAAGCTGTGGTGGCCGGGTCCGTCGACGTACAGGGTCGGGTCCCAGCCGGACATCATCGTCGTACGGTTCGAACCGAACAGGCAGCCGTTGGACTTGTACCAGTCCCACACATACGTCGGATCCCCGCCCGCACGCAGCCTCAGGTCCGCGAGACAGTACTGGTCACTCCAGCTGCCGTTGGCCGAGTACACGATGTGCAGTTGGCCGTTCGGGTCCTTGATCGGCTCGGGCCCTTCGTTGATGAAGGGGTTACCGACGACGCGCTCCCAGCTCTCACGGGGTTGCGAGATGACGTACCGCGCGCCGGTGGGTGCGGTCGGGGTGCTCATACGCGCGATGTAGAGGTTCTGCTCGACATCGGTGTCGCCGGCCCAGCCGGACCAGACGAACCACCGCTGTCCGCCGAAGGTGAAGCGCGCCGTCGATGGCCCACTTGTCGTCGGGCAGCGCCAGCTTCGACTCGGCGGTGTATCCGGTGTCGGGGGACGCCGAGCTGATCACGTACATGCGGTGCGCCGCGCCTCTGCCCGCGGAGAAGTAGACGTAGTAGCGTCCACCGTCGCGGACGATCTCGGGAGCCCACACCTCGCCGAGCCCACGGGTGTCCGACCAGACCTGCCGGGGCGTGGCCGACGCCAGGGCGGCGGTCGACGACGCCTGTCGTACGGCGATGCCGCCGCCGGTCGACTGGACGGACATGTAGGTGCTCCCGACCCGTATCACGCTGGGGTCCGCCGCCCTGAGGCCGGTCTGCGCGGCGTGGGCGGGCTCGGCGGAGGGAAGGGACATCAGGACGAGCAGGACGCCCGACAGGATCAGGGCTGCGGCGCCGTGAAGGCTGCGAGAGATTCTCATGGCCTCGTTCCCGGGGTTGGCCGCCGCCGTGCCGACGCCGACTTTTACATCGATGGAAGAGTGCCGTAACAGGATCGTGTTTGATCCTGAGCATGTCAACCATTGGGGTGCGCCGGTCCGGGGCGCACGGCGCGGCTGCCGGCGCCGCCGCTCGGGAGCGGCACCGGCAGCCGCGGACGTCGAGCGCCTCCGTCAGGAGCCCGAGCGGGCACCGCGGGCATCCGCGCGCGGGGGCGGCGCCGTGCTCCCCCGCACCACCAGTTGGGTGGCCAGTTCCAGCCTGAGCTGGTCGGCGGGCTCCCCGTCGATGATCCGGAGCAGCGCGTTGGCCGCCACCGACGCCATGTCGAACAGTGGTTGCCTGACCGTGGTCAGCGGAGGGTGGGTCCAGCGCGCGACCGGAAGGTCGTCGAAGCCGACGATGCTGATGTCGCCGGGAATGGAGTAGCCCCGGTCCCGCAGGACTTCGAAGGCGCCGAGCGCCTGGAGGTCACTGGCGGCGAACACCGCGGTGGGAGCTTCCTCGCCGGACGCCTCGAGCCCGTCGAGCAGGCGCGCGGTCTCGGCCCGCCCGGAGGCGTCGTTGAACTCGCCGTGCACCACCCATCCGTGGGGCATGGGCAGACCGGCGCCCTCCATGGTCGCCCTGAACCCGTCCGCGCGGGCCCGGCTGCAGAGCACCTGCCGCGGCCCCGCGAGATGCGCGATCCTGGTGTGCCCCAGTGCGATCAGATGCTCGGTCGCACTGACGGCACCGGCCCAGTTGGTGGCGCCGACCGTGGGCACGAGCGCGTCGACGTTGCCGACCGGGTCGAGAAGCACGAAGGGGACGTCGAGCGCGGTGAGGCGCTTGCGCTGCTGCTGGGTGAGATCGGAGACGACCAGGATCGCCCCGTTGCTGCGGCGGGCGGCGAGTTGGCCGATCCATTCCCTGGTGTCGGAGCTGCGCCCGTGGACGGCGGAGAGGACCATGCTCGCTCCGGCGGCGTGAAGGACCTCTTCGACTCCCCTGATGATCTCCACCGACCAGAGGCTGTCCAGTTCGTTGAGGACCAGGTCGACGACGGCACCGCGCTTCCGGGTCGGCCGGCGCTGGTAACCGAGCTGGTCCATGACCCCCTCGACCCGTTCCTTGGTGTCCGTGGAAACGTCGGAGCGGCCGTTGAGGACCTTGGACACGGTCGACACGGAGACACCGGCCTCGGAAGCGATCATGGTCAGGGTGACCCTGCCCGGCGCGTCTGGGGTGTCCGCAGTCATCCGAGGTGTCCGTTCGAGTGAGAGATTCGCGTGGGGCCGGTCGGGTCTCCCCGGCCGAGTCTGCCATGGTCCTGTGGGCGCTCTCACCTGCCCTCATGAACGACGGCCGTCTCCTGGTACTCGGACCACGCGAAGTCGGCGTGCAGGGCCTCGCCGGTGAGGTCCTGGACGCACATCCCGGCGAAGGCGCCGGTGAATCCCCACGACGTGAAGTGCCCCGAGGCCGGGTCGCCCCGGGTGGCACTCTCGTCGGAGAGGAGGGTGACGTCGAGTTCCGCCTCGAACGGCCTCCACCGGGTCGTGCCGGCGGTGCGCCAGGCGAACCCTCCCCGCGTCCCGCGGACCGTCATCCTCAGATCGACGGGACCGTCGGGAACCGCGACGGCCGGAGCCGGCTCCGTGTACCGCCCGTGGTGGCACTGGCCGATGCGCAGGGTCCGGCCGAGCTCCTCGTCCCAGGTGAGGTGGAGGTAGTGCCAGAGGCTGGAGTTGTAGTAGTGGACGATGCCCGCCATCTGCAGGGGCGAGGAGGGTTCGGACTCGACGCGTGCGGAGAAGTCGAACGAAACCGCCTGCTGCCGGCGCGCGACCATGCTCTGGCCGTGGGTCGATCCGAGGGACTGCCCCCCTCTCAGCCGCAGGTGTCCGGGCCGTTCGGTCAGGCTCAGCCAGGCGGATGCCGGGTGACGGCGCAGCGTCGACCAGTCGGCACGCAGTCGTGGCCCGTCGAAGTGGTCGCGGGTGGGGGGCGCGGTGACCGGGGCGGGAGGCAGCGCGGGCCCGGGCACCACCGTCCGCGGGAGCGGCAGCGGGGCGGCGTGCGCCGTGGCGTCGGCGGCGGGGTCCAGACGCGGCCAGCCGTCGGAGCTCCAGCCGACGCGCTGGATGGCGGTCTCGCGGCCCAGGACACAGGGGCCGAGCGGGCTGAGCGGGCGGGCCGTGAGATGTGCCAGGTACCACTCGCCGCCCTGTGTCTCCACGAGACTTCCGTGTCCCGCCTTCTGCAGTTCCCAGCCGGCATCTCCGGCCGAGGTGAGCAGCGGCCCGGCGGGGTCGGGCTGGTACGGGCCGGTGGGCGTCCGGGAGCGGGCGACGGTCACGGCGTGCGACCAGGAGGTGCCGCCCTCGGCGGTGAGCAGGTAGTACCAGCCGTCCTTGCGGTAGAGGTGCGGCCCCTCGGTGTGGGCCAGTTCCGTGCCCTGGAACACGCGGTGCACCGGTCCCCTGACCCGCCCCTCCCCCCGGTCCCACTCCTGGAGCAGGATCCCGGCGAACGGGTGGCGCCCGGGCCGGTGGTCCCACTCCATCCACAGGGCCCAGCTCCGGCCGTCGCCGTCGGGGCCGTCGTCGTGGAAGAGGGACGGGTCGAATCCGTGGGAGGGGAACGGCACCGGATCCGACCACGGTCCGTCGAGTGAGGGCGCGGTGATGACCAGGTTGCGGACGTCCTTGAAAGCCCCGGAGAGGTTGGTGACGTCGCTGTAGACGAGGTGGAAGCGGCCTTCGGTGTGGCTGAGGCAGGGGGCCCACACTCCGCCGGAGTCGGGGCGCCCGGTGAGGTCGAGCAGCCGCTGCTCCCGCAGGATCCCCCCGAGGGGACGCCAGTTCACGAGGTCTCGCGAGTGGTGCACGGCGACGCCCGGAAGCCATTCGAAGGTGGACGTGGCGATGTAGTAGTCGTCGCCCACCCGCAGGATGGAAGGGTCGGGATGGAAGCCTCGGAGCACCGGGTTGACGATGTCGGCGGCCGTCCGGGCGGCGGGCTCCGGGGGGTGGAGGCGGCCCTGGCCGGGGGCGGTGGGCACAGCGGTCATCGGTTCTCCCTGAGGTGGAGGGCACGGGTGGAAGGCACGCTCAGCCCTTGACGGCGCCGGCCATGACGCCGGAGACGATCCGGCGGGCCAGGACGGTGAACACGACCAGGACGGGCAGCACGGAGACGACGACGCCGGCCAGCATCAGGGTGTAGTCCGTGTAGTAGCCGGCCGCGAGCTGGTTGAGCGCGATCTGCACGGTGCCGTTCTCGGGAGGCAGCGCGATGAGCGGCCAGAAGTAGTCGTTCCAGGCGAACATGAAGGTGAACATCCCCAGCACCGTGGCCGTGGTGCGTACCCCCGGCACCACCACGTACCAGTAGGTGCGCAGCAGTCCGGCCCCGTCCATGCGCGCGGCCTCGATCAGTTCGTCGGGGATGTTCTCCTCGACGGCCTGCCGCATCCAGAAGACGCCGACGGCGGAGACCAGGGCCGGCACGATCAGAGCGGACAGCTTGCCGTAGAGGCCCATGTCGGTGACGAGCATGTACAGCGGGATGATGCCGAGCTGGGTGGGCACCATGACGGTGACCACGACGCAGACGAGCAGCGCGTTGCGGCCGGGGAAGCGGAGTTTGGCGAAGGCGAACCCGGCCAGGGAGGCCAGCAGCACGTTGCTGACCGCCGTCGTCGAGGCGACGATCAGGGAGTTGCCGAGCGCCTGCCAGAAGGCGGAGAGTTCGAAGACCCGCTGGATGTTCTCGATCAGGTGGCCGCCGGGCACCAGAGGTGGTGTCGTGCCGGCGAGTACGGAGTTGTCGTCGTGGGAGGCGACGACGAAGCTCCAGTAGAGCGGGAAGACGGAGGCGGCGGTCACGGCCGCGAGGATGGCGTAGGCGAGCGGTCCCGCCCTGTCGAGCCGCCGGGGGCCCCTGCGGGGCACGGTACGCACGAGGGAACGTGCGCTGCGGACGCCGGGACGCGTGGCGGGCGCCCCGGACGGTGTGGTGAGGGCCATGCGATTCTCCAGGTTGCTGCCGGGTCAGCCGCGATCGGAACGGCGTGCGAGCAGGAAGTTCAACGCGGCGACGACCGCGATCACGAGGAAGAGCACCCACGAGACGGCGGAGGCGTATCCGGCGTCGTTGTTGATGAATCCGTACTTGTAGAGCATCAGCGTCAGCGTCTGGAACTGGTGCTCCGCTCCGCCCTCCGCGTTGCCCTGCTGGTCGAAGAGGAAGGGCTCGGCGAACAGCTGCAGGCCGCCGATCGTGGAGATGACGACGGTGAAGACGATGGTGGGGCGGATGGAGGGCAGGGTCACCTTCCGGAAGGTCAGGAACCTGCCTGCGCCGTCGATCTGTGCCGACTCGTACAGGTCCCTGGGCACCGCCTGCATCGCGGCGAGGAAGATCAGCGCGTTGTAGCCGGTCCACCGCCACATCACCATGAAGCTGATGGCGAGGTGCGAACTCCAGGTGTCGGCGGTCCAGTCGACCGGGTCGCTGATCAGCCCCAAGTTCTGCAGGGCCCAGTTGACGATGCCGAAGTCGCGTCCGAAGAGCTGTGAGAAGACCAGGGCTACGGCGACGACCGACACGTACTGCGGCACCAGGACGAGCGCCCGCCACACACTGGTGGCGCGCAGGTGACGGTCGAGGAGCCAGGCCAGGGCAAGGGCGGCGACGAGCTGCGGAACGGTCGACAGGAGGAAGATGCTCAGGGTGTTGAAGGTGGCGGTGTAGAAGTCCGAGTCCTCCAGGAGCCTGCTGAAGTTCTCCAGGCCGACCCACTCTCCCGGGCCGGCCAGCCGGTCCCAGTCGTGCAGAGAGACCCAGAAGGTCTGGATCAGTGGATAGAGCCCGAACACACCGAAGACGACGAAGAAGGGCGCGATGAAGAGGTAGGGCAGAAAATGCCGGTCCCTGCGCAGCCTCGGCGGGCTGCTCCGGGAGTCCCGGGCGGTGCGGATGGCCTGGAGCGCCATGGTGGTTCTCCGGAGGTGGGAGGGTCGGGGGTCGTCCGGGTGCCCGGCCGGCGGTTTCGGCGCTCGCGCCGGGCACCCGGATCAGTCGTCCGCGCGGACGCGGGTGACGGTGGGGGCAGAGGGGTGGTCAGCGGAGGTTCTTGTCCGCTTCCTCGATCGCCTTGCTCCACGCCTCGTCCGGATCGGCCTTGCCCTGCTCCACCAGCTGGAGGGCGTTCCCGAACGGGATGCGTGCCTGCTGGTCCTTCGTGCCGCGGTAGTTGGGCTTGAGGCTCTTCGCGGACGCCGCGAAGAGTTCACCGGTCGGCGCGTCGTTGAAGTAGGCCTGCTTCGTACCCTTGACCTCGGGGTCGTCGAGGACGGGGACGAGGGAAGGCAGCGCGCCCACGGGACCGGTGAAGATCTTCTTCTGTGCGTCGGCCGACGTCAGGAAGTCGGCCAGTTCGGCCGCCTCCTTGACGTGCTTGCTCTGCTTGGGCACCGTCAGGAAGGACCCGCCCCAGTTGCCGCCGCCGCCGGGCACGGCCGCGATGTCCCACTTCCCGGCGTTCGCCTCGCCTGCCGCCGTCTTGATCTGGCCGGTCATCCATGCCGGGCAGGTCATGGTCGCCATGCGGCCGAGCTTGATTCCGGCGTTCCACTGCTGGCTGAAGGGCTGCAGGTTGGCGGACTGCTTGTCGGCGGTGGCCCGTGCGGTGGCCTCGAAGAACTCACGCACCTTCGGGTTGGTGTCGCCTATGTACGTGTCCTGGGCGTCGAAGAAGCCGTACTCCGTCTGGTTCATCATCGCGGTGAAGATGTTGCCCGAACTGTCGAACCAGGCCTTGTCCTTCACCTTCGCCTGGAACTTCTTGCCGGTGGCGAAGTAGGCGTCCCAGGTGGGCCAGAGCTTGGCGACCTCGGCCCGCTCGGTGGGCAGGCCGGCCTTCGCGAACAGGTCCTTGCGGTAGCAGATGGCGAGGCTGCCGACGTCCGTGCCGTAGCCCATGACGAAGTCCGAGGTGCCGAGCGTGCCCTGCTTCCACTTCCAGCCCAGGTACTCACTGCTCCGGCTGAGTGCGCCGTAGTCCGCGAGGTTGGTGAACTTGTCCTTCACGGCCCGGAACTTGGGGAGGTAGCCCTCTTCGATGGCCACCACGTCGGCGGCGCCGCTGCCGGAGGAGATCTGGGTGGAGAGCTGGTTGTGGTGCTGGTCGAACTGGGAGATGCGCTCCTTGACGACGATGTCGGGGTGGGTGCGCTTGTACTCCTCGATGAGCGGCTTGTAGCCGAAGTCGCTGAACGTGGCGACGGTGAGGGTGATCTTCCCGTCGGCTTCGCCGGAGCCGGATCCGCAGCCGGGGAGGGCGACGAGGGTGACTGCGGCGGCGAGCGCGACGGCGGTTCTGCGGGCACGCGTACGGCCCATGGTGATCCTCCGGGACAGGAGAGCTGGATGAGTGCGACCACGGTGATGGCTCCACGAAACTTATGTCAATGGTTTCGCGAAAATTATCGCGAGCTTGCCAACTGATTACGGTCCGGAGGGACGCCGACGGGGAGGTCCCACGACTCACGGCTGTGACCTGCACATTTGAACCCGGCCCGACCGAAGGGTGCTTGGAGTTTCGTAACCGCACCCCGCTGAGCTGGGGCGAGATACGAAACTTTCGCACTCTGTTGACCTGTGCGCGTCGACACCCTCACCATGCGAACGCCCTGAGGCGACCGCCGAGGGCCCCACCCGTACAGACGGAGAGACCCATGAGGCACACGACGGGACATCGCCCCGCCCGAAGAGCCCTCGCGGCGGCGGCCGCCGCCGCAACCGCCTTGATCGCCCTGGCCGCACTGCCCTCCCCGGCCGAGGCCGGCACGGCGGCCTCCGGACTCACCGGCCGGGGCGTGCCCGCGGACGGCAAGGTCATGATGGTCATGGGCCAGGACAGTGACACGCTCTCCGACTACCGCACCGACGTGCTGGACAAGCCGTCGCTCGGAGCGCCCGCACCTGGCGGCGTGACGCTCTACACCAATCTGGTCCTCGGCGGCTCGCCCGAACCGCTCGCCGGAATGAACTCCTCCGCCAACTGGGGTGCGGGAAGCGTCGACTTCGCCCGTACGATGCGGGAGTACCCCGACGCGACGGTCGCCGTCGGGCTCTACCTGTCGGATGCCACGTCCGGATGCGGCAACCAGCCCCTGCGCGCCGTGATCGGCCGGAACGACGCCGATGTGACGGCGGGGAACCCCAGCCTGATCACGCAGTACCGCGCCAAGGTCGACGAGATGGTCAAGAAGCTCAAGAGCTACGACCGGGACGTACTGCTCCGGATCGGCTACGAGTTCGACGGCCCGTGGAACTGCTACAACTCCGGTTACTACAAGGACGCCTTCCGCTACATCAAGGGACGGATCGACGCACTCGGGGCGTCGCGGGTCGCCACGGTGTGGCAGAGCGCCGCCTGGCCGGTGAACACCAACACCGACCACCCCGAGTGGAACTACATCGTGACCGACCCCGGCCACCTCGACGCCTGGTATCCGGGTGACGCGTACGTCGACTGGGTCGGGCTGTCCTCCTTCTACAACTCCCGTTCCGTGCAGACCCAGTGGGGATGCGGTTCGCACGACACCGATCCCGTGGGCCTGCAGGACCGGGTGCTCGCCTTCGCCCGCGGTCACGGGAAGCCGGCGATGGTCGCCGAGGCGGCCCCGCAGGGCGCCAGGACCGGTGCGAAGACGTCGAGCTGCATCTTCCGCAACAGCCCGGCCGCTTCGAGCGGGCAGGCGATCTGGGACGGCTGGCACGCCGGCTACTTCGACTGGGTGAACAGGAACAAGGACGTCATCCGCGCCGCCGCCTACATCAACACCAACTGGGACGCCCAGACGCAGTGGCAGTGTGCCGCCGGGGCGCAGGCCGGCGGACCGGGCTGCGCCAACGGCAACTGGGGTGACTCGCGTGTGCAGGCCGACTCCACCGTGCTGACCAACTTCCTGGCCGAGATCAAGAAGCCGATGTGGACCGGCGGGTCGGGCGGCCCGGCTCCTACGCCGACCCCGACGTCCACTCCCACCCCGACCCCGACGCCCACGCCGACCCCGACGCCCACCACGGGCAACCCCGAGGACGGCGACTACACGCAGGGCGTCACCCGAGGGGCGGGCACTACGGTCTGGTTCGCGCCCAAGGGGTTCACGGCCACCTTCGTGACCGTCCAGTACCGCATCGGCCAGGGCGCCCCGCAGAACTACTTCCTCACCTACGACTCCGCCGACAAGCGCTGGGAGCTGCCGGTGAGCGTGCCCTCCGGGGCCGAGCTCTCCTACTCGTTCAACTACCAGCCCACCACGCAGACGAGCCAGAAGACGACACCGGTCTACCGGTGGTCGGCCTCCTGACCGGCCGTCGCCTCCCATCCGGGTGCCCCGCGCGGCATCCCCCGCGTGCGGGCACCCGGCCGTCCCCGTCCCCCACCTCCGGAGCGGAACTCCCATGCCCTACCGACGACCACTCAGGACCGTGCTCCGGTCCGTCGCCACGACCGCCCTCGCCGGACTGCTGATCTGGCCCGGCACCACCGCCGCGCAGGCCGGCTCCACTCCCCCGGCCCCGGATGCCCCCCGGAGCGCCGCCGCGGGGGCGGCCCCCGAACTGCTGCTGGGCCAGTCGACCCGTGCCGCCTGGGACGACTTCAACAGCTTCGGCCAGAACGCCGACGGCGGTTCCGTGTACTACGAACTGCGCAGCGGTAACTGGGTCAACAACGCACACCGTGACTACGCCACCCTCCTGGCCGACCAGGGGAAGACGGTCCAGATAGGGATCAGCTGGAAGGACAACCCTCCCGGCTTCGAGGGCGGTGACGAGAACGCCAAGGCCGCCCGGTCCCGCGCCGTCACGGCCGAGATCGCGGCCGGCGGCCACACCGCGGCCCTCGAGCGACTGCTCGCCTTCACCGACGCCCACCCGGCGGCACGGTTCAAGCTCCGCCTCGACTACGAGGTCAGCAGTTTCTACCACTGCACCGACGCGAGCTGCTCCTCGTACAAGAACGCCTTCAACAGGCTCGCCGGCTATCTGGACGGACGGTCGGCCGCGCACAACCTGGAGTACGTGTTCCATCCCGTGCGGGGCGAGTTCGAAGCGATGTACCCCGGCGACGCGGCGGTCGACTGGATGGGCGTCTCGGTCTTCGCCCATGAGCTCTGCCTGCCGATCCACGACCGTGGCTACCTGTACAACGGCACGCCTCCGCAGAACTACGACACCGGCACGAGCCAGTGCCGCAGCGCGTACATCGGCACGGACCAGGCGGGCAATCCGGCGGCCGTCTGGCGGAACTTCGACCACGACGCCAATGTGCTGAAGCTGGTGAAGTTCGCCAAGGACCACGGCAAGCCGGTGGTGCTGTCGGAGGCGGGGATGATGAACTTCACCGCGGACGGCACGACGACCGACGGCCTGGAACAGCAGCGCGGAGACCTGTGGGTCAAGCGCCTCTTCTCCCTGATGAACTACCAGGGACCGATCCCCAACCTGGCGGGGCAGTACGACCTCCGGGGAGTGATCCGGTCCGTCGTCTACATCGATCTCGACTTCCGCTACGGCTGGGACGGAATCGACGACGGGAGCTTCGACTTCGCGCCGGACACCACGTGGTTCGTGGACGGCAGGCTGTCCCGCTACACGGCCGCCCGGGCATCCTTCTGCCAGGGCCTCGCGGCGAACGGCTTCACCGCCCGCTGCCGCTGACACTGTCCTATCTGTCGTCCTGCGCCGTGGCGACGGGGACGGGCGGGCTGTGGGAGCCCGAGTTCTCCGTGGCCTCGGACGGGGCTCTGGTCTGTCATTACGCGGACGAGACGGATCCGGGCCACAGCCAGAAGCTGTCGGCCGCCCGCAGCTTCGACGGTCTGCGCTGGCAGGACCGCCACGATGTGGTGGCCAGTGCCTGGGCGCCTGACCGGCCCGGCATGCCGGTCGTCCGCAAGCTCCCGGACGGCACGTACTTCATGAGTTACGAGATCTGCAACCCCGGCGGCCGGTACCAGTGTGTGGTGCTTCTCTGCACTTCACCGGTTCGGGTGACGATCCTGCTGTGCTGAACTCCGTGGACCACGCCGTCGAGGTTGTGATCCACTGCGCCCATGAGTTTGTCGGTGAATGTCTTCGTTGTTGATGTAGATGGCAAGAGGCGGGTGCAGGACGTTCCGGCCGGACGCTCGAACTCCGCGGGCGCCGAGAGCTGGCGCACGCGCGTGTGGGGCGCGGAAGTGGTGCGCTCGTTGGGCGCCAGCTTCTTTCCGGTCCTCACTGATGCGGACCTGCAGGTAGATCCCGCGCAGGTCCCTGAGTTCCTGCGGGAGTGCCTCCTGCTCCGCGAGAACCTGGAGAGGATCGTTTCGGAGTCGGAGCCCGTGCGGACCGTCGAGGAGCACAGGGGCGCGATCTCGGAGCGGCTGGCGATCATCGAAGAGGCCGCCAGCCGCGCGGGTGCGATGGGAGGTGGGGTCCTCATCTGGTGACGGATTCGGCAGGAATCGGACGGGCCTACGGGTATGTCGATCACGGAGATAGTTCCAGTTGCTAGGGGGTCGGGCGGGGCGTGGGGATGCCGAGGTGGACGGGCGGCCGCTGGTCTCGGCGTTGTGTTTCGTCGCGCTTGGCGCGGAGGAAGGAGAGGGTGAGGTCGATGCCTTCGATCTCACCGGCCCAGCCCTCGGCCTCGGCGCGTGCCCGACGGTTGAGAAGGTCGGCTTCCAGCTCTGCGAGGCGGGGCAGCATCTTGGGGTTGACGTTCAGCATCGGGCAGCGGACGCAGGCTTCTCTGAACTTGCGCTCGTGAAGTGATCGAGTCAGGAGTGCCCTTATTCGCGGTTGAGTTCGTGGTAGCCACGAAAGTCGAAGAAGCGCAGGCCGTCGATCACTGCCCCAGACAGGATCTCCGGCAGGGTCCATGGGTGGGTGGTGTAGTCGTCCGTTGCCACGCCTCCCTGCTCAAGCAGCAGCGCGATCATTAGGTGAACCTCTGCGGTGCCGTCGATCCGCCCGGAGATGTCGATCTGCACCGCCCAAGTGGGGTGATGTCCGACGGCCGCTTCGAGGATCGCCACATCCTCAGGATCCCAATCGGAGAAGAGATAGCCGGTCTGCTCATCGTCGATGTCGATGTAGAGGTTGCCGTCCAGAGTCCACGGATCGCCCTGCTCGGGCAGATGCCGATCGAGCGAGGCTACGGTCTCAGCCCGCTCACCTGCGGGAAACACGAAGACAGTTCGCATGGGTTGGAGCGTAGGCAGTTCAGCTTCGTGGCGACCATGGATTTCAGGGGCAGCTTTGGTCCGTCGACGTAGTGGTGGCGCGGATGGCGACGTCGGCGAAGGTCGGCATGCCGAGATCGACTGTGGAGGGTCGGCGGGCTGCTTCGGCATCGAGCTGATCCAGCTTGCCCTGCGCGCCGGCGAGGCTGACCTGGAGGCCCTCGACTTCGCTTAGCCAGTCCCGCTTCGCCTCGGCGATCCGGGCGATCAGGTTGTCGCGGATGTCGATCAGCCGTGACCGTTGGACCGGATCAGGCCGGAGGAGCGAGCATCTGACACAAGCGTGCTCATGGATGCAGGGGGATCCGAAGGCGCGTGCGCAGGTGCCGATGGATACCTTCCGCTTCTCGAAGTGCGAGAGGAAGGAGTCCCACTCCTCCTCTGTCGGGATCCGGTACTCCTCGCCGGGGGGAGGCCCGCCGGCGGGCGATGAACGCCCGGTGGGCCTCGATCGTCTCGGCCTGCCGGCGGTCCGCGACCACGTGGCCCTGCGGCCGCTGCCGCAGACGCCTTACGTGGTCACGCAGCGGCACCTTCGCTACGTCGGCAAGGACTGCCTCGTCGCCTTCGACGCGAACCTCTACTCGGTGCCGGCCCGCAGGGTCCGCCCCCGCCAGCTGGTCGAGGTGAGGGCCACGAAGTCCCAGATCATGCTGCATGCCACCGTCCCCGGTCACAGTGGCGAGACCCTGCTGGCCACCCATCCGCGGGCGGTCGGCCGGGGCGCCCGCATCGTGGAGGAGAAGCACTGGGACGGTCTGCCCACGGGATCCGGCCGCCGCATCACAGCCGGCGATGGGAGCCTGCCCCGGCCCCGCCGGCAGAGCACAGGCCCCGAATCCGGGCCGCTGGCGGCCCTGCTGAACCGGACCGCGGTCACCCAGGTCGAGGTCGGCCGCCGGCCTCTGTCGGTCTATGACGAACTGACCGGCACCCGCCCCTTCACCACCAAGCCGAGCACGAGGGAAACATCTTGAGCGAGCTGGTCTCCACCCGCATCCGCAACACGGCCAGCGAGCTGGGACTGCCCCACCTGGCCGACGCCCTGACCCAGTACGCTCAGCGGGCTGACGAGGCCAAGATGGGCTACCTCGACGTCATCGACCTGGTTCTCTCCGAAGAACTCGCGGTCCGTGAAGATCGCCGCTTCCGCACCGGCCTGCGGATCTCGAAGCTCCCGCACCACAAGACGCTGGACGACTACGACTTCTCGTTCCAGCCCGAGCTCGACCCACGCAAGGTCAAGGACCTCGCCGCTCTTTCCTTCATCGAGGCCAAGGCCAACGCAGCTCTGCTCGGGCCGCCGGGAGTGGGCAAGACACACATCGCCGTCGCTCTCGCGGTCGCGGCCTGCCGGGCCGGATACTCGATCTATTTCACCAGCCTCGACGACATGGTCCGCAACCTCAAGACCGCCGAGGCCGCCGGGCGCCTGACCAGCAAGCTGGGCAGCTACCTCCGACCGGCGGTCCTCGTGGTCGACGAGGTGGGCTACCAGCCCCTCGAACGCGCCGAGGCGAACCTGGTCTTCCAGGTGATCTCAAAGCGCTACGAAAAGGGCTCGATCATCCTGACCTCGAACAAGACCTTCAGCGAATGGGGGCAGGTGTTCGGCGACGAGGTCCTGGCCACCGCCATCCTCGACCGCCTCCTGCACCACTGCGACGTGATCTCCATCAACGGCCCCAGCTACCGGCTCAAGAACCGGCTCGCTGCCATCGAGCGAGACCAGGAAAGCGCAGCCTGACAACGACCTGGTCGACAATGAGCGCATGGACGTCCCTGAGCTGCTCGAATCAGCTTCCCTGCTGGTTCCGGAAGAGACCGCCACCGAGAACGACATCACGGTGCGAGATATCTGGGACTACCTCGTCCACGACGAGTGGGAGATCGCCTTGGGCCTGCTGGAGGAGCTCGGGGACGGTCGCTCGCTCCCTCTGGCGTTTTGGGAGAAGCTCGCCGACGCGGCTGAGCAGCTCCGGCTGGAGCGGAGCGCGGCTTGGTGCCATTGGCGGTGCTCAGAGATCCGCAACGGCGTGATCCGAGCGGATCTGACGCTCCGTCCTGCCGCCGAGGCGCGACGCACCACGGCAATCTCCGGCGCCGGTGTTCTGCGACCCATGTGGGACATCGGACACCTCTCGCCCACCGGTGAACGTGCGGTCAGCATCGCTCGCCTCTGGGTTGAGAACATGCCCGTTCTCGAGCCCGGCGGCCGAGCCACGGTTCGCCTCGTGCCCCTGACCCCCTCCCACTGGACGCACCTCCAGCCCGGCCAACAGATCACCATGCACGAGGACCGAACCGTGGCCGGCACCGCAGTCATCCTGGAGGTTCACCGTCCCGCCACCGCCATGCCCGCGGGATGACGTGACTGAGCCTCCGCCAACTTGAAGTCGCAGGTCAAAGGGCTGGTGTGGCCGGTCCTCGGGGCGCTCATGCTGACTGTAGGCGGGAGTCCACGGCGAAGATCATCCGTCAGCGCGGTCGCTCGAAGGGAAACACGATGCACCAGCGTCGGTCGGTGTGCGAGCCTTCTCCTCCCAGACGCCGACCGAGAAGACTCTGATGACCCGCGACGAGGCCCTCAAGCAGCTCAGCCACCTCGCGCGCGAGCGGGCCTTCGAGAGGCACGTCGGGTCAGACCGGCTCATCCAGGCAGGACTGAACGCTCTGATCGCAGGGATTGAGAGCCCCTCTCTCGCCATGCTGGCCGGCCTCCTCCGGAGCGAAGAGCCCGAAGCCCCCGCACTCTTCGACCAGGTACTGGAGGAGCTGGGCCTGCTCTTCTGCCCTCCCGCTGACCGACGGGCCGCCAAGTGGGCGATGGCCGACTGGGCCGCCGGTCAGATTGTCGACGGATCCCTGGATGCCGCCGCTGGCACCCACCTCATCTGGGCAGACATTGCCGAGGACCTCGGCTACCCCGAAGAGCTGGAACCACTGGTTCACTGCGCGCACAACCTGGACGGCTGGGAGGAGAGCTGGGGAGTCTCCTTCGAGGAACTCAGCAGGGAAGCGGTCGAAGCAGCGAAGCAGTTCTTGAACAAGCGCTCGGCAGCACAAGCAGGGAGCTGAGCGTCCGGTGCTTCCCCGCTGAGGATCATCGTCCCTCTACGATCCGGTGCATGCTGGATCCCGAACTGCTGGAACGGATCACCGCGCGGCACGCGGAATTGGACGAACTCGAAGACCAGCTGGCTAAACATCTGGCGGAAGTGCGGGACGAACGGGACGAACTCGCTGTCGCAGAAAGGGTTTTTGAACGGATGACCGAGCAGCTCGCCGAGGAACGTGCTTCAGCCCGGCCGGTGCCCGGGCAGGTGGGTGGCCGGGCGGTGATGCTGATCCCGCACCGCGAACCGGGCGTGGAGGAGGATGCGCTCCCGCCGGACTACCAGCGCATCATCACCGTCGTGCGGCAGGCCGCCGGACCGGTCATGGCCCGCGAGGTCGGCGAGGCAGTGGGGGTGGACATCAGCGTGAAGTCCAAGCTGGAACCGCTACGCGGCAAGCTGGTCAGACTCGTCGACCGAGGCTGGCTCCGCAAATTGCCCGACGGCCGGTTCACCACCCGCCTGTGACAAGCAGTACCGCCACTCGGAGAGGCTCAGTACGCGCGTAACCGGGGTGCCCCCGGCGGCCGTTGGAATTGTGTGACGAATACCAAAGAGCGCGCCGAGGACACTTGCCAGCTTGTCTACCAGTGCCGTCTGCCGCTGCCCCGCGCACCGTCAACCACCTCGCCGACCTGCTGCGGCGTCACCTGAAGGCGATACGGTCCCGGTGGCGGATCCTGCCGCCCGGGAAGATCGCGGTGATCGTCCTGGCCCGTCTTGCGCCACGACCAGCGCTTGGCCGACATGGCCGGCGGCAACGACGTGTCCGAGTCCACGGTCCGCCGCTGGCGCGACGAGCTGATCGGACTCCTCGCCGCCCAGGCCCCGCGCCTGGACCGCGTCCTGAAAAAGGTCGTCAAGCAGGGCGGGGAGGTGGTCCTGATCGACGGCACCCTCATCCGCACCCAGCGCCGCACCGGCAGCGCCGACCGACAGAACTACTCCGGCAAGCACCGAACTCATGGCCTGCACTTCCTCGCCCTGACCGACGAGAAGGGGCGCCTGATCTGGATCTCCGCCGCCCGGCCCGGCAGCACCCACGACAACATCGCGGCCCGCCACGACCACATCCTGGCCCACCTGCGCGCTGCCGGCCTCGGGGCGCTGGCTGACCTCGGCTTCCGCGGCCTGGACAACGACATCCTCGAACCCGTGATCGTCACCGGCTACGCGGCCAGCCGCACCCACAAGCTCACCCCAGGCGAGAAGAAGGCCAACCGCGTCCTCGCCGTGGGACGCGCGCCGGTCGAGCACGGCTTCGCCCACCTCAAGAACTGGCGGATCCTCACCAAGCTCCACACCGACCCCGCCCACGACACCCAGCTCCTGCGAGCCCTGCTCGTCCTGACGAACCTCGAAGTCAACCGCTGACGGATGATCTTCGCCGTGGACTCCCGCCCACGACCAGCATGAGCGCCCCGAGGACCGGCCACACCAGGCCTTTGACCTGCGACTTCAAGTTGGCAGAGGCTCACCGGTTTCCACCACGGCACCAGCGCGGGGCAGCTGAGCCCGACCCTCCATCAGTTCATGACGTAGATCCACTTCGTTCTCTTTGATCGTGGTGACCAGCACCGCGATCAACGAGGAGAAGAGGTGCAGATAACTGTGCACTACCGGACCTCGGCGGACGGCTGGGACTGGGGGGATCCGGCGCACCTCGGGTTCCGTCCCGAGACGGTCGACGGGAAGTACTTCCGGGCGGCGCCGACCATCGCCTGGTCACCTTCGCCGGGCGGTGGGGCCAACGGCCGGATCCTTCTGATCGGGCAGAAACTGCTGAACCGGGACGGCACGACAGCGGCGGACAGCGGGCGGACGATCCTGGCCAACACCGAGAACGGGACCGGCCCCGGGTACGAGATCGCCGCACCGGTGACGATCGGCGATCCGGGCGCGAACTACTGCCAGAACTACAGCTCTCCCCTCCTTCCCTCCACCGACGGCACCCAGGTGCTGCAGATCGCCACCGACTGGGACGGCTCCGTCTGCAGGCCGTACTTCGCGACGGGCCCGACGACCGGGAACGGTGACGCGGCGGGGGTGTCGGCCGGTGCGACGTACCGGCTGGTCAACGCCAACAGCGGGCTCTGCCTGGACGTCGCCGGTGACTCGAGGGTGGCGGGCGGCAACGTGCAGCAGTGGACGTGCAACGCTCTCGGACCGCAGGACTGGCTGCTGAGGGCGCGTGGCGACGGCCGCTTCACCCTCACCGGCCGCAACAGTGGTCTCTGCCTCGACGTCGAGAACGGGTCCGCCGCGCCAGGTGCCGACGTACGTCAGTGGACGTGCAACGGGCAGGCGGCGCAGGACTGGCGGGTGCAGGGTGTCGGACGTGGCTACTACAGGCTGGTGTCCGCGGCCGGCGGCCTGTGCCTGGACGTCGAGGGAGGTTCCCGGGCGCCGGGCGGTGACGTCCGCCAGTGGACGTGCAACGGCCTCCAGCCCCAGATCTGGCGAATGGAGCGCCGCTGAGGCCGTTCGAGGTGCCTGGAGGCCTCCCCCGGAAGCAGCGAGGGGGAGGCCTCCGGCCACGGTGGACGTGGTCCGTGCTCAGCTCTTGCGGGGGTCGTGCTCATCCGGCTGCTCGATGGCCGCGGGGCGCAGCTGCGCCGCGCGGATGCGGGCGATGTCGAGCTTGGTGCCCCGGTCGAAGCGGTAGACGCCGTTCTGCTCCTGGAACACGTCGGTGAGCTGGGTGTAGCAGTAGCCGAACATGGCCGGGTCGCCGAGCAGCACGCCGGTGAGTCCACTGAAGCGGGCGTGGAACTCGTCCTCGTCACGGACGCGTTCGCCGTAGCCCCATGACTCGGTGCGGTCCTCGCCCGACTGCGCGGCGGCGGCCTCCGGGTCCCACCAGATGCCGCCGAACTCGCTGACGAAGTAGGGCTGGCCCGCGTAGGGCAGGGAGTAGGCGTTGCCGTTCTCGTAGCTGTTGACGAAGGGGTCCTCCTTCGCGAGCCCGGCCATCAGCCGGCGGAAGGTCCCGGGGTCCTGCTCGTAGTTGTGGGCGTCGTAGACGTCGGTCTCCGCGACCCTGTGCGCATAGCCGGACGCGTCGATGACGGGGCGGGTGGTGTCCATGGCCTTGGTCGCCAGGAACATGGCCCGGGTGACGTCGTCGAGCCGCGTGATGCGGTCGTGCAGCTTCTGGTACGTCTCGTTGAGCGGGCACCAGCCGATGATCGAGGGGTGGGAGTAGTCGCGCTCCACGGCCTCCAGCCACTGGGTGACGTAGGAGGCGTCCGGCTGCTGGTTGTCGCCGGACGAGCCGCCCGTCTCGCAGCCCCAGTCGCCGAACTCGCCCCAGACCAGGTAGCCGAGCCGGTCCGCGTGGTGGAGGAAGCGCTCCTCGAAGACCTTCTGGTGCAGCCTGGCCCCGTTGAAGCCTGCCTCCATGGCGAGCTCGATGTCACGGACGAGGGCCTCGTCCGTGGGGGCCGTCATCAGACCGTCCGGATACCACCCCTGGTCGAGCACCAGGCGCTGGAAGACGGGGCGTCCGTTGAGGGTGACTGCCTTGCCCCGCAGGCCGACGGACCGCAGGCCCGCGTAGCTCTCCACGCGGTCGACGACCTCGTCCTCGCCGTCGAGGAGTTCGAGAAGCAGTCCGTACAGATGGGGGTCCTCGGGGCTCCACTCCCGGTACCTGGCGGAGGACACCGGGAGGTGGAGGCGCGGTGCGAGGTCGAGGTCGGCCCGTACCTCGGCCCTGCTCACCTCGCCGTCGGCGTCGGTGAGGACGGCGCGTACCCGGTGACCGGGCCGGTTGCCGGACAGGGGGAGCTCCAGGTGGAAGGCGGAGCCGGCGAGATCGGGCGTGATCCGCGGGCGCCTGAGGTGGATCTCGGCGACGGGTTCCGCCCAGACGGTCTGCCAGATGCCGGTCACCCTGGTGTAGTTGCAGTCGTGGTTCGCGTACCGGGTCGCCTGTTTGCCGCGGGCCTGGGGGCCCGAGCGGGGATCGCGGGCCCGGACGGTGATGACGACGTCCTCGCCGGACCCCGCGATGTCACCGAGGTCGGCCGTGAAGGGGGTGAAGCCTCCGCGGTGGCGCGCGACCTCGGTTCCGTCGGCCCATACGGTCGTGTCGTGGTCGACGGCACCGAAGTGGAGCAGGACGCGCCGGCCGGCCCAGGACCGCGGCAGGGACAGCGTCCGCCGGTACCAGACCGCCTCCAGGAAGTCGGTCTCCCCGATGCCGGAGAGGCCGGACTCCGGCGGGAAGGGGACGAGGATCTCCCGGCCCAGCTCACGCGTGAGGAGGCCGCGTTCGAGTCCGCTGTCCCCCTGGTCGGTCTCGAACTGCCAGTGGCCGTTCAGATTGATCCAGTCCTCGCGGACGAATTGCGGTCGGGGGTACTCCGGACGCGGTACGGAGTGAGTGGACACACGTGCTCCAGTCGATCGGCGGGCGGCGGGAGGCCGTTCCCGGTGGTGCGAGGGGGGTGGGCGTGAGGAGGTTTCCGGTCCTAGCGGCCGGTCCACGAGGAGCGGACACGCCGCGGACCGGGGCAGGTCGGCCGGGCTCGGGACGGGCCGTGCGGGTCAGGCGCCGCCGAGTCCGGTGGTGGCGACCGAGTTGACGATGCGCCGCTGGAAGACGAGGAAGACCACGATCAGCGGCAGCGCGGCCAGCAGGGCTGATGCCATCGACTGCGCGTACTGGATGCCGTAGGCGTCCTTGACCGTGGCCAGACCGACCGGCAGCGTCATCAGGGAAGGGTCGTTGGTGACGATGAAGGGCCACATGAAGTTGTTCCACGCGCCGATGAAGACGAAGATCGCCACGGCGGCGACGATCGGCCGGGAGAGCGGCAGTACGACCGACATGAAGACCCGCAGCTCGGAGGCGCCGTCGATCCGGGCGGCGTCCTCCAGCTCACGCGGGATGCTCTCGAAGAACCGCTTGAGGATGAACACCATCATCGGCGCGACCACCTGGGGCAGGATCACCGCGGCGTAGGTGTCCACCAGGTTGAACAGCAGCATCTGCTTGAACAGCGGCACCACCAGCCATCCTCAGCCCGCTCGCCCTCACCCCCGACGATCTGCGCCGCCGTCCCGGGGCTCCGCCCACCGTCCTGCTCGGCGAACTGCTGGAGGAGGGCGCGGACCATGTCGCCATCGACAACGAGACGGCCGCCCGTGAGGCGACGGAGCATCTGATCGCCCTCGGCCGGCGCTTTCTCCTCGCCGTCGGCGGACGCGACGCGCCCGGCCTGGGCACGGCCGAGGCGCGCACCCGCGGCTTCCGCGCGGCCCTGTCGGGGGCCGGGGTGCCGTACGCCCCGGAGTCCCTGCTGCCCGTCGCGTCCTTCCGGATGTCCGACGGCGCCGAAGCGGTGGCAGAGGCACTGGGCCGGGGCGCGCGGCCGGACGCGCTCCTGTGCTTCAACGACCAACTGGCGCTCGGCGCACTGCGTGCCCTGCACGAACACGGCCTCCGCGTGCCGGAGGACGTCGCCGTGATCGGCTTCGACGACGTGGAGGGAGGCCGGTTCAGCGTGCCGACCCTCAGCACGGTGGCACCCGACAAGGCGGCGGTGGCCAGGACCGCGGTCCAGCTCCTCCAGCGCCGCATCGACGAGGCCCTGAGCTCATCCGCCGGGGACGGCGGCTCGGGCGCGGCGAGCCCGGCGGTCCTGTCCACCCAGGACCGGGTGGTGGCGCACCGGCTGGTGCTGCGGGAGAGCACCGAGGGCGCCGCCGGCCGGTGAGACCGCACGGCGGTACGCCCCGTAGGGACGAGCCGCCAAGCGCCCGGACGAAGGTGCCTCGGAGAACAGGGGTGTCCCACCCTTCCTGATCATCGGACGGGCAGGGGTGCGACGGCCCCCGACACCGCCACCTCGGGTGATCCCACCACTCGGCCGGGCGACAGCGGGAGATCCTCCCTTCGGCTGAACCGCGGGCGGCCGGGAATAGCCCGCCCGTCACACTGTTGACGCCTCCATGACCTCGGAGACACACAGGAATTTCGGACGGATCGGTATCTGGAGCAGTTCCCTGGCGGCGTCGCGCGTCGATGACGCGGGCCGGAAGGCGATCGAGGAGGCCGTCGCCGAGCTGGACGAACTGGGGTACGGCACCCTCTGGATCGGGGGCAGTCCCTCGCCCGAGGACGCGGCGGCGATCGTCGGTGCGACGCGTACGGCGACGGTGGCCACCGGGATCCTGAGCATCTGGGACCACACCGCGGAGGAGGTGACCGCGGCGGTGGCGGCGCTCCCGGCGGAAGCGCGCGAGCGTTTCGTCCTGGGTCTCGGTGTCAGTCACGGGCCGATGGTTCCTCAGTACAGCAAGCCCTACAGCTCGATGGTCTCCTACCTGGACGCGCTCGACGACGCCGCTCCCCCCGTCGGCACCGGGCACCGGGTACTCGCCGCCCTGGGTCCGAAGATGCTGGGGCTGGCCGCGGAGCGGACGCTCGGCGCCCATCCGTATCTCGTCACCTCCGAGCACACGGCGCAGGCGCGCCGGACCCTGGGCCCCGGCGCGCTGCTGGCTCCCGAGCTCTCGGTGGTGCTGGACACCGACCGGGACCGGGCCCGCCGGACCGCGCGGACCATGCTGGCCATGTACCTCCGACTGCCCAACTACACCGACAACCTGCTGCGCTCGGGCTTCTCCGAGGCCGACTTCGACGGCGGCGGCAGCCCACGCCTGCTCGACGCGCTCTTCGCCCTGGGGGACACCGAGCGGGTGAGGTCTCGCGTCCGGGAGTATCTCGACGCAGGGGCGGACCACGTCGCTCTCCAGGTCGTCACCGCGGAGGAGGGCGGAGGGGGACTTCCACGTGCCGAATGGCGGGAACTGGCAGCGGCGTTCGACGATCAGCCGTAGAAGGACGACGGCCGGGCGCGGGAGAAGCCGGCCGGCCGCACACCGGCCGCGGTCTCGGTGCCGCAACCGGCTGCCGGCGGAGGGGCCGCCCACCGGTGCGAGGCGGGCCCTGGCGGCGGACCGCCTGGGTGTCTCCCCCGGAGTTGCGCGCACCGCCCGGCGGCCGGCACCCAAGTCGTTCTATCGTTCTCGTCCATGACCGAAACTCCCGCACCCCTGCTCAGCATTGCCCGCGCCTACGACGACGTCGCCGAGCTCTACGCCGGCCTCTTCCGCGACGCCCTCGACTCGCTCCCCCTGGACCGCGCCGTTCTCGCGGCGTTCGCGGACCAGGTGAGGAGTGACGGCGAGGGCGCCGGGCCGGTCGCGGAGGTCGGTTGTGGTCCCGGGGCCGTGACCGCGCACCTGCACGCCCTGGGGCTCGACGTCTTCGGTGTCGATCTGTCACCGGCGATGATCGACCTGGCGCGCAGGGACCACCCCTCCCTGCGCTTCGAGGTCGGGTCCATGGACTCGCTCGACGTCCCGGCCGGCGCCCTGCGCGGAATCGTGTCCTGGTACTCGGTCATCCATACGCCGCCGCAGGACATCGCGTCGTACTTCGCGGAGTTCAGCCGGGTGCTCGTGCCCGGCGGCCGGCTCCTGCTCGCCTTCTTCGAGTCGGAGGGCGACCCGGTGACCGTCTTCGATCACAAGGTGACCGACGCCTACCGGTGGCCTCTCGAGGGCCTCGCGGATCTGGCCGCCGAGGCCGGGTTCGTCGAGGTCGGCCGGATGCTGCGCGAGCCGCAGGAGGGGGAACGCTTTCGCCGGGGTCACCTGCTGATGCGGCTCGACCGGTGACAGCGGCCGGGCCGGGCACCCTGCCGGCCCGGCGCGGCCTGTGCCCTCACAGGTCCCTGCGCATGCAGACGCGCGGCCATCGGTCGAGGCCCCGCGCTGCCTCCGACCGACGGATCTCTCTCAGGCCAGGCCCGATCTGCTCCTCCTCCAGGGTGCGGAATCCGCAGCGCCGGTAGTACGGCGCGTTCCACGGAACCTCGCCGAAGGTGGTGAGGGTGAGTGCCGGCAGACCGTCGGCGACGGCGCGCCGGGCCGCGTGGTCCATCAGGGCCCGGCCGATACCCCGGCGGGCGTGGCCCGGGTGCACCGACACCTGTTCGATGTGAAGAGTCCCGTCCACATGACCGGCGATCAGATAGGCGACCGGCCCGTCCGCACCGTCTACGGCCGCCCAGGCGAGGCCCCGCACGGCGTGGCTCGCCAGTTGACCGACCGAGGGGGGATCGTCGTCCGCCACCTCGGGCATGCCGATCTCCCCGAAGCACCGCCCCGCGGCCCTCTCGATGTCCTGGATCAGGGGAAGTTCATCGAGGTCCACCAATCGGATCCGCATGAACCCATTGTCCGGGACGGCCGGCCGTCCCGGAACCACCGCCTGCGTCCTGGGTGGCCGCACGGCATCCCCGTGCGGCCACCCAGGAGACGTTCGCCGGGGACGGCTGCGCCACCGCGCACACACCGGCGGCCGGAGCGGGCCGCGGGCGGCTGGTCACCGTCGGCCGATACGCCGCCCGTTGCCGACGCCCGACACGTGCAGGGCGAGCACGAGCAGCCCCAGCAGCATCACGTTCGTCGAGGAGAAGACGTCGTTCGTCGCTATGTCGGCGGCGTTGATCAGGAAGGCGATGAAGAACAGTACGGCGGCGGCTATACCCAGCATGACTTTTCTCCTTTGATCGGTGGAACACGTGTGCCCCTGCACGGCTGGTTCAGACCTGCCGGATCGGATCCGGCACGGCTGCCTCCGTTCGGTCCCCGGGGCCACGGCCGTCCGGTCGCCGGCGGACGGCCGTGGCCCCGGGGACCGGCAGGGCGGAGGCCGCAGGGGGCTCGCCGGTGTCATCCGCAGGGCGGACACCCGGCTGACCCCACCCTCGGTCCGCCTGCCCACCGCATGGGCGGGCCGTCGCCGCTCCACCAGGCTTGAGCACATGCCGAACCAGATGCGGAAGACCATCCTCCTGACCCTCTCCGCCACCGTCGTGGCCGCCACTCTGACCGCGACGCCGTCCGTCGCCCGCGCGTCGGACGCACTGCCGCCCCTCGACTGGCGACCCTGCCTGTCGGCCTCCTCCGCCGCCGGGCAGGAGTGCGCCACCCTCCAGGTACCCCTCGACTACGGCCGTCCCGGCGGGCGGACCGTCCCTGTTGCCGTGACCCGTCTGCGCAGCGACCGCCCGGAGAACCGTCGCGGCACCCTGATGGTGATCCCGGGGGGCCCGGGATCGTCCGGGGTCCAGCGGCTCTCGCAGAAGGGAGCCGCCCTGCGGGACGCGGTTGACGGGGCGTTCGACCTCATCAGCCTGGATCCTCGCGGCGTCGGCTCCAGTGTCAAGGCACGCTGCGGACTCCCGGCAGCCGACCGCCGGCTGGTCACCCTGAGGCCCTGGCCCGCGCCCGACGGCGGTGTCGCGGAGAACACGGACCGGGCGCGTCGCACCGCCGAGTCCTGCGCACGCAACGGCGGCGCGGTCCTGCGGTCCTTCACGACAGCCAACGAGGTACGGGACATCGACCGCCTCCGCCGGACCCTGGGCGAGCGCGCACTCACCGTGTGGGGCACCTCCTACGGGGCCTATGTCGGAGCGGTGTACGCGCAGACGCAACCGGGGCACGTGGACCGGCTGGTGCTCGACAGCACGGGCGACCCCGATCCGTCCCGGGTGGCCCGTGGTTGGCTCGAGAACATGTCGCGGGGCGTCGCGGACCGCTTCCCCGACTTCGCGAGGTGGGCGGCGGATCCGGCCCGCGAGGAGTCCGGGCTGCGTCTCGCCGAGGACTCCGAGGACGTGGAAGGGCAGTTCCTCGCGCTGGCGGAGCGTCTCGACCGCTCCCCGCGGGAGTCGGGGACGCCCGGCGTCCCGCTGACGGGCAACGCGCTGCGCCAGGCGCTGCAGAACTCGCTTCCCAGCGACAGCGCGTTCCCGTCCATGGCACGGCTGATCAAGGAAGCCCAGGATCCGGAGGGGACGCCTACCCTGCCCCCGGACCTGGCCCAGTCGATCCCCGACGAGGACGCCTCGCTCATGCTGGCGACGATCTGCAACGACGTACGCTGGCCCGGCCCCTCCCTGGACTACGCCGGCCGGGTCGCCACCGACCGGGAGCGGTATCCGCTGCTTGCCGGGATGCCGGTGAACATCACGGCGTGCGCCTTCTGGAAGGGCGAGCCGGCCGGGCGCCCCGTCCGGATCACCGACAGCGGTCCTTCGAACATCCTGATGGTGCAGAGCCTGCGCGACCCCGCGACGCCCTATTCCGGTGCGCTGAAAATGCGTGCGGCACTCGGTGACCGGGCCAGGATGGTCAGCCTGGACCAGGGAGGCCACGGGATGTACCTGGGCAACGGAAACGCCTGCGGAGACCACGCGGTGACCCTCTTCCTCACCACCGGGAAGCGCCCCGGCAGGGACACCCGCTGCTCCGGCTGACGACCGGGATGAGGCCTTCCCCGATGGCGGCGTCGTCCGGGGAAGGCCCTGGTCTCAGGGGCTGTCGGCCTCCCATGCCCAGCGTGTCGGATCCTCCCGCCGGGGCCCGTAGACCGCGCGTCCCCCGGCGCCGAACTTCCCCAGCTCCGTCCCCAGGGCGGCGCCCGCGGCGAGGCGCTCCGCCGGCCAGCCGGTCACGTCGAGCAGCAGGCCGTCGAGCGGACCACCCACCAGCTCCACGTAGGCGTGACCCGGCCGGGGTCCCGGGTCGGGGTCGTCGTGGTCGGCGCCGTACACACGCCGCCTCATCAGCTCGTCCATACGTCCAGCATCACAGGCACCACCGACAGTCCGGTCTGCTCGGCCCGGGCGCGACGGGCGGCAGCGGGGCGACGGGCACGGGCGGCCGGCATGGGCACCGCGCCACCGGGAACGCGGTGCACACGGTCCCGGCTGCCGCGCGTCCCGTGTGACAGCGTGGGTACCACCCCGGATCGCCTCGTGTGATCCAGCGTGATGGGGGCCGTCGTCCGAGACAGAGGAGAGATCATGTCCAAGCCGCCGCTTCCTGACGCCGCGGTAGCCATGCTGCGCAAGCCCAACCCCGCCGTCATCGCCACACTTCGCTCGGACGGGCAGCCCGTCTCCACCGCCACCTGGTATCTCTGGGACGAGGGCCGGGTGCTGGTCAACATGGACGAGGGCCGCAAGCGCCTCGAACACGTACGCCGGGATCCCCGTGTCACCCTCACGGTGCTCGACGAATCCGACTGGTACACCCATGTGACCTTGATCGGGCGTGTCGTCGAGATGAGTGACGACGAGGGTCTGACCGGCATCGACCGCCTGTCCCAGCAGTACCTGGGGCAGCCGTACGCGGACCGGGAGCGGGGCAGGGTCAACGCCTGGATCGAGATCGACCGCTGGCACGGCTGGGGAGGATTCCGGGACAGCACGCAGGCCGCGACCTGATGCCCTGTCCGGCGGATCAGGGCACGGGATGGGACACAGCGCCCTGTCGGTACGGGTGAGCGGATCCGGATGATTCGCCCTCAGGGCGGAGGAGGGCGGCTGCCCGGTCCGTCGTCGACCGACGACCACCCCCCAGGGGGGCGGCCGACCCCGCGTCCGCGGCACGGCCCGCCGGACAGGCCGGCTCAGGGCTGCGAGTCGGCTCGAGGCTGCGCAGCGGCGACCGTGCGCCCCCTGGGCACGGACCGAAGCCGGTTCCGTGAGGGGCCCGGAAGAGCGGCCTGGACCGGCGTGCTCCTCTTCCGCCACCGCCGGGTGAGGTCACCGCACGGAGGGGCGTGGGTGGGTGGCCCAGTGTTCGGCGGCGGTGATTCCGAGGAGCACGACGTCGTGGTGGGAGCCCGCGAAGAACTCGTGCTGGCGAAGCCTTCCCTCCTCCACGAAGCCGAGCCCGCGGTAGAGGGCGAGGGAGGCGTCGTTGAACGCGTACACCTCCACCTCGCACTTGTTGAAGCGCTGTTCGGCGAACATGTAGGTGAGGACGAGTTCGGTCGCCTCGGCCGCGTATCCCTTACGGCGCCGATCGCGGACGATCTCGACCCCCGTCCTGAACCGCCCCGCGCGGGTGTCGGCCTCGCCCACGGTGACCGAGCCCGCGAAGGAGCGGTCGGCCAGCGCCTCCACCACCAGACGGAACGCCTCACCCCCCGGCGGGCGAGCGGCCCGCTCCGCCGTCCACGAGCGGAAGCCATCGGCCGAGCGCGGAGGGTCGACCATGTCGGCGTTGCGTACATCGAGTGTGTTCCGGGCCAGGTCACGGAAGCCTTCCCAGTCCTCGGGCTCGACGGCTCGCAGCCGTACCCTTTCACCGGTCCACATGTCGCTCATGGCGCCCACCACCTCAGGATCCGTCGCAGGCGCTCGTTGCCGTGCGATCGAAGGCGACAGATTAACGGCGTTCCCGGCCCACGATCCGTCGTCGCCCTCGGCCGACCGGCTCGAGCAGGTCCGCGGATGCCGCAGGCATCGGCGCCGACCGGGACCGCGGCCGCGCCGCCGGAGATGCCGCACACCCGCTTCCGGAACCGATTCCATGCGTTTCACCCCGGACGCCTGAATGGTCGAAGCACGGGGGCCGCTGGCGTTGCGCAGTGCGCGGGAGTCGTCTCCTGGGCCACGGTGGGTCCTACGGGGCTCACACGGCCCTCTCCGTTCGCGGCAGCACCGAGGACGGTCCGTACCGCCAGGCTCACTGGCTCTGTCGAGGAGGCTCCGATGAACTGGACGCTCGAGGTGGTCCCTGTCCCTGTCACGGACATGGACAGGGCGAAGGACTTCTATGCAGGGAAGCTGGGGTTCCATCTCGACCTCGATGACGAGGTGGCGCCCGGGATGCGTATCGTCCAGCTGACTCCCCCGGGATCGCGGTGTTCCGTCGCCATGCTCCAGGGGATGCCCCCGTTTCCCGGTGAGAAGGTGATGGCTCCCGGGTCTCTGCAGGGGCTCCAGTTCTGCGTGACCGACATCGAGGCAGCACGGGAGGAGCTCGTGGCCAGGGGGGTCGCTGCCTCCCCCGTGCGGCATGTGGGCGCCACGGGCTGGGAGGACGGCAAGGGTGACACCTGGAACTCGTTCATGACCTTCACCGATCCGGACGGCAACGGATGGGTCGTCCAGGAGGCACCTTCCGAACTGTCCGAACGCTGACACCCTGTCGTCACGGCGTCCTGGAGGAAGCCGATGCCCTGCGGCATCGCCTTCCTCGAGGTGACGGCCCCGGCTGCCGTCCCACGGCCCGGGCACGGCGCTGCCCAAGTCCGGCCCCGGCCCGGCTTGTCACGCGGAGCCGCGGTTGCGCCTTCCAGCCGGTACCTGCCCCCGTCGGACCCGTCTGCGGATGCCCCTCAGCGCGCCCGTGCTCCCTGGTCCGCGGGCATCGTCCCGGCGGCGGTATGAGCCAGGCCGACCTTGCCCGGGCGCAGGGTCCAGGGCACGGGCTCCGTGTTCGTGATCCACCCTTCGGCGATGAGCCGCCGGATGACGAAGATCCTCAGCTGCCGGGACATCTTGCCCCAGCCCATCGCCTTGCACATCTGCTTGACGGAGGGGCCGTGGCCGTGGGACGCGCGGAAATCGGCGGTGTACTCCGCGGCTGCGGGCCCCTGGTCGGGATACTTCGCCTCCCATGCCTCGTACGCCGTACGGACCTTCTCCGTGAACTGGGCGGGAACCGCCTTGCGCATGAAGGCCTCCGACACGCGTGCCGTGGACACCGAGCACTCGGCGCAGCTCTCCACCGCCTCGACATGACGGCGCAGGGCCACGCTCGCCCGGTCCTTCCACTCGTCCCAGCTCAGCACCTCCTGCTCCGGTTCCTCGGGGCGGGAGCGCGGGGTGTCGGCCACCGGTGGACGCGTACCCGACAGATGCCGCACGCTCTCGCCCAGCAGGTACCTCTCACCGTCCAGCTCCCGCAGGAACCCCTTGGCGAGCAGTTCCTCAAGGGCGGGCCCGCACTCCGCCGGAAGGTGCCCGGGAAGCGTGCCGTACTCGTCGGGCGGTCCGTACGCCGCGACATAGAGGGCGGCCAGCCGTACGGCGGGCGAGCCCTTCTTGACCGGCTTGGCGGCCATGGTCCGCACGGTCCACCCCGACACCCGGGACCGCATCACCTTCCCGAACAGCAGCGGCGGCTCGGTCCCCGGTGCGAAATCCGGCACGGAGATCGGGACCGGGGTGACCATGTCCCCGCCGAGCAGCGCCTCGTGGCCGTGCCAGCCCAGAGCGCCCAGGGCGGCCACGGTCGCCTCGGGTTCGGTCAGCCGGAGAGAGCGCAGATCCTGGCCGGTCAGGTTCCCGATGCCGCTCCTGGCCGCGCGGATGGCGACCACCGCGGCCAGGATGTGGGCATCGGCGCCCTTCAGCGGCAGCGAGCCCAGGTACGCCAGGAACGCACGGGCCGCCTCACCCTGACGGGGGGTGAGGAGGAACGGGGTCACCCGCACCGCCGTCGCGGCCGGGACGGGGGGCAGGAGGGGAGATGAAGGGGACACGCCCCGTACAACGCGCGTGGGGACAGAAAGTCACCCTTCGCACTGTCTGACGAACGGAAGACCCGACTATCCCGGTTGACGGAGGTGTCCTCGCAGGTCTCTCACCGCCCGTCAGCCACGTGCGGCAACGTTCCGGGGGCCGGCGACCACTGTCCTTCCGTAAGCACCTCATGAGGAAGCGGGAACTGATATGCGCGTCGTCGTTCTGTCCCTGGCGGTGATCCTGGGCGCCGCCCCCACCCTGACACCGGGCGAGGCGTCCGCCGCCGCGTCACCCATCATCGTGTCCCCCGACGGTGACGACGCCGCCGCCGGCACCCTCGCCGATCCGCTCCGGACCATCCAGAAGGCGGTCGACCGAGCAGGCCCCGGCGACGTGATCGCGGTCCGGGGCGGGACCTACGCCCTCGTGGACAACATCACCATCACCACGTCGGGCGAGGAGTCGAGGCCGATCACCCTCGGCGCCTACGACGGCGAGCGGGTCGTCATCGACGGCGACGCGCTCCCGGCGAGCCACACCCCCGTCGGCGGCAGCATCCCCCGGGACGAGCGTGGCGCGATCCACCAGGAGGCATCGCACTGGCGGGTGTCCGGCCTGGAGATCGTCAACGGGTCGTACGGCTACTACTGCGACGGCTGTGACGGCAACGTCTTCTCCCGGCTCACCGTCCACGACAACTACGAAACCGGGTTCCAGCTCCAGGGCGACTCCAGCGACAACCAGATCATCGACCTCGACAGCTACGGCAACCGCGACCCCCGGAAGAACGGGGAGAGCGCGGACGGCCTCGGGATCAAGGAGGGCGGCGGCACGGGCAACGTGGTGCGCGGCGCCCGTCTCTGGAACAACGTCGACGACGGCTTCGACGCGTGGAAGTTCACCTCGTCCGTACTGATCGAGGACACCCTCTCGTACGGCAACGGATTCAACCGCTGGGACTTCCCGGACTTCGCCGGTGACGGCAACGGGTTCAAGCTCGGTGGAGGTACACCGGCCCCGGCGGTGGGCCACACCGTGCGGAACTCGGTCGCGTTCGGCAACGCCGGGCACGGATTCACCGACAACGGCAATCCGGGTGCGCTCGCGCTGAGCGACGACACGACGTTCGGTAACGGCGGAACGGGCTTCGACGCCGACACCGCCGGGGCACAGGCCGCACTCACCGCGAACCTCGCCGTCTCGGACAGCCGTCCCGCCGCCCTGGGGGCGGACACCGCTTCCATCGGCAACTCATGGGATATCGGCGGGACTTGGGACGACGACTCCGTCCTCAGCACCGACACCTCGGAGGTCACCGGCCCACGTGCCGCGGACGGCTCCCTGCCTTCCGCCCCGGAGTTCCTCGTGCCCCGGGACGGCACGGCGGTCGGGGCCCGGCTCTGAAGGGTGTGGCACACCGGCCAGGTCGGGCCGAGGCCGCTCCGCGGAACCGGACCGCCCCAAGCCGGTCCGTCTGTTCCGAGCGGTACACGGCGCGGGTAGCGTCATCGTATGGCCGGCCTCGAACGTCTTCGCCCCGATCACGCACCTGCCCTGCTCGCGTTCGAGCGCCGGAACCGCGCGTACTTCGCCGCCTCCGTCCCGGACCGAGGGGATGCCTTCTTCGCGGAGTTCGACCGGCGTCACGCCGACCTGCTCGCGGAGCAGGAGGCGGGGAAGCACCACTTCCATGTGCTCACGGACAGGTCCGGCACCGTCCTCGGGCGCGTCAACCTGGTGGATGTCGGGAACGGTTCGGCCGAGCTCGGCTACCGCGTCGCCCGCCAGGCCGCGGGACGGGGACTGGCGACCGCCGGGGTGCGTCAGGTCTGTGCGCTCGCCGCCGGAAAGTACGGCCTGACCACGCTGCGCGCCAGGACCACGGCTGACAACGCGGGTTCGCGTGCGGTGCTGGCACGGGCCGGATTCCAGGAGGCGGGCACGCTCGTCCTGACGGGCAAGCCGGGCCTGTGCTTCACCCTCGATCTCAGGAGGGCGCTTCCCTGACGAGAGGACACCCGCCGCCGGACTCACGCGTCGGGGGGGGGGGGGCCCCCCCCCCCCCCCCCCCCCCCCCGCCCCCCGGGGGGGGGGGGGGGGGCGGAAGGCCCACAGCCTGACAGAAACAAAGCGGAGACACCACACAAAGTG
>NZ_JBHZCI010000035.1:0-81864 GCF_042755185.1 Streptomyces sp. NPDC059166 | reverse complement strand
ACCACCCCCCCCCCTCCGGCCGCCCCCTTTTTTTTTGATTCCGCCCCGGGGGGGGGGGGGGGGCGTGGGGGGGGGCGGGCGGCCCGCCCGGCCGCCCCCGGGCGCCCCCCTCTCTCATTTCCCGGTGCTGTTCAGAACAGGGGGCGGGTGGCCGGTCCGTACCCGGCGCGCCCGTACCAGCTGCAGCACCGCCGGGTTGTCGTCTCCCGGCGCCGGAAGGAGATCCACGGCTTCCACGGTGAAGCCGTGGCCACTCAGGAGCTCCTCCCACAGCCCTGGTGCGAGCACCCACATCCGTACGGGAATGGGCTCGTCGTCCCGGAGCCGGACCGGCAGCTCGCGGGCGGAGACAGAGTCGGAGGGGCCGACACCGTCGCTGTCGGTGTGCAGGGCGCTGAAGACGAGCGGCGCGTTCGCCGTGAGACCGTGCCGAAGGGCCGGAAGCAGATCCGACGGGTCGATGCAGGCGACGCTGCGGACGCTGTAGGCGGCGTCGTACGGCTGGGACTTCCGAAGGTGCTCCGCGACGTCCGAGTGGAAGAAGCGGACCCCCGGCTCGTCGCTGTGGGCCTGCATCGCGCGGCGGTGCTGGGTGGGGGACAGGTCGACACCGTCGACGAGGGCGCCGTGCGCCCGGGCCAGGTGGACGGCGTGATGGCCCGGCCCGGAGCCGATGTCCAGCACGCGCTTGCCGTGGACGGGGCCGAGCGCCTCGGCGCCGTGGCCGCCGCCGAACCCCCAGTCGATCCGGTCGGGGACCGGCGGTGTGTAGCCGTGGTCCAGCTGCCTCTGTCCGTAGAGGGTCCAGGCCTGTTGGTTCGCCGGTGATGCGGTCACGGCTTCTCCCAGGAGGAACGGATTCCGACGGGTCTCAGGGCTTCAGTGCGTAGCAGCGCAGTACGTCGAGTTCGGCGGTCCGGACGGCCGACCAGCCGGCGGTCAGGATCTCGGCCTCCGAGGCTGTGATCCCGAGGTGGTGGAGCGGGTCGGTCCGCTCCCGGCGGCCCTCGATCTCGGTGACGACCCAGAAGCAGCCGCCGGGTGCGAGCAGCCGGCGTACGCGGTCGAGGAACTGCGGCTTGGGTTCCACCCATCGGTAGACCAGCCGGCAGGTGATGACCGCGTAGGCCGGGTGCGGCAGGGAGGCAAGGTCGTCCGCACCGAAGTCGGTGCACCGCCAGACGGGGTTCGTGCCGGGGCGGGAGTCCTGTCCGGAGGCCAGGACGACAGCGCTCGGGGCGCAGTCGACGCCTGTGGCGCGGTAACCCATCCGGTGGTGCAGATGGCGTGCGAGAGCGCCGTCACCGCAGCCGATGTCCAGAGCGGGCCGGCCGTGGCCGGGGCCGAGGTGTTCGGCGAGCAGCGTCTCCTCGCGGCCGTCGATCCCACGGTAGCGGCGGCCGCTCGCCCAGTGCGGCTCCCAGTAGGCCCGTGGGGACGGGATCACCGGCGAGGCGTCGCCCACGTCGAGTGAGTCACGCGGTCCGTCGTGCACAGGCACCCACCCCCGGGGCACATGCTCCCCGGGTGCGCTTGCCGGCACAAGACCGCGTCGCGTGAGGACGGCGCACCGCCGGCCGCCTCACCTCAGGGGGGTCGGCGTCCTCGTCGGTGCCGGCCGGTGGTGACCGGGAGTCCGGCGGAGCGGCGTGTGCCGATCGCCGCGGGGCGCAGGCCCTACGAGACCGATTCCGCCCCCTCGCGCGCGTCCCTCTCCTCGTAGCGGCTCAGCGCCAGACCGAGACCGAAGAAGGTCGGGGCCCACTCGCCGATGAAGATGCCCCAGCGGTCGGCGCGGGCGTACCCCTGCTGCTCCAGCTTCACAGAGCCCAGCCACGAGACGAAGGAGAGGCCGATGGAGGCGAAGGCGGCGGTGTAGACGTGCTCACTGGTCAGACCGCTCTCGTGCAGTTTCTTGACGATCATCGTTCTCTCCCGACCGGAGGTGATCGGAGCGCGAATGCTCCGGAACCGGGCGGGGCACCGGACCACGCCCGGACCACCCACGATTCTCCGGGAGGGCCCCCGCCGCCTGTCGCATCGATTGTGCGTCGACCGGGCGAGGCGGGCGCGGTCGTCGGGTGTCCGGGGCGCGGGGGCGGGTGCGTCGCCCGGAGCGCGTAGGCCGGTTCGCCTCCGACCACCTGCATCCAGGGAGCGGGCGGGGAGCGAAGTAAGGGGTGTGGCGGGCCGTGCAAGGAGCCCGCCGCCACTCAGATCAGAGGTGAAGGTCATGACCGCCGTCAACAGCCGTCTCAAGGGACTCGCCGTCGCCGGAGCCGGAGCGCTGCTGGTACCTCTCGGACTCGTCGCCGCCGCACCCGCCGCACAGGCCGGCTCGGCCGCGGAGCCGTTCGGCCCCGCGTGCTCCTCGCTGCCCGCCGACGGCGAGGGGAGCGCCTCCGGCATGGCGGACGATCCGGTCGCCACCGCGGCAGCCAACAACCCCGAACTGTCCACGCTGGTCAGCGCGGTGCAGAAGGCCGGTCTCGTCGACACGCTGAACAAGGCTGAGAACATCACGGTCTTCGCGCCCACGAACGACGCCTTCGAGAAGATCCCGAAGGCCGATCTCGACAAGATCCTCAACGACGAGGAGCAGTTGAAGAGTCTGCTCAACTACCACGTGGTGGGCGAGAAGGTGACCGTCGACCAACTGCCGAACGGCACCTTCAAGACACTCCAGGGCGGTGAGATCACGACCTCCGGATCGGGCGAGAACTTCACGGTGAACGACTCGGCGAAGATCGTCTGCGGTGACCTGGAGACGGAGAACGCGACCGTCCAGCTCGTCGACACGGTGCTGATGCCCGCGTCCTGAGCCGTGGTCCCCGCCTGGGCGGGCCGTCTCAGAAGGCGTATCTGATGGGCAGCCAGGGGGCGTTCTCGGCCACGAGGCGGCGGACGGTCTCCACCGACGCCGCCTTGACGGCGCCCCGGTAGCGCACGTTCCAGCTGCCGTTCTGCGAGAGCTTCGGTTCCTGGAGTTCCGGGCGCCAGACGGCCTCCTCGGCGCGAGGGTGCCACAGGAGGTTGACGTCGTGCAGATCCTGATTGTGCGTCAGCATGATGACCTCGGCGGCCGCCTGGCGTTTGACGGCCTGCGGCAGGACCTCGTCCATGTGCTGGAGCAGCTGCCCCCACGCCTCCTTCCAGCCGGGGCGCACGACCACGGGGGAGAGGTTGAAATGCACCTCGTATCCGGCCTCCACGAAGTCCGCGGCGGCGGCGATCCGCTTCTCGACGGGGCTCGTGCGGATGTCCAGCAGACGTGAGTCGTCCGGTGGCATCAGCGAGAACCGTACGCGGGTGCGCCCGCGCGGCTGGAGCAGCAGGAGGTCCGGGTTGACGAACTTGGTCGCGAACGACGCCTTGGCGCCGGGCCAGGCCGAGAAGGCGTGCACCAGGTCCGCGGTGTTGTCGCTGATCAGGGCGTCGACGGAGCAGTCGCCGTTCTCCCCGATGTCGTAGACCCAGGCCCGCGGATCGCACTGATCCGGCTCCTTCTTGGGCCCCTGGGCCGCGATGTGCCGGGCGAGCCGGGTCAGAATGCCGTCCATGTTGGTGAACACGGTGACCGGGTTGGCGTAGCCCTTGCGCCGGGGGACGTAGCAGTAGGCGCAGGCCATCGCGCACCCGTTGGAGGCCCCGGGGGCGATCCAGTTCGCCGACCGGCCGTTCGCCCTGACGGTGAGTGTCTTCTTCTCGCCGAGCACCAGGACGGTGCTCTTGATCCTGACCCACCGCTCGGCGTTGCCCCGGTTCCCGTGCAGCTCGGGGACGAGCCAGTGGGAGTCGACCGGGATCACCTCGGCGTCGGGGAAGCGGGCGAGGATCTGCTGCCCGCGCGGTGAGGCCGCAGCTGCGGGCTCCGCGTGGATCTCGCGCACCGAAAGGAGTCGACGCGCCTCCACGGAATCCCGGAAGAACGGGCCGGCCGCTCCGGGAGGGCCGCCGGGGCCGCCGCCCCCGCCGACGTGGAGATCCGCGACGCCGAAGAGGCCGTCCTGGACGGCATCGGTGCCGCCGGAAGACCGGTCGGATCGCTCGGGCTGGGCGCGGGAATCTCTCACGTCACCGTCAACCGTACGAGATCGGCGGAGGATGCGGTCACGCGTACTCCGCATACCCCGGTCCTGTCCCTGCCCCGCTCACCGGGCCGCCCTCGCCGGCTGCCGTGATCCGGCCGGCCGTGCCGCTACGGCGCTACGGCCGGCCGTGCCGCTACGGCGCTCAGGCCGCGAGGCCACCGGATCCGATCCGGTCGCGCAGCCGGTGCAGCCCGCGGCGCGCATGGCTCTTGACCGTGCCGAGGGGGATGCCCGTGCGTTCCGCGATCTGGACGTGTGTGAGGTCCTCGTAGAAGGCCAGGCGGAGCACCTGACGCTGCGGGCGGGGCAGGCGCACCAGCTCGCCGGAGAGGACCACGCGGTCGAGCGCGCCGTCCGGGACGCCGCCCGTCCGGGGGGCGGGAGCCACGGCGAGTGTGCGGCCTGCCGCCTCCACGAGGCGTGCCCGCCTCGCCCTGGCCGCGAGGGCGTCGGCGGTCTTTCGATGAGCGATGCCCGATATCCAGGCACCGAGAGCACCCTGTTCAGGGCGGAAGCGCCCGCGGCCGAGCCAGGCCGCCAGGAAGACCTGCTGGGTCACGTCCTCGGCCTCCTGCGCGTCGCCGAGCGCCCGCGCCGCCATGGCGTGGACGAGTGGACGCCAACGGCTGTGGACCACGGCGAAGGCCCGCTCGTCGAAGGCGGCGAAGGAACGTGCCAACTCGTCTTCGTCCGACATGATCTCGCCGACGGGAGCGGTGCGTCCGGTGGGAGTCTCGGTCGTGTGCATCGTCTCGTGCTCCTGGCGGGGAGATCATCGAGCAGCGGGTGGGGAGGCGTCGCCGGGACCGGCGGCTCCCGTGCGCCTCAGTCTTCGACGGGCGGGTGACGCGAGGCAACATGCCTCGTTTGTGCGTCGTATGGTGAAAAGTATGGTTTTCCCTGAGGCTGCGGGGCGGCACGGCGGAGGCCTGACGACGGGCGAGGTCGCCAGGCGGCTCGGGGTCGCCGCGACCACCGTGCGCTCCTGGGACCGGAGGTACGGCCTCGGCCCTGTCCGGCGCAGGGCCGGCGAACACCGGCGATGGACAGCGCCGGACCTGGCACGCCTGGAGCACATGTGCGCGCTGACGGCCACCGGTCTGCCGCCCGCCCAGGCGGCCGAGGCGGCGCGGGAGGCCCCGGGCCCCTCCGCCGGGCCTCCGTGGCCCTCGGATCCCTCCGGCCCCTCGCCGGCTCCCGGAGCCCCGGACCGGTCCCCGACCGGTGACCGGCCCGATCAGGTGCGACCGGAGTGCCGGGGGCTGGCCCGCGCCGCTCTGCGGCTCGACTCCGGAGCGATCGACGAGCTGCTGGACGCCGTGATCGCCGACCACGGACTGGTCTCCGCCTGGACCGAGGTGATCATGCCGTCGCTGCAGTCGGTCGGACGCAAGTGGGACACCTCGGGGGAGCGGTACGTCGAGGTCGAGCACCTCTTGTCGTGGCACGTCGTCGGCGCACTCAGGAGAGCGGCCCCGCCCGCTCCTCCCGGACCGAAGGGTGTCACCGCCCTGCTCGCCTGCGTCCCGGGCGAGGACCACACGCTGCCGCTGGAGGTGCTCGCCGCCGCCCTGGCGGAGCGCGGCGTGCCCTTCCGGAACTTCGGCGCCTCCATGCCCGTGGAGCCGCTCATCGAGGCCGTACGCAGAACGGGACCCGCGGCGGTCGGGCTCTGGGCCCAGTCGCGTACGACCGCGAGCAGACCCCTGGCCAGACATGTGGCCTCCATGGAGTGGGGTGTCCGCGGAGCGCGCAGGCGCCCTGTGGTGCTGACCCTGGGGCCGGGGTGGGCGGGACCTGCCACGCCGGGGCTGCTGAGGCCCGCGGGGCTGGACGAAGCGCTGTCCGCTCTGCAGCAGGTGCGGCACGTTCCCGCGCGCTGAGCCGTTCCTGCCCCGCTCGCGCCGGCCGGCTACGGCCGGGGCGTGCCGTTCAGCCGGACGTCTCCGGCGTGTGCCAGTCCAGACGCAGCACGGCGAGGTCGTCGGTGTGACGGCCGGCGTTCAGGGCACGGGTCTCCTTTATCAGGAGGTCGAGGTGGGCGCCGGGGTCCGAGACGGGCAGCCTCTCGATGAGAGTGAGCAGCCCGTCCACCCCCAGGCGTTCGCCGTCCTCCGTCCCGCTGTGCCCCTCGGTGAGGCCGTCCGTGAAGAGGGTCAGGGCACCGGTGGGCGGGAGCCTGATCACACTCTCCGGCCAGAAGCGGAGCTCCGGCGCGATCCCGAGGGCGATGCCGTGAGCCGCGTCCGTCGCCTCCGTTCCGGTCGCGGTGGTGAGCAGGGGCACGTCATGCCCGGCGAGGTGTACGACGACGGTTCCCGCCGCCCGGTCCAGGGAGAGGAGGGCGCAGGTGGCGAACATGGACCGGGTGCCGCGTTCCGCGATGAGGATGCGTTCGAGCAGGTGCAGAAGATCCGTGCCCCGGTGGCCGCCGAGGACCAGGGACCGCCACGCTATGCGCAGGAAGACACCGAGGGCCGCGGCGTCGGGGCCGTGTCCGCTGACGTCGCCCACCACCGCGTGGAGCAGCCCGTCGTCACCCTCGACGACATCGAGGAAGTCCCCGCCGAGCAGGGCCTGGTCCCGCCCGGGCAGGTAGCGGGTGGTGACGGTGACCGTGCTCGTCGCGAGCATCGGCCGGGGGAGCAGCCCGCGCTCCAGCCGGGCGTTCTCCTCGGCGCGCAGCCGCGTGGCCTGCGCCTCGGCGCTCGCACGTTCGGTCTGGCTGCGGTAGACGGCGTAACGCACGGTGCGGCCCAGCAGGTCCGCGTCGACGTTCCCCTTGACGAGGTAGTCCTGGGCTCCCGCCGCCATGGCGTCGGGGCCGGCCTGCGTCTCCGACATGCCGGTCAGGACGATCACCGCGGTGTGCGGGGCGAGCCGGCGGATCGCCGTGACCCCGGACGTCCCGGTCAGGTCCGGGAGGTGCAGGTCCAGGAGGATGCAGTCGGCCTCCCGGGCCGGCAGTTCGACACGGGCCTCGGCCAGGGTCCTGACCGTGGTCAGGGCGAAACGCAGACCCGTGTCGTACAGCAACTCCTCGACGAGGAGCGCGTCGGCCGCGTCGTCCTCGATCAGCACGATCCGGTACAGGGGATCGTCCTGCGGTGACGGTCTCACGAAGTCCGCTCCAGCCTGTGCTGCCCGGTCCCGGTCCCGGACTCCGTCTCCGGCTCCGGGGACGCGCCGGGCGACGCGGCGTCCGCCGGCAGTCCGGCGTTCTCCGGAGGAACCGTGGCGAGGGTGAAGACGATGCGGGCGCCCGCTGTGTACGTGGAGTCGATCTCGATGGTGCCGCCGTGGAACTCGACGATCTTCTTGCACATCGCCAGGCCGATGCCACTGCCGCTGTACGCGTCCTTGGTGTGGAGACGCTGGAAGATCACGAACACCTTCTCGGCGTACTCCGGAGCGATGCCGATGCCGTTGTCCGTGACCGCGAAGCGCCACAGCTCGCCGTCCCGCTCCGCGGAGACGTGGATCACCGGGGCCTCGTCGGGGCGGCGGAACTTCACCGCGTTGCCGATGAGGTTCTGCCAGAGCATCCCCATCTGGGTCGGGTCCGCCACCAGAGTCGGCAGCGGGTCGTGGGTGATCACGGCGCCCGACTCCTCGACGCTCATGCTGAGCGACGACAGGGTGCTCTTCAGGACCGCGTCGAGGTCGAGATCCTGGTGGGTGTGGTGGACCCGGCCCACCCGGGAGAAGTCGAGCAGGTCGTTGATGAGCGTCTGCATGCGGTTCGCGCCGTCGACGGCGAAGTCGATGTACTGGTCCGCGCGGGCGTCGAGCGCTCCGCCGTAACGCCGCTGGAGGAGCTGGGTGAAGCTCGACACCTTCCGCAGCGGCTCCTGGAGGTCGTGGGAGGCCACGTACGCGAACTGCTCCAGTTCGGTGTTCGACCGCTTGAGGTCGGCGGCCTGCGCGTCGAGCAGCAACCGTGCCTGTTCGGTGAAGGCCAGCTCACGCAGGAGCCGTTGCCGCATCGACTCGATCTCGGTACCGAGGCGTCGCACGTCGGCGGGACCGCTCGGCAGGATGGTGTGGGAGAAGTCGCCGTCCGCCACCCTGCGTGCGTCCGCGCCCAGCTTCTCCAGGGGGGTGGTGATGCCCCGGCGCATGCCCTCGAAGACCAGCCCGGCAAGGACCAGGATGACCAGGGCGATCGCCGAGAAGACCCAGTTCCGCAGGTCGTAGGTGGCCAGCAGGTCCGTGCGCGCCTCGACGCGGTCCGCCCGGAGCTGCTCCTGCTGTTCGGCCAGCGCCTCGCGGACGTCGTCGAACGCTGCCTTGCCCTCGGCGGCCCGGGCGGCGGCCAGGGGGGAGGCGGCACCGGCCGGGGAGGCGGCGACCGGGTCGGCTATCCGCTCCTGCCAGTTCCGCGTGGTCCTCTCGACGGCCGCGGAACCCGGGGCTTCACCGTCGAGCAGTCGCGCCAGCTCGGCGGTGTACGTCTTCTGGTCCTGGAGGCCCTGCCGGTAGGGGACCAGGAACTCCTCGTTCCCCGTGAGTCCGTAGCCGCGGATCCCGGTCTCCTGGTCGAGCAGGGCCGATTCCAGGCGGATCGAGGTCGTCAGGGCGGGGGACTTCACGTCCACCAGTTCCTCGCTGATCGTGGCGGTCCGTCCCAGGACCCATCCACCGGTCAGCCCGAGGAGCGTGAGCACCACCAGGGATGCCGCCACCCCCGAGCGAAGCCATTGCCGGGTCGTCCACGTGGAGAGACCGCGCGGGCGTGGCACCCCCGCTTCGCCAGTCATCTCGTATCCCTTCGGCTGCCTTCACGACTCCCCCACATCGGGGTGCAGTGTGCATACTTTAGAGGTACGGAGACAACCCTTGTTGTCGAGCCCCGTCCCGGGCGCCTAGAGTGCCGGGTATGCCGGGCAGGAACTTCGCGCACTTCGCATCGATGACGACCTCGCAGGACTCGGTGACGCTCATGGACGCGGCGGTCACGGATCTCGCCGACCGTCTCACCCGGCGTCTCCTCGACCTGCGGGTCGCGCCGCGAGAGGACGTGGCCCAGGGACCCGATCCCACGGAGGGCCTCGCGCTGCTCCACGTGCTCGACCAGGTGCGGCTGACCGCGGAACGCCTTCAGCTGAGGGCGGCCGCCGACGCCGCGAGGGCGGGTGCGGGGTATCCGCAGCTCGGTGACGCCTGCGGTATCACCCGGCAGGGCGCCCGTAAGCGCTGGCCCGGACTTTTCGACCACTCTCAAGACAAGCCAACGGAGCACCCGATGATGACCGCACCCGCCCGTCCTTACGACGTTCTGCTGGTCGAGGACGACATGGCCGACGCCATGCTCATCGAGGAGGCTCTTTCGGAGAGAGGTACGCGCAACCTGGTGCAGGTCGCCGACGGGGTCGCGGCGCTGGAGCACCTGCGTGCTCCCGGCAGTGTGCGTCCCGACCTCATCGTCCTGGACCTCAACATGCCCCGGATGAACGGGCGGGACCTGCTGCAGATCCTCAAGACCGACGAGAACCTGCAGAGCATCCCCGTCGTGGTCCTCACCACCTCGTCCGCGCCCGAGGACATCGCCGGTGCGTACGGCAGGCACGCCAACGCGTACGTGACCAAGCCCGTCAACCTCGACGAGTTCGAGAAGGCCGTGCAGAGCATCGACTCGTTCTACCTCGACACGGCCACCCGGGTGCCCCGCGAGCAGTGAGCCGGCGCGGTGCCCGGCCCGGGACCCGCGCCCATGAGGAGACCGCCGGTACGGGCAGTACCGGCGGTCTCCTCATGCGCAGGCGGCGCGGGTCGTGCCGGTCCCTCATGCACGGGCGCCGGTTCCCCGTGCACGGGCGGCGCGCGGCGGGACGGCCGGGCCGCGAGGGGCCGCCGGACCGCGGCCGTCGGGACCCGCGTCGCCGGAGGCGACCCGTCAGACCTGGGCGCGGGTACCGCGTCGACGCCTGACGAGGAGGACCCCGCCGGCCGCGATCATGGCCGCTGCGGCGGTGCCCACGGCGGTCGACGAGGCGCCGGTGTCGGCGAGTTCGCCGCCGCCCTGTGCGCCCGGCTGGTTACCGCCGGCCGAGCCGGAGCCCGAGCCGGAGCCCGAGCCGTCGTGGCTCGTCCCGCCGGTCGAACCGGAGTCCTTCACGTCCAGGGTGATGTCGGCCTTGTCGTTGTCCTTCTCCGGGTCGAAGGGCCGCTCATGGGGTGCCAGCGCCACCGAGCCCTTGGCGCCGGGCACCCGCTCGTCGATCTTCAGCTGGAAGGTGTAGAGGCCTCCCTCTCCCTCGTCGACCCACCGCTGGGCGGTGCCGCAGACGTACGTCCCGTCCTCGGCGTCGCAGAATCCGTCGCCCTTGACGACCGACGTTCCGGCGGGAGGCGTGATCAGGACCTGGCGAACGGGGTCCCCCTCGTCCGTCAGCACCCAGGCGGGGCCCGCGTTGGTGAACTTCACCTTCAGGGTCACCACATCGCCCACGCTGCCCGTGAGGTCGGCGCCCTGGACCTGCCAGTCCGCCGTGTTGACCGACGAGACGGGCACGTCCACCGCCTCCTCGGTGGCCTCGCCGCCTGCGTGGCTTTCCACCAGCTGTACCGCCGGGGCCGTTCCGGCCACCGGAGGGGTGGCGGCGTCGTCCAGTGGCGGATCGATGTCCCAGACGCTCACCCGCAGTACGTCGTTGAGGGCGTTGCCCAGTGCCTTGACGGCCAGCGGAGTCTCGGGTGTGTAGGCCCTGCCCGGCTCCAGCTCCTGGTCGAACGCGCACACCACGTTCGACTTGGCCGTCATCTCGTCGTACGAAGGCACAGCGTGCGTCCGGCAGTTGGAGGGAACGTCGGCGTAGTCCAGGCCACGGGTGACCGAGTACTGCACCCAGACCTTGTCGGCGCTCGCGGTGCCGTTGTTCGCCACGACGACCGGCCGGTCGAACGTACTGCCCGGCTTCACTCCACCGACGGGCGCGATGCCGCCCAGGGCGAGATCCGGTGCGTTCCGGTCGGCGAACGCGCTGGGTGCGGAGCCCAGAGCGATCAGTCCGGCCGTGCCCAGTACGACGGCGGTGGTGCGGACGGCACGGTGGGGGGAGAGTGACATGGAAATGGACCTCTGTGGGACGTGGTCGGGCGATGGGTGTCCTGAGAAGTGAACGGCCTCTCGATGGTCGAAGACTGTTTTCGTAATACATCGGTTGCACCCGGGCGCCGACTGCTCGTGCGGCAGGGGCGTGCGACGGGCCGTCAGCCCAGGTCGGCGGTGGTGGAGTCGGCAGAAACGAGCGGAGGCCGCATCGGAAGGTCCGATGCGGCCTCATGGCTTTCGCTGAACGTCAGGCGGTCCTGCCGGACCCGGAGGAGGCGCCCAGGCCCTCCGCCTTCTTGATGCCCCCGGTGATGTCGTCGAGCACGGAGAGCTTCGGTGCCTTGGCGTTGACGTCGAAGCCTGACCGGATCACCACCAGCATGTTCTTGATGTTGGGGGAGGGGAAGGCGAGCGATTCCACGTAGCCGTCGTCGCCGTTCTTCGTCACCACCTTCCAGCGCACCGCGTAGCCCTTCTGCCCGGCGACCGTGACGGCTTCGGACTTGAGCACCTCGTGGGAGGTGATCCCGCCGTAGATCTTCTCGCCGTAGGACTCCTCGGCGTTGGCCTTGATGTCGCCCTCGGCGGCGGCCTTCGCGGTGGTCGCCTTGTTCTTCAAGGCCTGCGCCGGTGCGGAGAACACGCCTCCGCGTACGCACTTCTCGCCGGTGTCCCCGGGGCACGCGTACTCGCCGGTCGTCACTCCGGCGCCGACCGGGCCCGACTGGCCGGTCCAGCCGTCGGGGACGGGAATGCTGATGCCACTGGCCGCGTCGGTGGCGTACCCGTCCTCGGTCTCGGGCATCTGTCCGCCGCCCTGGCCTCCGTCGCCCTGGCCGCCCTCACCTTGCCCTCCGTCGCCCTGACCGCGTTCTCCCTGCCCGCCCTCGCTCCGGTCTCCTCCGCCGGGGGAGTCCGGGAAGCGGGGGGTGTCCGAGGGGGCCGAGGCGGTGGCGTCGTCCGAACGGGTGCCGAGCGCGTAGCCGCCGCCCCCGACGGCGGCGAGGACGATGACACCGGCGGCGATTCCCGCGCCGATGCGTATGCGCCGGCGCCGGATCACCGCGGGGGGTATCCGGAGCTCGTCGGTCCATCGACCGCCGTCCCACCAGCGTTCCTGAACGGGGCCGGTCCCTGAGTGCCCGGGGTCTGGATGCCAGCCGGGCGGAGTCGTCTGCGTCACGGGAGCACCGTAAGCGCACCGGGTGAGAATCGTATGAAACGCACAGGGTGGTCGCGGTCACTCCCCGGCCGCCGCGCCCGCCGCATGCCCGAAGTGTCCCGAAGGCTCCGTTCTTCGGTCAAGCCTCGGCTCTTTGGTCCGACCACATGGCCTGTGTGACATAGTCGGCGCATGTGTACCGCCCGGAGCAGGGAGTAGCCGATGCCCGTCGAGTGGCAACCCGTACGGCAGTCCCGCACGCACGAACTGGTGCTCCAGAGCATCGAGGAGCGGGTCTTCGCCGGTGAGCTCAAGGCGGGCGACCGCCTCCCGCCCGAGCGCGAACTCGCGCCGGTCCTGGGCGTCAGCAGGTCGGCGCTCCGCGAGGCACTCAGGGTCCTGGAGACCATCGGCGTCCTGGTGGCCCAGCCAGGCCGTGGCCCGGATTCCGGGGCGCGCATCGTGCGCAACCCCGACGACGCGCTGGGGCGGCTGCTGCGGCTCCACTTCGCGCTCGGCAGCTACAGCCTGCACGACGTGCTCGAGGCGCGGGTCGTGCTCGAGCGCTCGAGCTGGGACGCGGCCGCGCGCCATGCCCGGGCCGAAGACCTCGACGAGGCGGGCGAGCTGGTCCGGCGGATGGCGGAGACGGACGTGGGCGTGGCCGAATTCAACGACCTCGACACCCGCTTCCACGTCCTCATCGCCGGAAGCTCGGGCAACGCGCTCACCTCCACGCTCACCTCCGCGGTACGGGAATCGGTCCGCCCGCTGATCCTGCGCGCGCTCGAGGACACCGAGGACTGGCCTACGACGGCGGCCGCGCTCAACGCGCAGCACGAGCGGCTGCTCCGCCTGGTCCGCGAGGGCCGGGGCGGGGAAGCGGCGGACCTTGTCGAGCTGCACATCCGAGGGCTTCACGGCACCCTGGTCGCCGAGACGGCCGAGACGGCCGAGACGGCCGAGACGGCCGAGACGGCCGAGACCGCCGAGACCGCCGAGAGGTAGTCGGGCCGTCGAACGCGGCGTGCCCTTGCTGACCGGCTACCGGCGTCCCGATCGCCGCTACGCCCCCCGTCATCTGTTTCGCGGTGCTGCAACGGGGCCGCCGGCCTCCGGGTCCGGCATGACTTGCCCCTTGTTGTTCACGATCCGGGGGGTGTCACCGGACCCGGAGGCATCGACACCTCACCGAGCGGTTTCGCGGTGAGACGGGCCTGTCGCCGAGGACCTACGACCACATCCACCAGAACAGCCGCGGCGCCGTCTTTGCCGCAGAGGTCATCGACACCGGGCTGCTGTCCGGGAGCGCGTAGCCGGTTCCGGTGCGGGCCGGCCGGACACCGTCCACCGCACGGAGACGGCATCCGATCCGGGCTGCTGACGTCCGCGCTCCCGAACCGTGCCGCCGGCGGACCGGGTCGGGGGTGCCCACGCGCCCCCCGCCCCCCGCCCCTCGCAACTCGTCCCGCCGTCCGCCTCCGCGCCCGGCGGGAACATCCCGTCGCCACGCTTCCCGATGAGGACCGAGGCTAGTATGGTCGGACCATAAAGATCGAGGAGGTCCCATGCGCATCGGACTCTTCGCCACCTGCCTGGGAGACACGCTCTTCCCGGAGGCGGTGAAATCCACGGCGGTGCTGCTCGCCCGCCTGGGACACGAGGTCGTCTTCCCGCCGGGGCAGACGTGCTGCGGGCAGATGCACGTGAACACCGGTTACCAGCGCGAGCCCGTTCCCCTGGTGCGCAACTTCGCCGAGCAGTTCGGTGACGCCTCGATCGACGCGGTCGTCATGCCCTCCGGCTCGTGCGCCGGATCCGTCCGGCACCAGCACGAGATCGTCGCCGAGCGCTACGGCGATGCCGCGCTGCGTTCCGGAGTCGCGACCGTGAAGGCGAAGACCTACGAACTCTCCGAGCTCCTCGTCGACGTCCTGGGCGTCACCCAGGTCGGCGCCTACTTCCCGCACCGGGTCACCTATCACCCCACCTGCCACTCGCTGCGGATGCTCAAGGTCGGCGACAAGCCACTGCGGCTGCTGCGCGCGGTGGAGGAGATCGATCTGGTCGAACTCCCCGAGGCCGATTCCTGCTGCGGCTTCGGCGGCACGTTCGCCCTCAAGAACGCCGACACCTCCACCGCGATGCTCCAGGACAAGATGCGCCACATCGCCGACACCAAGGCAGATGTGTGCGCTGCCGGGGACTCCTCCTGCCTGATGCACATCGGCGGCGGACTCTCCCGTATCCGGTCCGGTACGCGCACCCTCCACCTCGCCCAGATCCTGGGTTCCACGCGAACCGCGCCCTACTCCCTGATGGAGGCCGCCCGATGAGTACGTTCCTCGGCATGCCGGCCGCCCCGCCCCGTTCCCCGTACGGAACGGGAAATCTGCGCGGCGACCGGAAGTTCCCCGCGGCCGCGCACGACGAGCTCCGCAACGACCAACTGCGCCGCAACCTCGGCCGGGCGACGCGCACCATCCGGTCCAAGCGCCTCAACGTCACGGGCGAGCTGCCGGACTGGGAGGCGCTGCGTGACGCCGGCTCGGCGGTGAAGACCGACACGATGAACCGGCTGCCCGAGCTCCTCGAACAGCTGGAGCGGAAGGTCACGGAGCACGGAGGCACCGTCCACTGGGCGCGCGACGGCGTCGAGGCCAACGAGATCGTCACCCGGCTGATCCGGCAGACCGGCAGCAGCGAGGTCATCAAGGTCAAGTCCATGGCCACCCAGGAGATCGGCCTCAACGAGCATCTCGAAGCGGCGGGCATCACCCCGTACGAGACCGACCTCGCCGAGCTCATCGTCCAGTTGGCGGACGACAAGCCCTCGCACATCCTGGTTCCCGCCATCCACCGCAACCGCGACGAGATCCGGCAGATCTTCCTCGACCACATCCCGGGCGTCGACCCCGACCTCGACAACGTGCCCGCGCATCTCGCGGCAGCCGCCCGCGCCTATCTGCGCGAGAAGTTCATGACGACCAGGGTGGCGGTCTCCGGAGCCAACTTCGGCATCGCGGAGACGGGCACCCTCGCCGTCGTGGAGTCGGAGGGCAACGGCCGGATGTGCCTGACCCTGCCGGACACCCTGATCACCGTGATGGGCATCGAGAAGGTCCTGCCGCGCTATCAGGACCTGGAGATCTTCCTCCAGTTGCTGCCGCGCTCCTCCACCGGCGAGAGGATGAACCCGTACACCTCGATGTGGACGGGAGTGACGCCGGGTGACGGGCCGCAGAACGTCCATCTGATCCTCCTCGACAACGGACGCACCGCCGCCCTGGCGGACACCGTCGGCCGCGAGGCGCTCAACTGCATCCGCTGCTCGGCCTGCCTCAACGTCTGCCCGGTGTACGAACGGGCCGGCGGCCACGCCTACGGATCGACGTATCCGGGCCCGATCGGCGCCGTCCTCACCCCGCAGCTCGCCGGGATGCACGCGGCGAAGGACGACCCCAACAGCTCGCTCCCGTACGCCTCCAGCCTCTGCGGAGCCTGCTTCGACGCCTGCCCGGTGAAGATCGACATCCCCTCGATGCTGGTCGAGCTGCGCCACCAGCACACCGAACGGTCCGGCACGACGGCGGAGAAGCTGGCCATGAAGGCGGCCGCCGGCGTCATGAGGAAGCCGGGACTCTACACGGCGGCACAGAAGGCGGCCGGCCTCGGACGGGCCGTGGGAAGGGACGGACGACTTCCGCGCCTGCCCGCCCCGTTCGACGGCTGGAGCGACAGCCGGGACACCGCCGTCCCGCCGAAGCAGACCTTCCGCGCCTGGCTCGCTTCGGCCGAGGGCGCGGCGGTCATGCGGTCGGCAACCGAGGAGGGCGCCCGTCGTGTCTCCCGGGAAACGGAGGAGGACCAGTGACCACCACCCCCACCGCGCGGGACACGGTGCTCGGCAGAATCCGGGACGCCCTCGCCCTGGCGCCGGGCCCCGTGGCCGCGGTTCCCCGCGCGTACCGGACGGGGCGGACGCTGCCCGACGCCGAACGGCTGGCGCTCCTGACCGACCGGCTGGTCGACTACAAGGCGCAGGTCCACCCCTGCACGAGTGACCGCACCGCCGAGGTGATCGGGGGGATACTCCGGGACCGGGAGGCCCGGCGGATCGGTGTGCCGGACGGACTGGACGAGCAGTGGCTCGGAGGCTACGACGGCGAGGTCCAGCGGGACTCGGCGGACATCCCGGCACCGAGTCTCGGCACCCTCGACGGTGTGGTGACCGGCTCCGCCGTCAGCTGCGCCGAGACCGGCACGATCTTCCTGGACGGATCACCCGACCAGGGCCGGCGGGCACTGTCCCTGGTACCCGACCTGCATGTGTGCGTCGTCGACCTCTCGACCGTCGTGGTCGGCGTCCCCGAGGCGGTGGCCCGGCTCGAACCCCGGCGGCCGACGACGCTCATCAGCGGCCCCTCCGCCACGTCCGACATCGAGCTCGAACGGGTGGAAGGCGTCCACGGGCCACGCGACCTCGTCGTGGTGATCCGGACCGACGCCTGATCCGGAGGGACACCGTCTCCGGCGGGCACCCGCCGGAGACGGCACCGGGCGCCGCCGGGACTGCCCTGAGCGGTCCACGCGGCCGGCGCGCCGGGGGCACACATGCCACCGGTGTGAACGTGCCGGGAACCGGGTTCGCCCGTGCGACGCCCCGAGCACGGCCCGGCCGATCCAGCGCCCGGTGCCCGAGGGCGCGGCGGTGGAAGGGCCGCCGAGCGGAGTCACCGGCCGTGCGTGACCGCCAGCGGCGCGAACGAGACGCGGGTGAGCGCACCGTCCTCGGCCCAGGCGACCTCGGCGGTGTCCCCGTCGACGTTCACCCCGCTCACCGCCGCAGCGAGGGGCCCGGAGGCGGGTTCCGCCGTCAGTGAGGCCAACGCCACCAGCAGCTGCGTCCCCTCCACGTCGGCACCGAGCCGGGGCAGCACCGCCCAACGGGTGTACGCGGTGCCCTGCGGGGCGCGGACCTCCTCCGGCTCCTCCCAGCCGTACAGCCCCTGCAACGAGGAACGCACCGCGCCGCGGGGGTCGGTCGCCCATCCGGTCTGCTCGGCACGGGCACCGGCCGGAGCGCCCAGGACCCGGTGCACCCGGAGTTCGTACCTGCCCCGGACCACGGTCACGCTCTCCACCCGGAGGCCCGGCACGGTCGGAGCGCCCTCGGCGAAGACCGGCACATGCCAGGAGGCGGCCCAGCCCCAGTCCTCCCCGTGCCCCGCTCCCAGCGGGCGGATCCGGACACGGGCGCTGCGCGAGCCGCCGACCGCCACCGACACGTGGTTGTCCGCGGTGTTCCCCGAGGCGGTCGGGCCACTCGCCGTCGAATAGGCGAGGCGGGCGTAGAGCGGATCCGAGACGTCCGCCTTCTCGGCCTCGTGCGGCCGGACATGGTCGCTTCCGTGGTTGTGCAGCCGCACGATGCCGTCCGCCCGGGTCGACTGGACCAGCAGGCCCGGCGCGGGAAGCGACAGCACGCGGTCCGGTCCCTCGCTGGGCGCAGGCTCCTCCGTGTCCGTCCACAGGGGATGCTCCGCCGGGGCCAGCAGCGCGACGAAGGCCTTGGAAGCCCAGTACGGAGACGCGGGCCCGGAGTACATCTGGAGGGTGGCGTCGTGAGGTCCGTGCCAGCCCAGGCTGAGCAGGCCGTCGTCCCCGGCCGCGCCTCGGTCCAGGAAGTAGCGGAGCGAACCGCTGACCAGCCGCCGTGACGCGCCGGGGGACAAGGGGGTGTGCCCGGACACCGCGCCCATACCGACCGCCGCGCCCGCCGCGAAACGGTAGGTGAGGGAGCGTCCGAAGTGCAGCGGGGCGCCGTCCGCCCCGAACATCAGGCCGAAGCTCTCCAGATGTTCCCGCAGCCGGGCCCCATGGTGCGCGGAGAGTTCCGCGTCACCCGACAGATGGGCGTCCAGCACCGGATACAGGTGCAGCGCCCAGCCGTTGTAGTGGTCGAACGCGCGCCCGTCACCGTCGGCGTACCAGCCGTCGCCGCGGTACCAGCCCTCCAGCAGGTCGAGAGCGCGCTGCCGTGCGCGCGCCGTCTCCGAGTCGCCACGGCCCACCGACTCCAGGAACCCCGCCACGGAGAAGGGGAAGAGGTACCAGTTGTTGGGTGCCGGAGTGTGCCGCAGCGCACCCCGCAGCCACTCCTCCGCCCGGTCCTGGGCCGCCGCGTCGAGCCGGTCCCACAGCCATGGGCGTGTCAGCCGCAGCCCGATCGCCACCGAGGCCGACTCCACCATCGGCTGGCCGAACACGGTGTGGTCCTGGATCAGCGGCCACGACTCGGTGTCGTCCCGCCCGGCCGTCCGGGTACCGGCGCTCAGCCCGTCGGCATACCGCTCCAGCCAGTTGTGCGGGTCCTTGCCCCCGGCGCCCGCGACCCGGAAGGCGGCCGTCAGGAACGTCCGGGCGTAGCCCTCCAGCCCGTCGGAGCGCACACCGGAGCCGGAGGGGCGGCCGGGCAGGTCGAGCAGGGCACGGCCGGGGGTGGACCACTTCCAGGCGGCGCCCAGCAGACCGTCCGCCACCGCCTCCCAGTGGGCGCGGGTCCAGCCGGTGTACGGGCTCGTGACGCGGTCCTCGGGCGGAAGGTCCAGGGGGAAGGAGGTCATGCGAGGAATGCCAGCCTTTCGCGTCGTACGGGATGGGCGAAGCCGTCGCCCGCGGCCCAGCGTGCGATCTCACCGGCGGCGAGATCGGTCAGCCGGCGCAGTTCGTTGCCCTGGGAACCCGCGAGATGCGGTGTGATGAGCGCGTTCCCGCAGTCCCACAGGGGGTGTCCGGGCGGGAGAGGGTCGGGATCGGTGACATCGAGCACCGCCCGGATCCGGCCCGTCCGCAGGACGTCGGTGAGGGCGTCCTGGTCGACGACCGCACCGCGGGAGGTGTTGATGAGCACGGCGTCGGCCCGCATCGAGGCCAGCAGCTCACGGCTGACCAGCCCGGTGGTGGCCGGCAGCAGCGGGGTGTGCACACTGACGACGTCACTCTGCTCGAAGAGGCCGCTCAGTGTCACCGGCCGCACGCCCAGCGCCTCGGCCTCCTCGTCCGTGACGTACGGATCGTGGAGCAGGACCCGCAGATCGTACGGGCGCAGGAGTTCGATCACCCGGCGGCCGATCAGCGAGGCCGACAGGATGCCGACCGTGCGACGGTAGTTGCCGACGTCCGGGGGCTGCGCGAGCCAGTCGTCGCGCAGCCGGACCGAACGGAACGCTCCCGCCCGCTCCAGGACCCGCTTGCCGGAGAGCAGGATCATCGCCAGGGTGTACTCCGCGACCGGCAGGGCGTTGGCCGCCGCGGCCGAGGACACCTCGACGCCCCGCTCCCAGCAGGCATCGGTGACATGGCCGCGTACGGAACCGGCCGTGTGCACGATCGCGCGCAGCGCCGGGGCCGAGGCCAGCACCTCCGCGTCGACGGGCGGGCACCCCCAGCCGGTCACCAGGAGCTCCGTGTCCGCGAGCACGGCACGGGCCCGATCCGTCGTGAAGTCGCCGATGGCCGGCAGCGGAGCGAGGTCGCACACCCCTGCCAGTGCGGCGAGCGAGTCGGGGGTGAGCACCGCGGCTGCGGCGTCGGCCCCCATGGCGAGTGCGGCGCGCGGCCGGCACGGTTCGGGGGGAGTGCTGGACATGTTTCTCCTGTGCGGTCGTACGGGCACGGCGGCGGTACTACTTGACGGATCCCGCCGTCAGCCCCGACCGCCAGAACCGCTGGAGCAGGGCGAAGGCGAGGACCAGGGGCACCACTGCGAGCAGCGAGCCCATGATGACGGCGGGGTAGTACTCGGGGGACACGGACGCGGCGCTGTTCCAGGTGTACAGGCCGAGGCTCACCGGATAGAGGTCCTGGTCGGAGAGCATCACCATGGGCAGGAAGAAGTTGTTCCAGATCGCGGTGAGCTGGAAGAGGAAGACGGTGACCAGCCCCGGACCCAGCATGCGCAGGGCCACCTTGAAGTAGGCCGCGAGCTCGCCCGCGCCGTCCATGCGCGCGGCCTCCAGCACCTCGTCGGGCACATAGCCCTGACTGAAGATGCGGCCGAGGTAGACCCCGAACGGGTTGAACAGGACGGGGATGAACACCGCCCAGAAGGTGTTCACCAGCCCCGCGCCTGACGCCATCAGGTAGAGCGGCAGGGCGAGCACGGTCTGCGGGACCATCACCGCCGCCAGCACCAGCCCGAACAGCTTCTCCTTGTGGGCGAAGCGGTACTTGTCGAAGGCGTAGCCGCAGGCGACGCTGACCAGCGCGCCGAGCGCCGCGCCCAGCACGGCGTACAGCAGGCTGTTCCCGTACCAGCGGCCGTAGAGACCGCCGTCCATCGCGAACAGGTCCTTCACGTTCTGGACGAAGGAGAAGTCGCCCAGCGACAGGATGTTGCTGCTGAACAACGCGTCCCGGTTCTTGGTGGCGGCCAGGACCAGCCACAGCACCGGGAGCAGGGTGTACAGCACCGACACGAACACCACGACGTTGACGACGGAGCGCCCGAGCAGACGGGGGCGCAGGGGTGCGGCGATGCGGGACGCGGTCGACGCGCTCATCGGGCGTCCTCCTCTGCGGCGGAACGGTTGGTCCAGCGGGTGACGCCGTAGGAGAGTGCGATCGTGCACAGCAGCAGGATGACCGAGGACGCGGCCGCGAGCCCGTAGTTGTTGCGGGTGAAGGCGGCGTCGTAGATGTACATGCTGGGCGAGAAGCGCGAGTTGATCATCGGGGTCGACTGGCTGAGCAGCATCGGCTCGGTGAAGAGCTGCAACGCGAAGATCAGGGTGAACATCGCGACCATGACGATGGAGGAGCGCACCAGCGGGGTCTTGACCTGGAGAGCCGTGCGGACGGCGCCCGCACCGTCGACGACCGACGCCTCGATCACCTCGCGGGGGACCGCCTGCAGGGCGGCGTAGAACACCACCATGTTGTAGCCGAGGTTGCTCCACAGCGCGATGTTCACGATGGACGGGAGCACCATGTGCACCCCGAGGAAGTCGACCGTGACATCGGCCTCGGCGAGCAGGTCGATCACCGGACTGATACCGGGGGTGTAGAGGTACAGCCAGATGAGGGCGGCGATGATGCCGGGAACCGCGTGCGGCAGGAACAGCGCGAGCTGCACGGTGCCCCGCATGCGGGTCACGCCGGAATCCAGCAGCAGGGCCAGCGCGAGCGCGCCGATCACCATCAACGGGATGTAGACCAGGCAGTACAGCGCGACGACGCCGAGACCGGCGAGGAACGTCGGATCCGCCAGTACAGCGGTGTAGTTGCGGAATCCGGCGAAGACCGTCCGCTCGGGGCCGAAGCCGAGTCCGGGCTGGTCGTCGCTGAAGAAGCTCAGATAGACGGCTGTGGCGACCGGGATCAGGAAGACGGTCACCAGAAGGACGAAGAACGGTGTCATCAGGGCGCCGCAGGCGCCGAGTTGACGACGCCGCGCGGACCGGCGGGCCGTGGGCGCGGGCGCGGCGGCGGCCGGGTTCTTCGGTGACGGACGGGTGAGGGCGTCCGCGGCCACGGGTGTTGTGCTGGTCATGGGGTGTCACCTGCCTCTCTGCTGCTGGGTACGGGGGATCGGGCCACCGGTCAGGTGGAGCGCTGCGTGGTGGAGAGTCCGAGCGCCTTGAGGTCCGGCATGGTGCCCTCCTGCGCGGCGCGGACCGCGTCGAGGATCGAGCCCTGGCCCCCGCTCGCCCGCGCCAGCCCGTCCTTCATGATCTTCCCGGTGGCCGTCATACGCGGCCCCCACACCCAGCCGGGCCGGATCTTCCGCGCCTCGCGCTCGAAGAGGGAGTAGATGTCCTGACCGCCGTAGTAGGCACGGTCGAAGGCCTCCCGGCCGATGGCCACCAGCCCCGGCGCGGCCGGGTACTGGCTGCTGGCGCCGCTGGAGAGACGGGCGCGCAGGGCGTCGGGATGCGACACCTGCCACTCGATGAACTCCATGGCGGCCTCGGGGTGGGTGCTGTCCTTGGTGACCGCGAAGGTCGACCCGCCATGGGTCCCGACAGCCGGATCGGCGGGATCCCACTGAGGGATCGGTGCCAGTGCCCACTGCCCCTTCTGCGCGGGACGGGCCTTCATCTGGGCCCCCGCGTCCCACGCGCCGCTGAGCCGGCTGAGTACCAGGCCCTGGGCGATCTGCACATCGCTCTGCCTGCTCTCCACCGGATTCATGAACACCAGGTTCTGGTCGGTGAGCCGCTGCCAGAATGCGGCGACCCGCCGGGTCGGAGCATCGGCCAGCGAGAGGTTCCAGGCGCCGCCGGAGGTGTCGAACCACTGGGCACCCGCCTGCCAGGCGAACGCGGCGAGCTGGGTGTCGCCGTCCGTCGGGAAGAGCGCCAGACGGCGCTCACCGCCCTTGCGGCGTACGGTTCTCGCCGCCTCCTCGAACTCCTCCCAGGTGCGCGGCGCGGTCAGCCCGTACCGCTCGAAGAGGTCGGTGCGGTAGTGCATCACCATCGGCTCGATGTCGAGCGGGACGCTGAACACCCGCTTCTCGAAGGTGGTCAGGCCGAGGGCCTGCGGTAGCAGCCTCGCCCGCAGCCGGTCACTGACCAGGTCCGAGACGTCGCGGCACACACCGTCGATGGCGAACCCGGGCACCTGCGGATATTCGATGGTCGCGACGTCCGGGGCGTTGCCGGCCCGCGCCGCGTTGCTGAGCTTGGCGTACCCGCCCTGCCCGCCCGAGGGGATCTGCTGGAAATCGACCTCGATGGTGTCGTGGCCGCGGTTGAACGCCTCCACGACTTCCTGACTGCCCCGCAGCGCGGACCAGAAGGTGATCCGCGTCTTCCTGCCGGTCCTGCTGCTGACTGACTTCCCGGTACTGCTCGTACCGCCCGACCGTGTGTCCCCGCCCCCGCCCCCGCAGGCGCTCAGAGCGCCCGTCAGGGGAAGTGCGGCGATCGTGGCGAGCACGGATCGACGGCTCTGTCGACCAGGCATGTGCGCCTCCCGCGGCTCCTGATTCGAGACACCGGGAATACTGATCGGCTGAGCGAACGCGGTCAATAGATCGATCAAAAGAAGCTTGAAGTAGTCAATCGATCAGCCTGTGGAGCGCGGCACCTCCCTGGTCGATCCGCGCACCACGAGGTGGGGGAGAAGCTCGGTACGGCGTACCGGGCCCCCGTCCGACGGATGAGCCAGCCGGTGCAGCAGGAGTTCGGCCGCGGCCCGTCCGATCTCGGCCCTCGGCGGGGCGACCGCGGTCAGGGAGATGCTGCCCATGGCTGCGACGACATCGTCGTACGCCACCACCGAACAGTCCCGCGGGACCAGGATTCCCCGCTCGGCCATCCGCTGGACCAGCATCAGTGCGTCCTCGTCGCCGTGCAGGACGGCACCGGTCACCCGGCGTTCGCGCAGCAGGGACGGCAGATCGGGCGCCGCCTCCGACGTGCCCGGCTCCCCGGGGCCCGCGTTCGGGGAGCTGAGCACCACCGACCACTCCTCCACCTCCGGCCGGGAAGCCGCGATCTCGGCGAAGGCGGCCCGGATGGAGCGGGCCGTGGGGCTGTCGTTCCTGGCCGCCATCACCAGCCGGCGGTGGCCCAGTGAGATCAGGTGGTCCACGGCCAGATGGATCCCGTACCAGTGGTCGGAGCACACCGTGTCCAGCGCGTGCAGGGCGCTGCCGGGCCGGGGCCGCCGCTCCATCAGTACGGTCGGCACCTCCAGTCCGCCGAGCCAGCCGTGGTCGGCCTCCTCGCCCGCGGCGCTGCGCCACCGGGGCGCGATGAGCAGACCACGCGCGCCACCGGCCAGCGCCCGCTCCACCTGGGGCCGTTCGGCCCCGGCGGCCTGGGGCGCGATGTGCAGCGCGATCCTGGCCCCCGCCTCCTCCAGGGCGGTCCGGGCGCCGTGCAGCGTCTCGTGCAGGTAGGAATGCCGCTCCGGGACGACGAGGGCGACCGTCGCTCCCTCACCCGCCTCGCCGGACGGCCCGCCGCCGCGCGCGGCCGGCGTGGACGGTTCGGCCTCCCCCATCGGCCGGACCACGCCGTGCGCCCGCCGGAGCATCCCCGTCCGGGCCAGCTCCTCCACGTCCCGCCGGAGCGTGACCGCGGAGACGTCCAGCTCCGAGGCGAGCGAGCTCACCTTGACCGCCCCCCGTGCGTGCACCACCGCGAGGATGCGCTTTCGCCTCAGCTCGACCGGCTCCCGCATGCTGGCTCCCTTGCCCACTGCCGTGCGATGTTCGTTTGAACGTTTTCGTGAACGATCGCAGCATAGCGAGAGGGCCGTGAGCCAGGAGGTCAAAGGGTGGACGATGATCCGTAAAGAGGAAGATGCGTCTACCATCTGACCCGCGATGGACACCCTCACACTCTGGCAAATTGCCCTTCTCGCCGCGGCGGCCGCCCTGGTCGGCTTCTCCAAGACCGCTGTCAGCGGCGCCAACACGATCAGCCTCGCGGTGTTCGCGGCGGTACTGCCGGCCCGCGAATCGACCGGGGTGCTGCTGCCGATCCTGATCGCGGGAGATCTCCTCGCCGTACTCGTCTACCGGCGCCACGCCCACTGGCCCACCCTGCTGCGGCTGTTCCCCGCCGTGGCCGTGGGTGTGGTGGCGGGCACCTTCTTCATGATGTGGGCCGACGACGAGGCGGTGCGTACCTCCATCGGCGCGATCCTGCTCTTCATGGCCGGTGTCACCGTCTGGCGCCGACGCGGTGGACCCGAACCGTCGCCGGAGGGCGACGGGCCGTCGCGCGGCGGCCGCCTCAAGGCCCGCTCCTACGGTGCGCTGGGCGGGTTCACCACCATGGTCGCGAACGCCGGCGGTCCCGTGATGTCGCTCTACCTGCTGTCCGCGGGGTTCAGGAAACTCGGCTTCCTGGGCACGTCCGCCTGGTTCTTCCTGATCGTCAACACGTCGAAGGTCCCCTTCAGCGTGGGACTCGGCCTCATCGACACGCACTCCCTCCTGCTGGACGCCACCCTCGTGCTGTTCGTCCTCCCCGGGGCGTACCTCGGCCGCGCGTGCGTGGGCCGGATCAACCAGAAGCTCTTCGACCGGATCGTGATCGGCGCCACCGTCCTGGGCGGCCTCCAGCTGCTGCTGCGCTGAACCGTCCCGCTGAACCGCCCCCTGGAGAGGCGACCGGACGCGACGCCCCTCGGAGATCTCCGCCTCTCACGGGCGTTGCCGTACGGCGACGGGGCGCCGTACAGGAACCGTGATCAGGGGATCAGCAGCCAGTCGGCGCCCACGGCCGCGACCAGGCCGACCGCCAGCAGCCAACTGCCCAGTCTGGTCCTGCCGTTCCTGCTGAGCTCGATGACCACGCCGCACAGGATGAGCGCCAGCCCGTACACCCCGACGACGAGGACCGAGGAACGGCTCGCGATCCTCAGGGCGAGCACGACGGCCATGACCGCCATGCCGACCGAGGAGAGGGCGATCCGCAGTCGGCGTGCCTGACGCGGTGTCAGTTTGCGTCCCGGGCCGTCGGCCGCGGTCGCCGCGTCCGGGCCGTCGGCCGCGGCTATGCCCTCGGGGCCGGCCTCCTGCTCCCCGTCCGGCGCCGGGCCGAGGTCCCGCGCGGGCCCGCCGGCCCCGGACGTGTCCTGCCGGCGTTCCGACTTCTGGTCGTGGTCCTGGTCCGAGATGCTCATGAGGCCGGATCGTAACCGCTCGGCACCATGGTGTTCGCCCCGCTGTGCGAACACCGGCTGTCAGGCGATGGAGGCCGACACGATGGCGGAGACCGCCAGGTTGCACGCCGCGGTCACCCATACCGCGGGGTGCGGTTCACGCTCCACCAGCGTGGCCCCCAGCTTTCCCGGAGTCACCAGGTCCACGACGAGGAAGGCCACCGCCATCATGACCAGGCCCAGCAGCCCGAAGGCGGCGGTGGAGGCGAGCCCCTTGCCGAAGTCCTCGTACGTCGTCCAGATCGAGGTGAACACGATGCCGCCGATGCCCAGCAGGGCCGAACTCAGCAGAAGCGCCGCGTTGCGGTTGCGCTCCTCCCATATCTGACGGCCGAGTTTGCCCGGAGTCAGGGCGTCGATCAGAAATATGCCGAGTACGAGCAGTACGACGCCGAGGGCTCCGTATGCGGTGGCACGGCCGAGGCCGTTGATGATGTCGGTCATCGGGGCGTCCGTCTCCTGAGCGAGTGGTCGAGGAATGGCACGTGAACCTGAACCGCGTGATCAACACGCAGTCAAGAAGCAGCAAAACCTACCGCACGTGCGTGCGTGTCAAATCGACCGGTCCCTCATCTCAACCGGGGGGCCTCCGCCGCCGCATCGACGACCCGCGCGTCCCCGGAGGTCCGGCGCCGGCCGTCCGCGGAAGAGCTGTCGTCCGGCGAAGCCCCTTCGTGCGGGGACCGTCCGTCCTGGAGGGAGTGCCCGTCGTGGAGGGATCGCCCGTCTTCGGGGGAGCGTTCGTCGTGCGGTGGGCGCCCGTCGTGCGGTGAAGGCCCGTCCTCAGCGGTGCCCCCGGACGTCTCCGCGGCCCGGCCCGGATCCACCCGGTCCGCCAGTTCGCCCGCCCAGCCGATCAGCCCGTCCACGCCGAGCCCGTACGGCGCACGCTCCCGGAACGGCGCGAGAGACGTGGCGCCGCGCCTCAGCAGCCGCGCCCCACCGACCGTGTTGCCGCGCGCGGCATGGGTCAGGCCCACCGCCAACTGTGCCAGCCCGCGCCAGAGTTCACGCTCATCCTCCGGCCCCGACTTCCAGGCGTCCTCGAAGACCTCATGGGCGTGGAAGGGCATTCCCGCGTCCAGCAGCCGCTGAGCCTCCCACACCGTCTCGTCGGGGGAGCGGACCACGCCTTCGGGCTGTCGCCGCACCCCCGGAGTCCCGTACGGCAGGGGGCGCCCCAGCCCGTCCCGGGGGCGCGCGTTGCGCGCCCGCCCTTCCTCGTCGCGGTCCCTGCGATATGCGTCCACTCGTCGATTGTGCCTCGCACCTGCGAGGAAACCTGCGAACCCTGTCCGCGAACCCCCGCGCGCGACTAGGCTCGGAACTCTCCGCAACCACCCTGGAAGGGGAGGCATGAAGCCGTCTCGGCCGTTGTACGAGCGCGAACCGGAACTCGCCGCAGCCGCACAGGCGGTGGACGCCCTCTGCGGCGGTCAGTCGGTCGGCGGACTGCTGGTGTTCAGCGGGGAGGCGGGCATCGGCAAGACCGCCCTGCTCGGCGAGATCCAGGCCATGGCCGCCGACCGCTGCACCGTCTGGTCCGCGCGCGGCGGCGAGACGGTCACGTCGGTGCCCTTCCATGTCGTACGCCAACTGCTCCAGCCCGCACTGGACCGGTTCCCCGAGGACGAGATCCGTGCCCTGTTCGGCGACTGGTTCGAGATCGCCGCGCCCGCCCTGGGCCTCGCGCACCCCAGTGGCCCGCAGCCCGACCCGCAAGGAGTCAGGGACGGCCTCGATCACGTCGTCGCCCGGCTCGCCTCCCGTCTCAGCCACCGCCCGCTGCTGCTGATCGTGGACGACGCGCACTGGGCGGACGGCGAATCCCTCGCCTGGCTCGCCGGGTTCACCGCCCGCCTCTCCGAACTGCCCGTGCTGGTGGTCCAGGCGCACCGCCCGCAGGAGTTCTCCGAGCGCGACGCGGACTGGGCACCGGCCGACACCCCGAAGGAAGGCGGCACCGCGTCGCACCCGTCCCTGACGCGGGTGGCGCTGCGTGCCCTGACCCCCGAAGCCACGGCCGAGCTGGTACGCGCGGGCCTGGGGGAGCACGCGGACGACCCGTTCTGCCGCGAGGTCTGGGCCGTCACCGGGGGCAACCCCTACGAGGCGGTCGAACTGGTCGCGAAGGCACAGGACCGCGAACTGGCACCGATCGAGGAATCCGCCGGTCTCCTGCGGGAGCTCGGCGCCTCGGCCAGGGGCAGCGGTCTCGTGGCCCGCCTCGAGCGGCTGGGCACCAACGCCAACCGCTTCGCATGGGCGGCAGCCGTCCTCGGCACCGAGATCTCCCAGGACCTCGCGGCCCGCCTGGCCGGCATGAGCTCCGCCGAGGCGGCCGACTGCACGGCGCGGCTGAGGGACGCCCGCATCGTCACCGGCTTCGACCCGCTCGAGTTCGTCCACCCGCTCATCGCCAGCGCCGTCTACCGCTCCATCCCGCCGGCCACCCGGACCGCCATGCACGGGCGGGCCGCCTGGGCCATCACCCAGGCGGGCCTCGGTGCCGCGGCGGCCTCCCGCCACCTCCTCGAGGTCCACCCCGACGACGACCAGGAACTCGTCGCCCAGCTCAGGGAAGCGGCCCGTCAGCACCTCGCCGTCGGAGCCCCGGAGGCCGCCCGACGCTGTCTCGAACGCGCCCTGGAGGAACCCCCGCGCCCCGACGACCGGGCGGCTCTGCTGTACGAACTCGGCTGCGCCACCCTGCTCTCGTCCCCGGCCACCACGGTCCAGCACCTGCGCGCCGCCCTCGACACCCCGGGGCTGGACGGTGCCATGCGGGTCGACGCCACCTTCCGGCTCGCCTCCGCCCTGTCCCACAACAACCAGCTCAAGGAAGCGGCGCTCTCCCTGGCGGCCGAGGCGTCCCGCACCGCGCCCGGCCCCGGTCTGATGCGGCTCCAGGCAGCGCACTTCCTCTGGGAGGGCATGCAGGCGACGGAGGACGACGGACCCGGCCGGTCCGCCAGGCTGGCCCGCAACGCCGACCACCTCAAGGGCCGTGACAACGCCGAGCGCGCCCTGCTCACCCTGCGGGCGTTCGACGCCATGCTCCGGGGCGAGAACGCCCAACTCGTCGTGGACCTCTGCGAACGCGCGCTCGTCGACGGGCGGCCCGCCCGCGGACTGGGCTGGACGGACACGGAATGGGGCTTCGAACTCCCCACGATGGTCGGCATCACCTACGCGTTCACCGACCAGCCCGACCGTGCGGAGGCTCTCTTCGGTGAGGCCGTGCGCGCCTTCGAGATCTCCGGCTGGAGCGGTGCGCACCTCGCGTTCGCGCACACCCTCCTGGGCCTCGTCCACCGCCGCCGAGGCCGTCTCGCGGAAGCCGAGGGCTTCCTTCGCGAGGGTCTGCGCCGTGCCGACCGGGCGGGAAGCGGCCTGCCCGTCCACTGGGACGCGGCATGCCTCCTCATCGACACCCTGCTCGCCCGGGGCCGGACGGCCGAGGCGCGACTGGTGGCCGACCGCTACGACTTCGGCCCTCCCTACCCCAGCGCCATGGTCCTGCCCGACGCGCCCTGCGTACGAGGCCGGTTGCTGCTGGCGGAAGGACGTACCGAGGAGGCCGTCGCCGAGCTCGAGGCGGCAGGGGCGGCGCTGGAGCCGCGTGGCCGGTTCAACGGTGTCTGGGCCCCCTGGGCGGGCGACCTCGCCCGCGCTCTGGCTGACACCGATCCGGCTCGCGCCGCGCAGCTGGCCGCCCGGGCCAGGGTCCACGCCGAACGCTTCGGCACGGACACGGCGATCGGAGAGGCCCTGCGCTGCATGGCCCTCTTCGCTCCGAAGGAGGAGGCCGAGCTGCTGCTGGCGGATTCCGTCCGCCACCTCGAGGCGTCCTCGTCCGCGTACGAGCACGCCCTGGCCCGCTTCGAGTACGGCGTCGCCATCAGCTCCCGGAGAGAGCTCGCCCGCGCCCAGAAGCTGGCCACCGCCTGCGGCGCGGAAGGGCTCGCCACCCGCGCCCAGCAGGTACGCGCGTCGATCCGGTCCCCGGAGTGAGGTAATGTTTGTCCTGCGAGGCCGACCGGGAGCACCGGGCGGAAGCGCATCGGGACGTGGCGCAGCTTGGTAGCGCACTTGACTGGGGGTCAAGGGGTCGCAGGTTCAAATCCTGTCGTCCCGACTGGAGACAGTCGCAGATCAGGGCCGGTATCGGAGAAATCCGAAGCCGGCCCTGAGCCGTTTCCGGGGACCAGCCGGGGACCAAGCCTTCTTGACCGGTCCCGAGGACGGACCCCCACCCGTCCTCCGCGCGCCAGAGGGATCGCCGCGGGCGGGAGGCGGGAGCAGACGCGAGCGTCGGGGACGAGGGCGGCGGCCCGGAGCCGCGAAGCAGAGCGCCCGGCGAACCGCCCTGCCCGCCCTTGATCGCCGCCGACCCAGGGCACCGTTACGCCGAGACCGTGTTCGCCCGGCACCACCAGGCAGGTACGGACCGGGAGCCGGCCGCTCGTCCGGTTCGGGCGCGGACGATCCGGGGCTCGCGTTGCCATGTCAGCCGGGACGGTCATGCCCGGGCGAGCCCGCGAAGCTCACCAGCGCCTCACCCGCGCCGAGCCCGGGCAGCGCCTCCCGGCCTCGACGTGCCCTCCGGCCGTCCGCCGGTCGGGCCGATGCGCGGCCGTCACACGGCCGGCATCCCGCCCCGCCAGGCCTCGGGCGGGATGCCGGCCCCGTCAATGAGCCTGGGCGTGGGCGGAGGGTGCCGCGATCAGGCCACCGTGCTTCGGGTCCCAGGCCGCCTGGCACAGGGACTCGGCCACGGCGGCCGCGTACCGGGCCGATGCGAGCCAGTGGGCGGCGAAGTCGTCGGTCTCGGCGGGGAGGAGCCGGCCGAAGCTGTCGCGGTCGCGCACGGCCGCCGAGCCGCACAGCGTTGTCAGGAGCCCGGCGGCCGTGGGGAGGCCCCCACGGCGCAGACGCTGCGCCTCGGCCGTGACGTCACCGAGCAACGCGAGGGCCCCCCGGCCCGCCGTCACCGTCTGTTCGACCCTGCGCTCCAGGAGGTACAGCGGCGAGTGCGTGCCGGATCCCGCGTCCGACAGGCGCGGACGGGGTACCGCGGCCGGCTCAGGGAGGTCGGCCCGGCGCAGGCGGTCGAGGCCGAGATCGATCGGCCCTCCGCCGGTGGGATGCGAACAGGCGAGGAGTGCCAGCCGGGCGAGCGGGGCGGGGACCAGGCGGCCGATGATCCTCAGCCGTGTCCCCCGCGCCGCGGCCAGCAGCATCAGGTTGTCGCGATACGCCAACGCGGGGTCGTCGTCGGCGACGGCTAGCCGGACCTCGGTGCCGTCGTCGCACCGCGCGTGCAGACAGCTGCCGCCCGGCTCCTCGACAGCGCCGAGAACTTCGACGTCCAGGAAGAGCAGGTCGCTGCCGGCCCCGTCCTGTTCCGGGCCGCGGGCGGCGGACCGCAGGGCGCGGGTCGCCTGGGCGGACGGCGACGGCTCCCACAGGGAGGCGAGCGGGGACTCCGTCCACCCCACCCCTCGGGCGGTGACCGCCTTGACGCCCTTCCCCGCGCCGAGCCTGCCGTCCGGGGAGACGGTGGCTCCCGCGACGGCCAGCCCCGCGCGGCCCAGCTCCCGGTGGGTCAGCGCGGTGTCCCCGAGCCGAACCGTCCGGTCCGCCACCCCCAGCGCGCGCCCGGCACCGCCCGGTGCCACGTCGCCGACCGTGAGGAGCCGGCCACCGGGCCCAGCGACCCAGGTACGCGCCCCACCGTGCCCGGAGTCCGTGACCACGGGTTCCGTGAACAGGCCGTACAGACGCAGCGAACCGTCGGGGCTGTACGGGCGGCGCGACCGGCCTTTGACAGCTGCCAGCTCGGTGCCCGTCGCACCGCCCACCCGGTGCGCGAGGCCGAGGAGTTCGGCCAGGGCCGAGACGAGATCCGCCGTCCGGTACGACGGGTCGCCCGCACGAGCCGCACGCAGCAGTGTGACGACCGACAGCGCGGCGCCCGCCGGACGCGGCAGATGCCGCAGGCGGGCGGTGTGCGCGGCGCGCAGCAGCGCCGACTGCACGACGGCGCCGGACCCCTCGACGCCTGCCTCCAGCACCGCGCGGCCCGCCGACCACAGGGATTCGGCCGCGACGCGCTCGGCCGGGCCCGCCGTCCCGGGCATGGCCGAGGGACCGGAACCGGGGACGACGTCCGCGGCGGGACTGCCGGAACTCCCGGTTGGGGAGGGGGCCTCGGCGCCATGGGCGGCCCCGGCGGCCGAGCCGGGTCGTGTGTCCGCGGCGTCCGGCGACGGCAGTGCCGGGGGAGCCGCGCATGCGGCTGCGGCACGGTGGACGCAGGCCGGGGCGAGGAGACAGCCGCAGGTGATGGAGTCCGCCGTCGCCACCACACCCTCCGGGGCGTGCAGGCGCAACTCGGTCTCCTCGTCGACCGCGATCGTCACGGTGTCCCCGTCGCGCTGCGCCGGACGGCTGCCGAGCTTGGTCACCGCCGCGTCCAGCCGCTTGCGCAAACGGGGCGACAGGCCTTCCACCAGCGTCGCCGTGACCTCAGGTGCTACGGGGGGCAACCGGTCGGTCGTCATGCTGTCTTCTCCCCTATCCAGCGGGCCAGTTCGAGAGGGCTGAGCGCCGCGACCGGCATTCCGGCGGCCACGAGCTGTCCGGCCACGCCCGTCGAGTAGCGTGGCCGGCCGGCGTCGTCGAGGCTCGCGCAGCCGAGGACGTGGCAGCCGGAGTCGACCAAGGCCCGCACCTCGGCCAGCAGTCCACCGAGGGGGGCTCCCTCCTCGAAGTCACTGATGACGACGACGAGGGTGCGGGTGGGCGTGGTGACGAGGCTCCGGGCGTGCCGCAGTCCCGCCGCGATGTGCGTGCCACCGCCGACGCTCACCTCCAGCAGGAGGGAAAGAGGGTCGTGCACATGGCCGGTGAGGTCCACCACCTCGGTGGAGAAGGCCAGGAAATGGGTGCTCAGGGTCGGTACTCCCGCGAGCACCGAGGCGGTGAGCGCGGACCAGATCGTGGATGCCTCCATGGACCCGGAGACGTCGGTCACCAGGATCAGCCGCCAGTCGGCCGAACGGCGGGCGCGACCACGGAACACCGGCTGTTCGGGTACCACCTGGACCGTGCCGTCGGCCGCCCGCCTGGCGGTGGCCAGACTGGCGCGCAGTGTGCGCGGCAGATCGAGCCGGCCCCCGGGACGCCGGGTGGGACGAGCCGTCATCGCACCGGTGAGCGCGGGCCGCAACCGGGTGGCCAGCTGCCGCGTCAGTTCCTCGACCAGGCGCCGGACCAGGGGCCGGAGCGCCGCGAGCCGGGCCTCCGGAAGTCCACCGGCGTACCGCAGGACCGTCCGCAGCAGCTCCACGGAGGGGGTGACCGCCGCGGGGTCGAGCTCGGCGAGCACATCGTGCCTCCCGGTCGCGGCCGCGGCGGCGAGCACCTCCTCGCGGACTCCGGGGCCGAACAGCGCGGCGAGCTCTTCGGACCACTCGCGGACGCCGGGGAAGGAAGGTTCCCGTCCGCCGCCCCCTCCGGGGCCGCCACCGGGCAGGCTTCCGCGGGAACCCTCCCCGCGGCCCGAACCGTAGAGCTCGTCCAGAGCGGTCGCCAGTCGGGCGGCTCCGGGCGCCGTCCGGCCGGGACGCCGGCCGAGTACCAGCCGCCACCGGTCGGCCCCAGGAAGGGTCTGCCCGTGGGAACCGGGGTGGGCGGGGGCCTCCGCCCCGGCGGGAGGAGGCGGGGTGTCGGGGGACGCAGGCGAGACGGGTGCCCCGGACGCGGGGGAGTGGTCGGGCGGCTGGGGGAACCGGTCCTCGGACGGAGGCGGCGGCACGGGCAGGCCGAGACCTGTGAGGAGTTCACGGGCCGCCAGGTCTGCAGCCGTCCGAAGGGCCAGCTCGGCGGGATCGTCCGCGTCCACGGTGCCGATCCGCTCGCCCAGCCGCTCCTCGACGGTGTCCAGCAACCGGTCCCGGGCCGCCGGACTCAGGGTCTCGAAGCCGCCCCGCAGGGCGGGCAGCCGGGTCAGGAAGCCGGCGTCGTCCAGCTCGACGACGCGGCGCAGCAACGGATTGAGGGCGTCGGCCGCCACGGTCAGCAGCGGGCCGGCCGCGGTGAGGACGCCGGTGAGACGGGCGGTCAACGCGGCCCGGGACCCGACGTCCACGGCTCCGTCCACCCACGAGGCGACGCGTGCCCCGAAGACCTCGGCCTCCTCGTGGCCGGTGAGCACGCGGACGGCCCCCGCGGCCGCCGACATCAGCGGGGTACCCGCCGTGGCCAGCCGCACGAGTGCGGCGGCGAGCCTGATCCCGCCCAACCGGTCGGCCCGCTGCGCGAGTTCGAGAAGGGCGCGGGCGTCCGCGGGCTCATCCGATCCCGTCAGGCCGTCCACCTGACGAACGGCCGCCGAGGTAAGGAGCTCCACGGCGTATGCGACGCGGCCCCCGAGACCTGTGCCGACCGACGCGGCGGGCGCCGGATCCGGGGAGTGCGACGAGCCCTCGACGGCCGTCCGGGCGCCGGGAACGGCCGTGCCGGGGAGATGGCCGGCACCGATACGGTCCAGGAGATCCAGACCGGCGAGGAGTTCGGGGAGAGTGCCACCGGCGGGGAGCACGGTCGTCAGTTCCGTGAGCCGCTCCTCGGCGAGTCCCGGGATCCCGCACTCGGCCGCCTCCGTCAGCCCCTGTACGACCTGGGCCGCTGTGGGCCCTCCCTCGGCCCGTTCCGCCGCGAGCCGTTGTCTCAGTACTCCCTCGGCGGCCTGGGCGGGGGTCACCCCGCGCGCACCGGCCGCGGTGAGCATCGCCGCCGTCGCCGGGGTCCATCGCACCTGCCAACGGGTCGTGATTCCCTCCGCTCCCGAGGCACCCACCACCTCCTGCTCCTGGGCATAGGGGATGCCGCACACCGTCAGCCGGCGGAGCAGCAGTTCACGCCGTGCGTCGAGTGCGGAGCGGGCAGGGTCGAGCCGGAGGTCGCGCGGAGTCCTCTCGTGCGCGTGATCAGGCCCGGGCAGGGAGAGCGCGGCGATCTCGGACTCGACCGCGGGGCCGAGGCCACCGCGCGGAGCGGAGGGAGCGGGCCGGCCGGTGCGCCCTCCGACGAGTACGCGCTCCAGCGCCCGGGCGACGGCACGGCCGGTGCCGTACGTCTCACCCCGCCCGAGCACCGTCTGCACGGCTTCGAGGAGTTCACCGCGTCCCGGGGCGGGGAGACCGCGGAGACGGGACAGATCCCCGGCGACCCGGACGACTTCCCGGCCGTCCGCCGGCCCGTATGGATGGCCCTGGTCGCGCAGGTCCGCGCAGACCCGGACGGCGGTACGGATCAACGCCTCGTGCAGCGCGTCCGGATCGCCGGCCGCCTCCAGGACGGTGTGCTGCCACTCCGGGTCCCGGATGCCCGCCGGGTAGCCGGAGCGTGAGTCGAGGAGGGGATAGGTGTACGGAATCAGCGAAACCGTGCACGCCGCCTCCCCGGCGTCGTCCGCCCGGTCCTCCGCTCGGGGCGGGACGGACTCCTCCCCTGCCCCGGAAGCGGTCACCGCGTGCCCCGGGGGCAGCAGCGCCGGGGTGTGGAAGGCGCCCACGACCACGGCGGGCCGCAGGCCCCCCGCCAGGCACTCGGCGATGTGCCGGCGCATACAGGCCTCGCGCACCAGGTCCGTGGCGTCGACACCTCCCCGGGCCTCGGCCTCGTACCGCAGCGCCCATCCGGTGAGGAGGGCGGCACGGCGGAGGGCCTCGGGTGACGAGCCGGGTGCGGGAGCCTCCACCAGGCGGTCCCACAGGTCGTCGCCCTCGCGCCCGGTCAGGCGGGCCTTGAGGGCGCCGGACAGCCCGTGGCCCGTCCCCGGCACGGGCATGGAACCGGCGCCGGGGACCGGGGCCGACGTGTCGGGGACCGGGGCGTCGTCCGCCCCGTCGGGCCGTGACCAGGCCCGGTCGGCCAGCGGCAGGTCGCAGGCCACGGCCCGCACACCGTTCCCGGCCGCCCAGCGCAGGGCGACCAGTTCGGGCGAGAAGTCCGCGAACGGGTAGAAGGCGGGAGAGCGTCCGCCCCCCGGGCCGGGCTCGGTGGGCACTGCCGCCAGTGCCACCGGAGCCTCGGTCTCCTCGTGGGCCAGCCAGCCCAGCCACGGCTGGAACTCCGCGGGCAGCTCGACGAGGAGGACATCGGGGGCCGCCGCGTCCAGCAGCGCCGGGAGGGCGGCCGCCAGCGACGGGGCGTGGTGGCGCACCCCTATCAGGAACGGCAGACCGGGGCCCGCCGCCGCGAGGGCCGCCACCGCCGACTCAGGGGTGGTGGGCGGTCCGGCGGCGGTCTCCCGCGCGGGGACGGCCGACTCCGCAACCGGGACGGGAGCGGCCACGGAGTCATGTGGTGCGGCGGGGACGATCGACTGGCTCACCGTCAGTTCTCCAGGACGCCGCGCAGGTCCCACAGGGCACGCCAGGTGGCGGACCCCTGCTCGGCGCGCCTGCGAACCGGGCCGTCCCAGTACCCCAGCAGCCGTGCGGCGTCCGACGGGTCGTCCTTCCGGACCACGCCGAGCAGATGGCCGGGCAGGAGCGAGAGCACGTCCCGGTCGCCCGGGAAGTAGGCGGCCGCAAGCCCCAGGGAGCCCGCGACGGAGACCGCCTCGGCCGTGCTCATCACCGTGGAGGGGCGCTCGACCTCCCAGCCCTCCACGGAACGGCCCTCCCGGAGATCCCTGAAGGCCGTGACCAGGGCTTCGAGGACCGCGTCGTCCACCTGGTAGACGGCGCCGGAGCGCTCCACGGCGGCCCGCGACTGGCTCCGGACCAGGGCGGTCTCCGCTTCGACGTCCCCGATCGGGCCCACCGTCTCGAAGTTGAAGCGCCGCTTCAGCGCGGCGGACATCTCCGACACCCCCTTGTCCCGCAGGTTGGCGGTGGCGATGAGGGTGAAACCGGGGGCCGCGTGGACCAGCGCGCCCGCGCCGCCGGCGAGTTCGGGGACGGAGATCCTCCGCTCCGAGAGCAGCGACACGAGCGCGTCCTGGACCTCGGGAAGGCAGCGGGTGACCTCCTCGACCCGGGCGACCGCACCCCGTGTCATGGCCGTGAGGACCGGCGAGGGAACCAGGGCCTGTTCGGAGGGGCCCTGGGCGAGCAACAGCGCGTAGTTCCAGCCGTACTTGAGCTGGTCCTCGGTGGTGCCCGCGGTGCCCTGCACGGTGAGTGCGCTGGTCCCGCAGACGGCTGCCGACAGCAACTCCGAGAGCATGGACTTGGCCGTGCCCGGTTCGCCCACGAGCAGGAGTCCGCGCTCGCCCGCGAGGGTGACCACGCACCTTTCGACGAGGGCGCGTTCGCCGACGAACTTCTGCTCGATCACCAGACGCCGCGGTACCCCGGGGCCAGGCCGGGCGCCCCTGGGCAGGCCGAGGGCCTCTCCCGCGCTGCCCATCACGAAGGTGACGACGGCGCGCGGGGTGAGCAGCCAGCCGGGCGGTCGTGGCCCGGCGTCGTGAGCGGCGAGGAACTCGAGCTCCGTGGCGTACCGGTCCTCCGGCGGAGTGACCTGGCGGTGCTCCCCGGCGGGCCCCGCGGACTGGTTCGGAACCCCGGCGCGGGTGGTGTTCTCGGTGGTGGTGGTGTCGCTCGTCATCGGCGGCGGGCCTTCCGGGTCGCGCGGGTGTCCAGTTCTTCGAAGGCCGGGGCGTCGCCGCCCCGGACCCGTGACCATGCCGCGCTGAACAGCTCGGGCACGGGGAGACGGGGCAGGGTCCGGGTGGACCCGGCCACGGGATACAGCCGCTCCTTCCAGGTCTCCAGCGGCAGTCCGGGAGCGCCGCGTTCGAACCAGCCGCACGGGAGGAACAGGGTGCGGCCGGCACGGGAACGTCTGGCCTCCACGACCAGGGCGGTGCCTGCGAGCTCCGCCCGCGCCTGCTTGACCCGTGCCGGCTTCCAGCCGGTCCAGCGGACGCAGTTGCGGTCCGTCGGGTCGGGCAGGGCGAGCAGCATCAGGTAGAGCGCCGCCGCGTCCGCGCCCAGGCCGAGCTCCGCGGCGGCCTCGGCCACCAGGTCCGGTACCGAACGCGTCGGATCCTGGGCCGGGTGGTGCTCCGAGCCGTCCGGGGCACCCGCCGAGACCAGGGCCGCCGTCTCCTCGCTCAACAGGTCGCTCAGGGCTCGGAGCTCGACCGCCCTGTGCTCCGGGACCGTCCCCTCGACCAGGCCGAACACCGGATCCCCGGGGCCCTCCAGGCCGGACGGCCGGATCAGCAGTTTGTCCCGGTCGCCGTGCACGGGCGCCAGGAGCAGCGCGTTGCCCGCGCGCACCAGGCCGTCGGGGCCGGCACCGCCGGACTCCGGGAGCTGGTACGCGGCGCGGATGACGGGACCGATCGGCCCGCCCGCCTCGGTCCAGTCCAGCCCGAGGTCCAGCGCCAGGGCCGGGTCGGTCAGGCGGCGGCGCAGTGCGGCGAGGCCCGCGGGCAGATGTTCCCGCAGCGCGTGCCCGTACGGCAGTGCGTAGGCGAGGGTCCGCAGGGCGGTCAGGGCGGAGGAGAGCGAACCATGCCCACCGACCAGGCGCAGGCCCGGTCGGCCGGTGCCGTCCTCGACCGCGTCGCCATGGGCCAGCCACGCACGGGAACCTGTGTTGAGGACCAGTTCGACGGCGCCCGGGGCGGTGCCCGACAGGTCGAGGTCCAGCTCCTCCGGCACGCGGACGAGGGACGCCAGGCGCTCCCGCCAGACCTCGGCGGCGGCCGCCACGTCCGGCCCCGTCGACCACAGCTCCCCCGGATCGGCGGGCAGCAGTGCGTGGAGCAGGGCATGGCGGTCGGCGTGGGGCAGGGAGTCCAGCGCGGCCTGGGCGGTCTCGAAGGCACGGGTCTTCACCCCGAGTGCGGTCAGCGCTGCAGCGCCGGGCTCGGCGACAGCGGCACAGAGCAGCGCGGTGGCCTGGAGCGGGCCGATGCCGGTGGCACCGTGGAACGCCTCGACGGCCTCCGGCCTCCACGGCGCCGGGCCCTGCTCCCCCACGAATGCGGCGAGCCGGGCGAGGCGGCCGGGGGCGACACCTTGCCGGTGGACGTGCTCCTGGTCGAGCACGAAGCCGGCGACGGGTCCGAAGGCACCGGTGGGATCGTGGTCCAGCGCCAGCCACTGTGCCGCGTCCTGCCGGTGGTTCCAGCCTCCGTCGGCTACCACCACGACGGTGCGGCCGCCCTTGCGGAACACATGCCCGAGCAGTGAGGCGGCCCCGTGACGGCCCCGGCTCGTCGTGCCGGAGGTATTCGGATCGGTGAGCCTCACCTGGCGGACCGTACCCGGGGGATCGGCCAGCGGGCCCTCGGCCAGGGTGCCGAGCAGGACCAGGAGGCCGGCGCGGTGTTCCGGTGAGGTGATCGCCGAGGCGGCCCGGTAGGCCAGCCCGGGCAGCCTGTCGAGGAGCGAGGTCCAGCGGAGGGACTCGCCCGGCACGGTGAACTCCTCCCGGTGCCAGCCGTCGACGGGGGTGAACGGGGCCTGCTTCGGCACCGGCGGGCCGAACGCGGGCTCACCGCCGAGGACATGGTTGACGGCGAGAACCTGCCGGATCGTGGTCCACCGCCTGCCGTTGCCCCACCAGCCGCCGTACATCCGCTCGGACCCCCAGGCGGTGGCCTGCTGCAGGGTCGCGTCGTCGGCGTGCTCGGGAGACCGGTCGTGGAACATGCCAAGGGTGCGGGCGGTGTCCTCGGGGGTGGCCGGCCGTGCCGGCTCGGAGGGCTCCAGGTACCGGGCGGTCGCGACGGCCCGGTCCACGGCGCTCCGTACGAGCGCGGTGACGCCGGTGAGGAGCCGGGGGTCGGACACCTCGGGCAGCACCGACGCGACGGCCCTCTCGCTGAGTTCCCGCGACGAGGGTCCCGTGTACTCCTCCACGGCCCGGAACGCCTGCAGGTGCCGTGCGACCGCTGCGGCGACCTCCTTGAGGAGGTCGCCCGCGAGGGAGTCGGTCATGGTCCGCAGGACGGCGGAACCGCGCTCGTCCCTCGGACGCAGGGCGTGCCAGTAGGAGACCGGCGGCACATAAGGGGTGCCTGCCGCGTGGCCGCTGTTCGAGGAGTCGGGGACCACGTCCCAGATGATGCCGCCGGTGCCGTCGGTGTCCGCCGGGAAGGCCTCGACGAGCCGCCCCGCCAGGGCCACGACGGGGTGTGACCCGCCGGGCAGTGCCAGGGTGCCGAACGGTACGGCGGAGTGGCCGTCGGGCATCGGGTGGGGCAGGGCCACCGTCCGGCCGTCCGGGGTACCCGCCACGATCCGGTGTCCGTCCGCCGGGTCCGCCGTGCCGGGCTCGGTGACGGTGCGGCGGACCCAGTGACCGAGGACCGCGCCGTCCGTGCCGAACGGTGTGGCCTCCAGACCGGGCTGGAGTGGCAGCACCCTGCAGTGTTCGGTGATCAGCCTGGTGCCCTCACGGACGCCTGAGCGGAGGAACCCGGGCAGGGAGGCGCGGCCGTGCGTGCCGCTGACCGGGTCGTACTCCAGCCAGACCCGCTGCGTGCCCTGGTGCCCCTCGCGCCAGTGACCGGTGCCGTCCGAGATGACGGCGCGCTGCGGCGGGAGAGTGGTGTCGCCCGCGTGCAGTGCCGTGCCGCCGGTGGCGCGGCCGCCGCCGGGAAGCGGCAGGGACACGTCGTCGGACGGGCCGGAGGCACCCCAGCGGGGGATCTGCTCACCCCCGACGGTGAACACCTCGGTGGGGCGGTTCGACCAGTAGCCCCGCTGCTTTCCGTCCTCCCACCAGATGACCAGCAACTCGCCGTCGACGAAACGGAAGGCGACATTCCTCCAGTGGTCGGTGGTGGCGGGCAGCCGCAGGGTGTGCCGCAGCAGGACTCCTTCCGGACCGACCACCACGGCTCGTTCGGAGGTGCTGAGGATGAGCGCGGGCCAGGCGCCGGTGACGCCGACCCGCTCGGACCGGTTGTGCAGCTGACGGGAGGCGGCCGCCTCCGCGGCCAGTTCGGAGTAGCTCTCGTCGAGCGCGGGCCAGCCCAGCTCGTCGAGGACACCGGAGCGCAGGGAGGAGGCGAGCAGCGGCACCACGTCATGGCCCTCGAGGAGCCGTACGGCCTCGGGAGCGACATCGGCGACGACCGGGCGGAACGCCGAGATCCTGTTGAGGGCCGTCTGCAGACCGGGAAGGCCCCGGGCCGCCGTGTACTCCCGGGCGCGCGCGGTGAGCCACTCCCTCAGGACGGCGGAGAGCACCGGATGGGTCGCCAGCCTCGCCATGCCCGCTTCGTCGGCGCCCTGCCCGCGCCCCTGACCCAGATCGCCGATGGTCCGGCTCAGCAGGGCCCGGAACACGGGGCGCTCGGCGACGGCGGTGAGGTCCCTGGCGCCTGGCGCGGTGTCCGTGAGCCACGTACCGAGCGGGACCCCCGGTGCGCGACCGGCGCCCGACTCCGTGCCGTCCGGCTCGGCCACGGGAATCCCCGAGGCCAGACACAGGTCGAGGAGATCCAGGTCGGCGTTCCGCTGCCAGCGGCCCTGGAACAGCTCGACCGGACGCCCGTCGGCACGCAGCCGGGCCGCCATCCTGGCGGCCAGTCCGAGAGTGGCCGGGCTCCGCCCGGCGGCGGCCCGGTTGCGCCGGCGGTGCGCCTCCCAGCGAGCGAGCCAGTCAGCGGGGGAGACCGAGGGGTCGGGGCTCACGGAGACGCCGGGCAGAGCGGTCAGCAGGTCCTCGGCGCCGGATTCACCGAGCAGCGTGAGCCATTCGTGTTCGCCGTCCGCCTCCCGCTTCTCCTCGCCGAACGTCTCCGGGAAGAATCCGAGGAGCCTGGCGCGCACGGCCTCGTCCTCCCGGGCGAGGGCGACGAGCGCGGAACGGTAGGCCGCCCAGAAGGAGGCGGGCGCGCGGACGACTCCCGGGGAGGCGATCAGATCGGCCACCAGGTCGCGTTCGGCGGTCTCCCGGTCCAGTCCGGCCGACTTCACCAAGGCGCGCACATCCAGCGGGAGAGCCGCGTACGGCGGCATGCCGGCGGCACAGCGCTCGACGAGCAGACGGCGGAACTGCGCCCAGGCGTCCACGGGTTCGAGCCGGGCCACCAGGTCGCGCACGTACTGCCGCAGAGCCTTGACCGTCAGCGCACCGGAGAAGGCGAACTCCAGGAAGACGGCCCGCTGCCGGTCCTCGTCCACGACCAGACCGTGCACCCGCTCGGCCTCGCGGGCCTTGCCGAAGAAGGAGGCCGCGTACGTGGCGTTCTCGGCCTGCAGGAAGAGGCGTGCCACCTGCTCGTAGTAGGTGGGGAGGAAATGCGGCACGGCCCGGCCGAGGCGGACACCGAGGGCGTCGAAGCCCTCCTTGGCGGCACCGGCCCGGGTCCTGGCCTGCCGTCCCAGCCGCTCGATGTCCTTGACCAGGGCGAGCGCGTGGTGCCCGTTGGCCGGGTCGTTGACCAGGGCCCAGGCGGGGAAACCGAGCGTCTCGCGGCGCACCTGCCCCACGACGGGGGCATCCGCGGTACGGGCCAGCCCCAGGAACTCCAGGGCCAGGTCCTCGGCCTCGCCGAGGGTGCCGGGCACGAGCCGGACCACGGGGCGGTCACCCAGGGCGCTGTGGGTGTAGGTGCGGGCGGTCAGTGTGTCGGCGTCGTCGCGCCCGGTGGTGCCCACCGGCAGGAGCGCGCCGGCGTCCAGCAGGGCCGCCGCGCGGGCGTCCGCCGCGGGCGTACCCAGGCCGCGTGCCTGAGCGGGAAGGGACGCCTCGCCGGCTGCCGCCGGCCGGCCGTGTGCCGTGTCCGTGTGGTTGTTCGTCGTCGTGGTGCTCATGCCGCCCGCTCCTCGTCCTCCACGTCGCGACCGGCGTAGAGCGCCGCCGCCATGCGCATGCCCTCGGACCACGCGACAGGGCCCACCTCGGCGGCCGTCAGCGTGCGCCCGGCGGGGTCCGTCCAGCCCAGCGGACCGGTCTCGGTGCCGTAGTCGTCGTATCCGTCGTGCTCGCCGATCCAGATCCGGGCCTCCACGGTTGCGCCGTCCTCGACGACGGGGCAGACCGCGAAGCCGCCGCGCGAGCGGTACCCGAGCTGGGTGGTACGGCCGTGCAGGAAGCGCAGCACCTTGAACACACCTCCGGCGTAGGTGTCGACGGAGGTGGTGCCGGGGGCGAGGTTCGCCGGGCGGCGCCACACCTCGCGGAACAACTGCTCCACGTTCTGCCGCACCCCCAGCTCGACCGCGAACTCCCGCAGCTCGTCGAGGTCGTCGAGGAGGACGGGGTGAGGCACGCTGACGACGTCCGGGGTGATCCGGACCGTGTCGCCGTCCAGGTCGACGAGACCGAGACCGCGGTCGGGGTCGACGTCGCGGAGGAACCCCGCGACCCCGCCGTCGGCCCCGGTGACCACCACGTCCCGCAGGGCCGCCTGCCAGGCAGGGTCGGGCCACACCTGGGCGAGCACGGCCGTGGGGACGGGGAGGGAGCGGACCATCCACTGCTCGACGTCGGTCAGGCAACGGCGCTCGTGCCGCTCCAGCCACTCCACCAGCTGCCGGAGTCCGACGACCGCCGGGTCCTCCTTCAGTTTGGCCGGTACGGACTTCAGCCGCTTGCCCTTGCCGTTGCGGCAGACCACCTTGCCCGCCTCCAGGGCGACTTCGTAGTCGCCCGCAGGTACCCACCCCATGCGCTGTTCTCCCCGATGTCCCGGACGGCCGCCGGACCGGCGGCACGCTGACGAAACCCGCCGACGGGCACGCACCGTGACGAGTGGGAGAGACTCTAGGCGTACCCGGTGACAATCGGTCCGTCAGCCTTCCGGTTCGGCGCCGGGGACGGTTCCTGGAGGGCGGAAGCCGTCGCGCACCACAGGCCGCGGCGGCCGTGACACCGGGGCCGCGGCATCGCCCGGATCAGGCGTGGCGCCGGTGAACGGCGGGCGGCGGACCGGGCCGTCGAGGAGACCCGCCCGGCGGGCCCGGCACCTCCGGAATCCGGCGCCGACGCGGGGGCTTCGTCGTCATCCCGGATCCGGTCGCCCGCGCCCGCCGGTCAGCGCCGGTCCGCCAGCGCCTGCAGGAACCTGGCGGCCACAGGCCCCGCGTCCGCGCCACCGGAGCCGCCGTCCTCCAGCATCACGCACCACGCGAGGTCGCTGCCGCCCTGATAGCCGATCATCCACGCGTGGGTCCGCGGCGGCTTCTCGTCCCCGAACTCCGCTGTGCCCGTCTTCGCGTGGGGCTCGCCCGGGATCCCCGTCAGCGCGCTGCCCGCGCCGTAGGTCACCGTCGCCCGCATCATGGCGCGCAGATCCGCGGTCACGGACGCGCCGAGACGCGCGGTCGCCTCGTGCTTCTTCTTCACCGCGTCGGGCACCAGCACCGGTTGCCTGAACGTGCCCTCCTTGACCGTCGCCGCGATCGAGGCCATCACGAGGGGGGACGCCTGCACACGCGCCTGGCCGATGGTGGACGCGGCCAGATCGTTGTCCGAGGTGGTCACCGGGACCGAGCCGTCGTACGTCGAGTCGCCCACGTCCCAGACCCCGCCGATCCCGAACGCCTCCGCCGCCTCGTGCAGGGCGGCGCCGCCCACCTTCGCGCGGTTCTCCACGAACATGGTGTTGCAGGACTTCGCGAACGAGTCCTCGAAGGTCGATCCAGCGGGCAGGGTGAACTGGTTCTGGTTCTCGAAGCGCTGCCCGTCGACATGGGCGAACTCGGGGCACCGAACGACGTCCGACGGCTTCATGCCCGCCTTCAGCATCGCCGCCGCCGTAACCACCTTGAAGGTCGACCCGGGCGGGTACTGCCCGGCGAGGGCCCGGTTCAGCCCTCCCGCCGGGCGGCTGGAGACGGCGAGCAGACTGCCCGTCGAAGGCTCCAGCGCGACCAGCGCCGCGTTCACCTTCACGCTCTCCATGGCCTCCGCCGCGGCGCTCTGCACCTCGGGGTCGATGGTGGTCCGTACGGGCTTCCCCGGCTCAGCGGAACTCTTGGTCAGGGAGGCGACGGCCTGGCCGGACCGACGGTCGGCGGTCACCACCTCACTGGTGGCGGAACCCCCTCCACCACGTAACTGCTTGTCGTAGCGTGCCTCGAGACCGAAGGTGCCCTTCCCCCGCTCGTCGACGGAACCCCGCAGGGAGGCCGCCTGCAGGTCGTCGCCGTTCTTGTCGAGCACGGCCGCGCGCCGGGCCACCGTCTTCAGCGCGAGGGTCTGCCCGGGCTTCAGCCGGGGGTGGACCATCGGCGAGCCGAACTCCACGGTCCACTGCCGGCCCTTCTCGACCAGGGTGGCCTCGGACTCGTAACGGAAGGCGCCGACGGCCGGCACGGTGAATCGCGCGGTGTACGGGACGGTCACCTCGCCCGCCTCGTTCTTCTCACCGTCGCCCGCCGAGAGCTCAGCCGCGGTGGGCTTCAGGTTCGTCATCACCGAGGTCAGCAGCGATTCGGCGTCCTCCGGCGAGTCGGACAGGGCCGCGGCCTCAGCGGCCCTGCCCGCAGCCCACGCGTCCAGGAAGGACTGCAACCGCTCGGTCGCGGCGGTCACCTCGGGGTCCTGCCCCGCACCGTCCCCGGACCAGGCCCGATAACCCCACCAGCCCGCGCCCGCCGCCAGGAGGACTGCCACCGCCACGCCCAGCACCGGCGCTCTGCGCGGCCCGCGACGCCCCGGGCGGTCATGACGTGCCATCTGCTGCAAGGTGGGGTCCGACACTTGGCGTTGTCTCCTCGTCCGCTGCGGATGCCTCTTCCGTGACCGGACCGCCTCCGGCCACCCTCCGACACGCTAACCGCTGCTCCCTGCCCGGGGGTGCCGCGGAGAGTGGCGGAAGAGTGAGCCGAGAGACGGCCGGCCGGCGGCCAGGGAGGACCGCCGGCCCGTCGGCTGTGCGGATGCGCGTCAGGCGCGGGGAGTGAAGGAGACCACGTCCCCGGCACGCTCGCCGCCGGACAGCTGTCCGTTGCTGTCCGTGCGTATGTACACGCGGTGCAGCCACCGGTCCGCGCCGTCCCAGCGAGGGGTGAACGGGGTACGGGCGTGTGTGGTACGGAAGTTGTCGATGATCAGGACGTCGCCGGGTACGAGGTGGACGGCTTCGGTCACCTCGTCGAGTGCCTTGGAGAGGGACTCCACGGCCTCCACGTCCCGAGGGTCCTCGGGAGCGAGCAGCTCCCGGTCGTACCCGAGGAGCGGGTCGGCCGGGTCTCCGTAGAGCGGCTTCACCTGCGCGATCGCTCCCGGGTCCTCGACACCCCCGCGGAAGGCCACATCGACGCAGCAGGGGACCTTGCGGTCCAGGAGGTGGCTGCGGAAGCCCTCGGGCACCAGCGGCAGCGCCTTGCGTACCGACCCGACCAGTGTCGCCGCCCTGCGCTCGTGGTCGGCCCGGGAGCAGGCGAGCATCACGTAGTTGGGCTGGAGACGGTGGTAGGCCATCTCGGTGTGGAATTCGAGCAGCGTCTCGGAGGTCTCCGAGGACAGGTGGTGGGCGCCCGGCGAAGGGTAGACGTCGTGGTAGACGGTGCCGCTGCGCAGTTCCCGGTACCCGGTGTGCAGACCGAGCCGCCGTCCGACGACGCCGAGCATCGCCTCCATGGTGAGAAGAGGACGCTCCACCGGGGCAGGCGTGGACTCGGGGGTCCGGGGCAGTTGCTCCTCGGGCTCCACGGGCAGGCCGCGCAGCAGCAGGTAACCGTCTTCGTTACCGGACGCGTTGAACGCGTCCAGTGCCTCGGCGATCGGGGCCGGGAGGTCACCGGACGCCGCTTTCGCGGCCTCCAGGAAGGCCGGGAGGTCCGCACGCGGTACCGCCGGCAGGCGGGAGGCGAGCTCCAGGAGCTCGTCGCGGAGTTCGGAGCAGTCGATGACGGTCACGCTTCGTTCCTTCCCTTGATGTGAGCACGTGCGTACTGGTAGAGCAGTTCGGCGCCGATCTCGGTGGCCAGGACCGAGGTGATCCCGGCGTGGTCGTAGAGGGGCGAGACCTCCATGACGTCGAATCCGACCGGGCGGAGCTCGCCGACGCAGCGCAACAGGGCCAGGACCTCGCGGGAGGACAGCCCGCCGGGGGCCGGCGTGCCGGTGCCCGGGGCGAAGGCCGGGTCGCAGACGTCGACGTCGACCGACACGTAGACGGGGCGGTCGCCGATGAGTTCCTGCACCAGGGCGTGCGTGCCGGCGACACCGGTCTCGACGAACTCGTCGGTGGTGACGACCCGGACTCCCTTGTCACGTGCGTAGTCCAGCGAATCGGGGCGGGGGTTGTGACCCCGGATCCCGATCTGGACCATGCGCCCGGGGTCGATCAGCCCCGCGTCGATCCCGTGCCGGAACGGCGTGCCGTGGTGGAACTCGCCACCGTAGAAAGCCGGATTGGTGTCGGAGTGCGCATCGAGGTGGACCACGGCGACCGGACCGTGCTGTTCGGCCACGGCGCGCAGAGCCGCCAGGGTGAGGGAGTGGTCGCCGCCCAGCATCAGGAAGGCGGCATTGGCCTGGAGCAGGCCCCGCAGATGACGGTGAGCCGTCTCCATCGCGATGTGCATGTTGAACGGGGTGAGGTCGATGTCCCCGGCGTCCACACAGTCGATGAGTTCGAAGGTGCCCGGCCCCCGGTCGATCCCGACGCCGTGGATCAGGCCGGACTCGTTCCGGATGGCACGCGGCCCGAACCGGGCTCCCGGGCGGTAGCTCGTACCGCCGTCGTACGGCGCGCCGATGACCACGACGTCGCGGCCGCTGGGGCGCGGGTCGTGCGGCAGACGCATGAACGTGGGGATCTGCGCGTAACGGGGTGAGACCGCGGTGTCGACGCGTTCCACGACGTCATCCCTCCTGTCGGTAGGGCCGTTGGCGGCCGGGGCGGGGGCTGAGGGCGGTCACCCGGACTCCTTCAGCCGTGCGGAGACCCGGTGGACGGTGTCGGTGGTGCTGACCTCGGCCGGTGGCACGCCCTCGACGGTCACCCGGTCGAAGATCTCCGTCACCACCAGGGACTTGGCCCGGTGGACGTCCGCCTCCGGCACCCCCGCGTCCATCAGCAGCAGGCTGAAGGACGACGTCGTCCCCGAGCCCTCGTGCACACCGAGCTTCGGCCGGGTGACCGTCTCGTGCGGGAGCAGGGCGCTCATGGCCTCTCTGAGCACCCACTTGTCGCGGCCGTGCCGGCGTTTGAGACCGGCCTCCAGCGGGACCAGGAGGTCAAGGACCTCTCGGTCCCAGTACGGGTGGGTCGTCCAGTGGCCCTGGACACCGGAGAGGACCGGGGTCATCTCGTTGAGCCCGTCGAAGGTGGCCATGTCATAGGCCACGGCGGTGTCCAGCTCCGGCAGCCGGTCCTCGCGGTGCATTCCGGCGAGTGGTATGTCCGCGCCGTAGCCGGTGAGGATGCGGCGGGCGGGTCCGTCGAGTGCCCTGTAGAGCGCGGTGAGCGGCAACAGGTACTCGATGATGTCCGGGTCCACGGACTCCGAGGCCCAGATCGCGTACGGAAGCTGTCCGAGCAGATCGGCCGTGGGCACGGTGATCTCCCGGTGGGCCGAGCCGAGATGGGTGGCGACCACCCGTGCCTCGGCGAACTCGTCCGAGGTGTCGGTCCCCATGGACAGGGTGTCCAACGGCCCGACGGTGTGGGCGGCCGCGAGAGCGGCGACTCCCGAGGAGTCGATTCCCCCGGAGAGGACCACCAGCGGTGTGGTGGTTCCCGTCCGGGCCCGGACGGCCCGGTCGAGCGTCTCGCGCACCGCGTCGGCCGCGTCCGACTCGGGCAGGATCCGCCGCGACACGGGAGGCACCCAGGTCCGGGAGGGGACCGCGGTACCGGTGCGGACGTCGATCTCGAGCACCGTGCCGGCGGGCACCTGATGGACCCCGGGCACTCGGCGGACCCTGCGCGCCTCGGCGACGGGACGACCGGTCGGCGGTGTCCGTACCGTCGCCGGGACCAGGGCCTTGATCTCGGTGGCGGCGAGCACACGGCCCGGCGCCGGAAGTGTGTAGAGGGGGACGGACCCGGCGTGGTCGGTGGCCAGGAGCACCCGGCCGCCGACGGCCGCGGCCGCCGCGAACCGGCCGTTGAGCAAGCGGAAGGCGTGCGGGCCGTAGACGCCGAGCAGGGCGAGGAGCAGCCGGGCGTCCGTGCCGCCGTCCGCACCGGCGGGGAGCAGCGTGAGCAACTCCTCCCTGTTGTAGAGCTCGCCGGCCAGGACGAGCGCCGTGTCCCCGGTGCGGGCCACGGCGTCCCCCGCCGAACCCGAGTGGACGAGTACGGCGTTCAGGGTCTGGGTGCGCAGGGGTTCGACCACGGTCTCGTGGGCGCCCCGGGTCGCGAACACGGGCACGGGCCCCTGGCCCCCGCCCTGCTGGGCGGAGACCAGGAATCCCGTGGCCGCGGGAGTCGTGTGCGCCATGATCAGATGCTCAGTGCACCGAAGCCGCCGGAGGTGAAGTCGTAGTTCACCGGGACCTCGATCAGGAACGGCCGGCCGAGACCGGCGCCCTTGCGCAGCGCGGCGAGCAGGTCCTCGCGGGTCTCGGCCCTGACCGCCTCGACACCGTTGGCCCGGGCGAGTTCGGTGAAGTCCACCCCGGTGAACTTGACCGCCGGGTCGTGCGAGCGCTGGTGACCGAGGTTCTGGTAGAGCTCGATCAGCCCGTTGGTGTCGTTGTTGACGACGACCGTCACGATCGGCAGGTTGAGCCGTGCGACGGTCTCGAGGTCGGCGCTGTTGGAGTGGAAGCCGCCGTCGCCCGCGATCAGGAAGGTGGGCTGGCCCGGGCGGGCCATCTGGGCGCCGATCGCTGCGGGGATGCCGTAGCCGAAGCTGGAGCAGCCGGCCGAGGTGAGGAACCCGAAGGGCTGGTCGGCGCGCGCGAAGAGGACACCGTAGTGACGGAAGAACCCGATGTCGGAGACGATGGTGCCCTCACCGGCCTCGGCGGTCTCCGCCATGACCGTGTTCATCGAGTCCATCACCTGGTGGACGCGCATGCCGTCCTCGTACTCGGTGGGGTCGGCCAGGAACTCGGCGATCCGCTCGCGCAGCGGGGCGATGTCGTGCGGGGTCTTCGCGGCGACGTCCGCGGTCGCGGCGTCCAGGTGCTCGACGAAGGCCAGGACATCGGTGACGACGTCCACGTCCGGACGGTAGACGCGCGGGATCGGGTTGACGGTGGGGGAGACGCGGACGGTCGTCTTCTCGCCGCCCCGGTCCCACATCGAGGGCCGCAGGTCCTCGGCGTAGTCGTAGCCGAGGGTCACGATCACGTCCGCGGGACCGAAGAGTGTCTCCAGTGCGGGGAAGGACAGGATGCCGTCCATGTACCCGGTCACCGCGCCGTAGTTCAGAGGGTGACCGTGCGGCAGGACGCCCTTGGCGATGTACGTGGTGATGACCGGGACGTCCAGGCGCTCGGCCAGTGCGCGGATCGCGGGCACGGCGCCGGAGCGGATCGCCGCCGCGCCGACGACGAACACCGGGTGCTCGGCTCCGGCGACCAGGGCGGCTGCCTCGTCGGCGGTGGCCTCCCAGCCCGCCTGGACCGCGCCGACCGGCTTGGACGGCGTCAGGGCCGCGGGGTGGGTGACGGAGGCGTCGATGTCCGCACCGAGCAGGTCCACGGGGACGGAGATGAAGCTGGGGCCGACGGGCTCCGTCATCGCGGCGGCGACGGCGGAGTCCACGAGATCGGTGATCTCGTCGGGACGCTGGAGTTCGACGGCGTACTTCGTCATGGGGCGCATGACGGACACCGAGTCGAGGCACTGGTGCGTGTCGTTGGGGAAGATGTCGTGCGACTCGGACTGGGCCGCCAGCGCGATTACCGGCGAGCGGTCCAGGATCGATGTCGCCACGCCGGTGGCGAGGTTGGTCATTCCGGGCCCGAGCGTCGCCCAGCATGCCTGCGGCCGGCCGGTGATGCGGGCCAGGACATCGGCTGCGACGCCGGCGGTGAACTCGTGCCTGGTCAGGACGAAGTCCATTCCGGGCGCCTCGTCGAAGAGGATGGAGGCGGCTTCGCGGCCTACGACACCGAACACCGTCTCCACACCGTGTTCGTGGAGACGCTTGAGCAGTGCGTGTGCGGCCGTAGGGTTGTCGCTGGGCTTGGTCGATACACGGGACATGCGGCGTCGTCTCCAGGATGTCGACGGGAAGCGGAATGCCGTCACCGTGCCGGTGAGCTCTCTCCACCGCCTCTCCCGTGCCTATCCGACCCCTCTGTAGTGCGCTTCGAGCACGGTCGGAAGGCTTCGCGGAGAGGCTGTGACCGGTGCGGCAGGCACGGGCCCACGGCGTCCGGCACCGCGTCCCGTGCCGTCGTCCGACGGCTCCGACGCATCAGGCACGCCGGGACACGCCCCGCTTCGCGACGCACCGTGCCGGACTCCGCGAGCTCCGCCGTGGACCCTTTTCGGCCGGAGCACCGGTGGCCGCCCAGCTCCTGTGGTACATGTATAACCATGCGGAACTCTGCATAATGACATCGTGAAGAGAGAAGGCGATCATGACCCGTACGACCACCCGGGAGCCCGCCGGATTCGTGGTGCACACCGCGCCGGTGGGCCTCGTCGATGACGGTCGGGACGACTTCACCGTGCTTGCCTCCACCGAGCCCACGCAGGTCAGCGCGGTGTTCACCAAGTCCCGCTTCGCCGGACCGAGCGTGGTGCTCAGCAGGGCCGCGGTCGCGGACGGGCAGGCGCGTGGCGTGGTGGTCGTCGCCCGCAACGCCAACGTCGCCACCGGCCCTGAGGGCGCGAGCAATGCCCGCGAGGTGCGTGACGCGGTGGCCGCGGCCACCGGGATCCCCCAGGACGAGATGCTGATCGCCTCCACCGGTGTGATCGGTCTCCAGTACCCGATGGAGCAGATCCGCGCACACGTCAAGACGCTCTCCTGGCCCTTCCCCGAGGGCGGATTCGACCGTGCCGCGCGTGCGATCATGACGACCGACACCCGGCCCAAGGAGGTCCGGGTGCGGTGCGGCGAAGCGACGCTCGTGGGGATCGCCAAGGGTGTGGGGATGCTCGAGCCCGACATGGCCACACTGCTCACCTTCTTCGCCACGGACGCCGGGCTTCCGCGGGACGTCCAGGACCGGATCTTCCGCGGCGTCATGGACCGGACGTTCAACGCGGTCTCCATCGACACCGACACCTCGACCAGTGACACGGCGGTCCTGTTCGCCAACGGGCTCGCGGGGCAGGTGGATCCGGCCGAGTTCGAGGAGGCGCTGGAGGAGGTCGCCCTCGCCCTGGTGAAGGACATCGCCTCTGACGGTGAGGGTGCGAGCAGACTCATCGAGGTGCGGGTCACGGGCGCCCGTGACGAGGCACAGGCCAAGCGCGTCGGCAAGACCGTCGTCAACTCGCCGCTGGTCAAGACCGCTGTCCACGGAAGCGACCCGAACTGGGGCCGGGTGAACATGGCGATCGGCAAGTGCACCGACGACACCGACATCCTGCCGGAGAACGTCACCGTCCGGTTCGGTGGAACCCTCGTCTACCCCCAGAGCGCCGACGGTCCCGGTGACGCCGAACTGCGCACGGCCGTCGCCGAGCACATGCGCGGCAGCGAGGTGGTGATCGGCATCGGACTCGGCATCGCCGACGGCGAGTTCACCGTCTACGGCTGCGACCTGACGGAGGGGTACGTGCGCCTGAACTCCGAGTACACCACCTGATCCGCCATGATCCGACCCGCTGACTCAAATGTGCCACCCCGCCCTCACGACTCCGTAGGGTGACGGGTGATCAGCACGATGTGAACGAGGTGGCGCATGGGTCAGTCGCGAAGGTCGGTTCTCCAGGGCGCGTTGGGTGCCGGGGCCGCGGGGCTGCTGGTCGGCGGCGCCGCCCCGGTGCCCGTCGCCCACGCGGGCCGGCCGTCGAAGCGGCCGAAGGGCACCGCACTGGGGCTGCGCTGGCTCGGAGTCGCCGGCTGGGAGCTGAGCTTCGCGGGCCGCAGCGTGCTCTTCGACCCCTACCTGAGCCGGATGCCCTACGCCGCCGAGGGTGGAGCCCTCGACCCCGCGCTGCCCCTGGCCCTCGACCCGGAGGCGGTGGAGCTCGTCGCGGAGGAGTCGCTGACCGGTGCGCCCGAGCTGATTCTCATCAGCCACGGCCACTTCGACCACCTCGCGGACGTTCCGCACCTGCTCGCGCGGCCGGCCTGGCGCGACCGGCGCGTGCGGACGCTGTGTGACATGACGTCACGTCACCTGCTGGCCGCAATGGGAACTCCTGCCCACCGCATGGCGGACGTGGTGGCGGTGAACGGCGGAGACCATCTGCAGTTCGACGGGTACAGCGTGGAGGTGTTCCGCAGCCTGCACAGCAGGCAGGAGGACTACTCGTCGTTCGCCGAGGGGACCCGGAGCGAGGCCCCGCCGAGGCCCCGTGTCCTCGGCGATCTGGTGGAGGGACGGACGCTGGCCTTCCAGGTGTCCGTGGAGGGAGGTCCGTCCGTCCTGCTGACCGGCACCAGCAACGTCGCGGAGCGGGAACTGGCGGGCGCGCGTCCCGATGTCGCGGTGATCGGGATGAGCGGCCACGCGGCCGTCCACGGGTACCCGGACCGGCTGCTCGCCGCGATCGGATCGCCGTCCGTGCTCCTGCCCTGTCACCACGACGACATGGTGACCCCCCTGAGGGATCCAGGGCTCGCACGTTCCGTGATGCCGGATGCCGTCCGGGCACTCGAACAAGCGGCGGTCCGTCAGGGTCGGGAAGGCGGCAGTCGGGTGCTTGCGCCTCGCCACCTCGAGCTGCTCGACGTCACGGCGGAGGCCTGAACCGGAACCGGCCGAGGCCCACAACTCCGGCTCGTGGCACGCCGGATGGCCGAGCGGGGCTTCCGTACGGTCCTTGAGGCGACGACGTGTGGGGTCGCACCGCACCGGTTTCTGCCATCACTGGTCTATACCGCTGAAGAGGCTGCTCCCGGAGCCGGTCCGGTGCTCTGGGTAATCCTTTGCGATGTGCGCGCGCTCCCGTCGGGCGCACAGCGGAGGCACATCCTCCGCCAGCGCCCGGAATCCGGCGGTCCGGGGCGGGGCCGGTCGGCGAGACCGCCATGCCGCGGCCGTCACTCCATGCGATGTGCGAACGCTGTACGCCGGGCGGCCCGACCCGCCGGCGCTCGCTGCGGCAGTCCCCTGAGGCGCCGTCCGCCCATACCGGCACCGCAGTTTTCAGCCGCCCCCATTTCGGCTCCGTTGACGGGGCAAGGTTGGCTGATTACTGTCCCGAATCGATAGGACGGAGCTTCGCTGCGCGCGTCATGGCTCGGTCCGCTTCTTCGCACAGTCGTCAAATGGCCGGCGCACTCGAGAACATCGCATGCGAAAATCCAGCAGTTCATGGCGGGAAAGCCGGCCGTGGACCGACAGAACGGGAGAACCCTGTGGTCGGCGTGCAGATTCGCATATTAGGTCCGGTCTCCATGACGTACCGGAACGTGGCGGTCCCACTCACCGGGCAGCGGCAGCTCAGGGTCCTGGCCGCTCTCGCACTTGTGTCCGGCAGGGCGGTGGGCACACCCGAACTCATCGGCCAGCTGTGGGGCGAGAATCCTCCCAGAACCGCCTCCGGCCAGCTACAGACGAGTGTGTGGATGATCCGCCGCTCGATGGCGGCGGCCGGCGTACCGCAGGAAACCGTCCTGTCGACGGCCTCCGGTTACCAACTGGACCCCGATCACAGCGAGATCGACAACGAGATCTTCCGGCGCGACATCGCGACCGCGAAAAGGCTCGTCCGTGCCGGCCTCAAGGAGGAGGCGCTCGATCTGCTCAAGGACGCGCTCGCTCTCTGGCGAGGACCGGCGCTCGCGGGGATTTCCAGCAGTGCATTGCAGACACGGGCCGCGCGTCTGGAAGAAGAGCGTGTCGCCGCACTCCAGCAACGAATCTGCCTGGAAATAACGTTGGGTGAATACGAGGAAGCCATCGGGGAACTCACCGATCTGATTGCACTTCACCCGCTCAGGGAAGAGCTCTACGGGCATCTGATGCAGGCGCTCTACCTTTCCGGCCGTCAGGCCGACGCGCTCGCGGTGTTCCGCCGGGCGAGGAACACGCTGACCGACGAACTGGGGATCTATCCGGGTCCCAGGCTGACGACGCTCGAGCGGGCGATCCTGCGCCAGGACGCCGACATGCTCGCGGCGGTTCCGGGGATGGCCCGGCGCTGAACCCTGGCCGGCTGGGCCACCCGGGCCGCGGGCGAACCCGCACCAGGTATCCGAGTGCCGCGCTCCCCAGCAGTGACCGGGGAGCGCGGCACGCCCGTGTCAGGTGCCGAACCCCATCCCGGCGGCCGTCGCGGCGATCGCGGCGCTCCCCAGCGCGGTCACCTGGACCGCCAGGGTGACCCAGGCCCGCAGGGCTGCGGCGACGCCGCCGGAGACCAGGAGCAGGGTGAGGCAGACCAGGGCCGCACGGGAGGCCTCGCGGTGCACCGCGGCACGGTCCGGGCTACCGGTCAGGCCCCCGGAGACGAGCACCCCCAGCAGCAGGACGGCCACCAGGACGGCGTCCACCGCAAGGAGCAGTGCCGCCGCCCCGATGTCGCCGCGCCGGGACACCCGTCCCAAGGCTCACCTCCTTGCCCGGAGGGCCCTCCCCTGGAAACCGCCGGACGAGGAGGGCCCAGTCGGATGATCCGGGTCAGAGACCCATGCCTGCCATGGTCCGCTCCAGCGAGTCCGCGTACAGCCGGGCTCCACCGATCTTCGGGTGGAAGGACTGTGCGGAGGCGCCGAGTTGCAGGATCGGCCAGTCGATGGCCGGTTCGTCGCTCTGGACGAGGTCCAGCACGATCCCGTGGACCTGCTCGGGGTCACCGCAGACGGCCTTGCCCGCGAAGTTCTGGGCGGGGTTGGAGAACCACGCCTTCACCCCGGCGGACTTGGCGTCGTCGACCGCACCCTGCATCTCCGTGGCCAGGGTTCCCGCCATGCTGTTGAGCCAGGGAGCCTCCTCGGTCCCGATGCCGGGGATGCACCCCCCGACCCCTTCCAGCAGCGGCGGGTACCCCATCAGGACGATCTTGGCGTTCGGCGCCTTCGCCGCGATGTTCTTCAGGGCCGTGGTGATGGCCGGCCGCACCCTTTCCTTGGCCAGGCGTTCGGCCGCCACCCCGATCTTCAGCCCCTGGTAGGCGGCGTCGTCGACGTTCTTGTCGTCGTCGTCGAAGGTCTGGTCCTGGCAGAGCGTCGGCCAGCCGATGCCACCGAAGATGCACTTCTGGATGATGTAGGCGAACCTGGCGTCGTTGCCTCCGATGGACATGGTCACCAGCGTCGTGTTCTGGTCGAGGTACCCCTTCGAGAGCTGGGGCAGCTCACCGTTCTCGCCGTTGGCCGCGATGTTGTACGTGCGGGCGCCCGAGCAGGCCACCAGGTGGTAGTCCATCGCCGAGGAGCGGCTGTCGTCCATGGAGCCGACGGAGGCCGAGCGCCCCGGGATGGTGGCCTGACGCGACCATGCCTTGGTGGAGCGGTGGCAGGCGTTGCGCGTCGAGGGGTTGTTCTCGTCGCGGTAGTTCGTCTCCTTGTAGTAGTCGACCCCGCCCGAGGCCGAGGCCCCCTCACCCGACGAGTAGGAGTCGCCCAGGGCGACCACCATGTCCTTCGGCTTGCCCGGCAGCGGCTGGAATCCCGCGGCGTCCCAGGCCACGTCCTCGGAACCCGTGCCGTCGGCCGCGTGGGTGGAGAGTGAGACCTTCGGCGTGGAGGTGAACTGGAACACCCCGAGGGACACCCACCTGTTCTCCAGGACCCGCTGCGGATGCACCCGCACCGGACTCGTGCTGTTGGTCCCCGAGATGGTGTACGAGGCCTGCCGGGTGTGGGCGCCGTGGTCGGGGAGGTGCACCCAGACCCTGGCCCAGCCCGTCATGCCGTTGGTCAGCGTCCAGGTGCCGGTCGTGCGCAGCCGGGCGCCTTCCGCGGTCGCCTGGTTCCTGGTGTGGGAGAACCAGAAGTGGTTGCCGTAGCCGGCTCCGATCTGATGGGTGTCGATCTTGCCCGGGTAATTGGCTCCGTCGGCCGTGAAGTTGAAGCCGAAGGTGCCGGGTGAGGTCGTCGCCCCGCAACTACGCCCGGAAGAACCGGCCGGTGTGACCCCCGAGGCCACGTCGTCGATCACGTACGTTCCCGAGGGGAGGCCGCTGGAGCACCGCGGCGGGTAGGCGCTGCCGTCCGGCTGTTCCGGATACGTCGCGTCGAAGCGGTGGAGGGCGTATCCGCACGCGCCGCCCAGACAGCTCTTCCAGCTGGCCTTCTTGTTCCACCAGCAGTGCAGGTAGAACTCGTCGGCAGGGTTGTTCAGCTGGCACGCACCGTTGGTGCCGGTGTCCCCCTCCTTGATCTTGCTGGGGTCGCAGTTGTTGGACGTGTCGCAGAACAGCCCGACCGGGGGCTTGGCCAGCGTCCGCTGGTCCGCGGCCGTCCACCAGGCGGCGCGGTAGCCGGGCTGGAAGTCACCCGGGGCGAACATCGCGGAGATCGGGCGGGCGGCCCAGCCGATCACCTTCTCCTGGTAGGGCCAGTCCTGCGGGTGGGCGGCGTGCGAGTAGTCGTCCCCGCCCGCGGCGCTCTCCAGGAAGGGGGTGCGGTTGGCCTTCCACAGCGGGTTCGCCGGGTTGTTGGTGAAGCCGACGCCCCAGTGGCCGCCGTGCTGCCCGGCGGTGGACTGCGGGTAGAAGCCCGAGTTGTACGCCCAGAGCGCGAAGAACCAGTTCTCGATGTACGAGGGTCCGTCGTCGTTGATGGTCATCCCGGCGTTGTACGTCTGGTTCCACTTGTCCACGAGGATGTTGACCCCGGCGGCGATGTTCGCGGTGTAGTCGAGTGCCACCGCCTCCTGCTTCTGCACGGACAACGCGGTCTCGCCCGGCTTCTCGTGGCCGGCCTTGCGCATGCCGTCGGTCACCTGGGCGATGCCGTAGCCGCAGTCGGAGGAACCCCAGTTGACGGCCCACGGGTCGTTCTGGCCGCCGTCGGCGTCGTAGCTGATGCCGTAGTAGTTGCCGATCAGCGTGTTGGCCGTGACACCGGGGACGGCGAAGCGGGTCGCCTGCCACATGTTCGACTCCTGGGCGGTGATGCCCAGCATGACCTGCGCGGGGATGTGGTAGTCGTCGGCCGCGTCGGGGACGCCGTTGGGGTCTCCGGCCATGGTCTTCAGCGGGAAGAGGGACTGCGGCTGGTACGCCGACATCCCGGTGTTCTTCCAGTTGGCGGGACGCGAGACGTGTGAGTTCAGCTTGCCGACCACCGCCTGGTCGACCGCCCATTCGACCTGGCGCGGGGTCGGCTGGAAGGCCTGCTTGCGGACGTCTCCACGCGGGACCGAGCAGTAGCGCTCGTCCTCCACGGGGTTGGTCGGCGAGGCGGCGGCGAGTTTCGGCGTGGCCGCCGAGGCGCCCGAGGCCAGCGCCGGGGAGGTGGCGAGGCCCGCCGCGGTCTTCGCGGTGGAGCCGACCGTCATACCGGGATGCGAGTCCAGGGTGACATCGCGTCCGGTGTCCAGGAGGTGCATCCGGGTCCGGGCGGTGCGCGCCGAGGCGGCCTCCTGCGGGGCGATCCGGGAGTCCTTGCCGTCGGCCCACGCGGTGCTGACGGCGGCTTCGCCCCTCGTGGAGAGGACGGCGTCCTTGGCCACGCCGGCGGGCATGCGCACGGACGCCGGCAGGGTTCCGGCGGCCTTGGCCTTGCCCGTGACGTAGACCTTGCCGCTACGGGCGGAGCGGGCCAGGTCGAAGTCGGTGAGTGCGCCGGTGGCCACTCGCTGGGTGGTGCCGGCCGCCAGGGAGGCGCCGAGGAGCGCCGCTGGTGCCCGGCGGACCTCGGCCCTCTCGCCCGCTGTCTTCCCGGCTGCCCCGGTGCGGTCGATGAAGACGACGGAGCCGTCGTGCGCCGCGGTGAGCTGGAAGGGGACGGCGGTGGTGTGCGCGGCGACCCGTACGTCGCCGGAGGGGGCGACCTTGACCAGGCGGGCGCCCTGCGCGGCCGCGTAGCCGTCGTTCAGCGGGACGGCCGAAGTGACCTGGCCTGGCAGTTCCAGCGGCTTCGCCGCCTTGCCGGTCGCGGTGTCCACGCCGATGAGCCGGGTCTCGTTGCGCTCGGAGTCGTCGTCCGAGAACTGCGAGAAGACCGCCTTCTCCGTGGTGCCGCAGCCCGGTGAGAAGTAGCTCAGGCTGGACTGGACGGGGAGCTTGGTGACAGCGCCGGTCGACAGGTCGACCACCGCGGTGAAGGCGCCGCGCGTCATCAGAGCGGGCTTGTTGGTGAACGTCCGCGGAGCGTAGGTGACGGCGGCGCGCTTCCCGGAGGCGGTGAGGCAGGCGTTGCCGATCCAGGTGTCCGTGTCGAAGCCGGGTTCGGACAGCGTCGCGGCGGTACGCCACCGGTAGCCGTCCTCGGCCGCGGCCACCATGACGTGGAAGCCGGTCGCGTCACCCGACGTCGTCCATGCCAGGTCGTCGGAGCTGCGGTAACCGGTGCCGAGCACCTCGGCACGCTCGTCGGCGGGGACGGCCTCCGGCAGCGTCGCGGGGCCCGGCTTCGCGGCGTCCGCCTGGTCCTTCCCGGTCCATCCCTGCGCCGCTCCGGCGGGCGGCTCAGGGGTCTTGGCCATCGACAGCGACGGATATCCCGCCAGCAGGGCCGTAGCCGCCAATGTTATGACGGGTACATGCCATCGTTTTCTTCGGAGCACGCTCGGTTCGCCTCTCGTCAGGGCATCCGCATCGCGCGTGGGTAAGCGGCCGTCCGCTTCGCGCGTGAGGGGACGCGAGCAAATCAGCCACGGCTCTTCCCCGCCTCTCACCCGGCTCTCCCGCTATACCGACCGGCTGTCGGCTATGCACCCGTGCTCGGACAGCTCCGCCCGGAGCCCGTCACACCCGCAGAATGGCGCGGAATTCACCGCGAGAAGGGCTGGGACATGGAGACCGAACAGCCGGGCACCACCGGCTTCGACGCCGCTGTCGGCGCAGTGGTCGCCCCTACCGACGAACTGGGCGGGACCCTTCGCCTCGTCCGTACCGACGACTTCGACTCGCTCGACCCCGGCAACACGTACTACGCCTACACCTGGAACTTCTTGCGCCTCATCGGCCGGACACTCGTCACCTTCGCCACCGAACCGGGCAAGGGCGGTCAGCGGCTCGTCCCGGACCTGGCCGAATCGCTCGGCGAGGTGTCCGACGGCGGGAGGACCTGGACGTACCGGCTGCGCCCGGGGCTGCGCTACGAGGACGGTACGCCGGTGGTCGCCGCGGACGTCAAGTACGCCATAGCCAGGAGCAACTACGGCTCCGACGTCCTCGGAGTCGGCCCCACCTACTTCCGTCACCTGCTGGGCACCGACTACGGCGGCCCCTGGCGGGAGCCCGACGTGGACGGGCCCCTGACGATCGAGACCCCCGACGAGCGCACCCTCGTGCTGAGACTGACCGAGCCCTTCGCCGGCATGGACCTGCTGGCGACCATGCCCAGTACCACCCCGGTCCCGAAAGCACGCGACACCGGCATCGGGTACCGGCTCGGCCCCGTGGCGACCGGACCCTACCGCGTCGCCTCCTACGAGCGCGGCTCACTGGTGGTCCTGGAACGCAACCCGAACTGGGACCCCGGAACCGACCCCGTGCGCCGTCAGCGCGCCGATCGCATCGAGGTCCACCTCGGCAAGGACCCGCACGAGGTCGACCTGATGCTCCTCTCCGGAGAGGCCCACATCGACCTCGCGGGCTTCGGAGTGCAGCCCGCCACCCAGGAACGCATCCTCGCGGACCCCGCGCTCAAGGCGAACGCCGACAACCCGCTGACCGGATTCACCTGGATCTACTGCCTGTCCAGCCGGATCGCCCCGTTCGACGACGTCCACTGCAGGCGGGCGGTGCAGTTCGCCACCGACAAGGCGGCGATGCAGCAGGCATACGGGGGCCCGGTCGGAGGCGACATCGCCACCACGATCCTTCCGCCGACCATCGACGGCCACCAGCCCTTCGACCGCTACCCGGTCGGCGAGGACGGCACCGGGGACCTCGACGCGGCCCGCGCGGAACTGGCCCTGGCCGGAATGCCCGACGGGTTCCGTACCAAGATCGCCGCCCGCAAGGACCGCCTCAAGGAATACCGGGCGGCCGAGGCGCTGGCGGCCGGCCTGGCACGCGTCGGCATCGAGGCCGAGGTGCTGGACTTCCCCTCCGGCGACTACTTCGACCGCTACGGGGGCAGCCCCGAGTACCTGCGCGAACACGGCATCGGAATCATCATGTTCGGCTGGGGCGCCGACTTCCCCGACGGCTACGGCTTCTTCCAGCAGATCGTCGACGGCCGTGCGATCAAGGAGCGCGGCAACCAGAACATGGGCGAACTGGACGACCCGGAGATCAACGGTCTGCTCGACCGGGGAGCGGTCAGCGGCGACATGGAGGAGCGCGCGGCCATCTGGCACCGCATCGACCGGCTGACCATGGAGCACGCCGTGATCGTGCCCTACCTCTACCCGCGTTCGCTGCTCTACCGCCACCCGGACGCCCGCAACGTCTTCGTGACCGGGTCCTTCGGGATGTACGACTACGTGGCGCTGGGCGCACGCTGACAGCGTCGGCGCCGGTGGGCCGCCCCCACCGGCGCCACGGCGCGTTCAGTTCCGTCCGGCGGCGGCAGGCCGGCCCGCGGACCGCTCGGACGAGGACCTCCCGGGGCGTGCCCCACCGCCCCGGGGGGACCGGTGCGTACGGGGCTGGAAGGCCCCGCCCGGAGCACCGGAGGGCAGGCGGTCCGCCGCACCACCGAGGCCCACGGCGAGGAGCTCGGTCTCGAAGCCGGCCAGTCGGGCGAGGAACTGCCGGGTCGGGACCGTCAGGTCCGTCCCCCGGGAACTGCGCACCAGCAGGCGTGCGCCGAGGCGGAGTTCGAGGCGGTGGATGCGACGGGTGAGCGCGGACTGGCTGATGGACAGCACCGCCGCCGCCCGGTTGATGCTCCCGTGGTCGGCCACCGCACGCAGGAGGCGAAGGTCCTCCACATCGACCTGGACCGACTCGTCGGGCAGCGCCGGCGGTGGCTGAAGACTGCGCGCCGCCTCGATCCGGCGGTCCAGCAGCACCCGCTGCCCGTCCAGCCAGTCGGCCCACCACGGATCGCGCAGCAGGTCCCCGTGCTGCTCGGTGAACCTGCCCAGGCAGCGGGCGGTGAGCAGCGATGCCAACCGCTGCGCCAGCGCACCGGGTACGACCGCGGGGTCGACGAGCAGCCCCGCAGCCCGCCGAGGCCGCTCCACCAGGGATCTGCGCACCAGCGAGGGCGCGAAGACGGCCGGGCAGGCCGGTGAGCCCAGACCGATCGCGTCGCCCCTCCGCAGCATCCCGCGGGCCACCGAGGCACCGGTGACCTGGATGCGGGACGGCGGGGTGAGGCCGGCCCGCTGGTAGACCCGGCGCACCAGGACCTCCGCCCGGGGCCCAGCCTCGGAGACCCAGTTCTCCTCCCGGAGATCGGCGAGCGAGACCGTGTCACGGCCGGCCAGCGGGTGTCCGAGGGGAAGCGTCACCCAGAGGGGGTCGTCGAGGACCTCGTACACGCGAACGGCGCGGTCGACCGACTGGGGGAGGCCTTCCACACCCCAGGTGTGGGCGGCGTCGACCCGGTAGCCGGCGAGTTGCCCGAGCACCTGACGCGGGGTGTCGTGACTGACCGAGAGCAGGATGCCCAGGGTGTCCGCCGCGTCCTCGACGAGGTCCTCCATCAGCGGCTCCGCGGTCGCGATGTTCAGGACACGCGGTGCGTTCAGGGCCTCGGTGCCACGCCCGTAGATCTCGGTCTGAACCGCCTGGTCGACCTGGCGGAAGAACCGGCGCCCCGCGACGAGCAGCCGGGCCCCGTCCGGGCTGAGCCGTGCGACATGTGCGTCGCGCAGGGTCAGCCGCAGGCCGGTGGCCTGGTCCAGCCGCTCCAGCCGCCGCTGGGCGGCCGCCGCTCTCAGGCCTGACCTGCGGGCTGCCTCGGTGAGGTCGCCGCACTGCCCGACCGCGTCGAGCAGCCGCAGATCCGGACGCGCGAGCGGCAACCGCGTCGACCGGGGGGAAACGGAGGGCACGTGTATCGCAGAAGGCACGGACGGCTTCCTTACGGTTATGGATGACGCCTCTACTTCACCTGTGACGGCCTGTTGCGGCCCACGTTAGGCAGGCGCTCTCTTCGCTCGCTCCTCTCGGCGCGGCGCCCCGGACAGCACGACGGCGGACACCGCGTGCGCGGTGTCCGCCGTGACGGTGCCTCAGGCCTGGTCGGTGGGACGGATGAAGATCTCGTTGACCGTGGCGTGCGGCGGCGCGGTGACCGCGTACAGGACCGCTGCCGCGATGTCCTCGCTCTGCAACTGCCTGATCTTGGCGACCCGTTCAGCTATCGCCGCCTTCGACGGGGCGTGCGTGATGTGGTCGCGCAACTCGGTCTCCACGGTCCCCGGCTCGATGACGACCACCCGCACCCCGCGCTCGGTCACCTCCTGCCGCAGGCCCTCGCTGAACCCGTTCACCGCGAACTTGCTCGCGTTGTAGACCGCGCTGCCACGCCCCACCACACGAGCGGCGATGGACGAGATCTGGACGATCGTGCCCTGGTTCCTGATGAGTTCGGGGAGTGAGGCGTGCGTCATGTACATCAGGCCCATGACGTTGGTGTCCATCATCCGGGCCCAGTCCGTGGTGTCGGCGTTCTCCACCGGCCCCAGGAGCATCAGCCCGGCGTTGTTCACCAGGACGTCGAGCCTGCCGAGTGTGTCGACGGTGGAACGCACGGCCGCGGCGACGGCCTGTTCGTCGGTCACGTCGAGCTGGAGGACGTGGACCGCGGCGCCCGTCGCCTCCAGCTCGGCGCGCAGCTCCTCGAGGCGTCCGAGGCGTCGTCCGGCGACCGCGACCGAGGCCCCGGCGGCGGCGAGGGCAAGCGCCGTCGCGCGGCCGATGCCCGATCCCGCTCCCGTGACGAGTGCGACTCTTCCCTCTAGCGGTGAACTCATGTGTTCCTCGTTCCCGGGGTGTTGGGCCGGAGCGCGAATCCGGCCGAAGGGGTTGTCCGACGGTACGGCGCGGCCGAAAGTACCAGCCGTGCGCCCGCCCGGTGGGGGCCGTCGGTGCCCGGGGTTATGTGCGTCGGCGGCTCGTTATGCGGGTCCGTCCGGCCCCCGGGGGAGCGCGGACGGCGGACGGTGAGGATGGGGCCGCTACTTCACGTCGGCATGCCCGTGCAGCGATAGGTGGGACCCCATGACGCAGGACGCAGCACCCCCGAAGGTGACGGACTCGCCGTCCTACCCGATGGAGCGCGTCTCCCCGATCGATCCGCCTCCACCGCTCGCCCTTCTGCGGTCCGGCCCGGCCGCGAGCCGCGTCACCATGTGGGACGGCGGCCGGGTGTGGCTGGTGACGGCACACCGGCACGCGCGCGCCGTCCTCGCGGACCGCCGGTTCACCGCGGTGACCAGCGCTCCCGGATTCCCCATGATGACGACCACGTCCGTCCTCGTCCGGGACAAGCCGCACACCGCCTCCTTCATCCGCATGGACGACCCCGACCACTCCCGGCTGCGTTCGATGCTCACCCGGGACTTCCTGCACGGCCGGGCCGAGGCGATGCGGCCGGTGCTGCGCGAGCACCTCGACGAGATGCTCGGCCACCTCGTCAAGGGCGACCGCCCGGTGGACCTGGTGCGCGGACTGACCATCCCGGTGCCCTCCCGGGTGATCGCCCTGCTGTTCGGTGTCTCGGACGAGCAGCGCGAACTGATCGAGAACCGCGCCGGCATCCTCATCGACCGCGGCTACCGGCCCGAACAGGTGGCCGCCGCCCGCGACGAACTGGACGGCCTGCTCCGCGAAGTGGTCGAGGAACGCATGGCGATGCCGGAGCCGGGCGACGACCTGCTCGGACGACTGGTCGTGGACCAGGTGCGAAAGGGACGGCTGACCGTCGAGGAGATGGTCCCGATGTGCCGGCTGCTGCTGGTCGCGGGCCACGGGACGACGACCAGCCAGGCCAGTCTCAGCCTGCTGAGCCTGGTCACCGACCGGACACTGGCGGACACGCTCGCCGAGGAGCCGGAGCTGCTCCCCAAGGCGGTCGACGAACTGCTGCGCTACCACTCCATCGTGCAGAACGGCCTCGCCCGCGCCGCCGTCGAGGACGTGGAGCTGGGTGACGTCACGATCAGGGCCGGCGAGGGCGTGGTCGTGTCGCTCTCCGCGGGCAACCGGGACGCGTCGGTCTTCCCTTCCCCCGACACCCTGGACCCCGGCCGCGACGCCCGCCGCCACCTGGCGTTCGGCCACGGCATCCACCAGTGCCTCGGCCAGTGGCTGGCCAAGGTGGAGCTGGAGGAGATGCTGGCCGCCGTCCTGCGGTGGATGCCGGGCGCCCGCCTCGCCGTCCCCTTCGCCGAGCTGGACTTCCGGCACGAGGTGTCCAGTTACGGACTCGGCGCGCTCCCGGTGACCTGGTGAGCCCCGCCCGGCTGACCGTGTCCGTGGACACGGACGCCTGCTGCGCGATGGGCCGGTGCGCGGCGACCGAGCCCCAGGTCTTCGACCAGGACCCGGAGAACGGCACCGTGGTCCTGCTCCAGGCGGAGCCCCCGCCCGCACTGCACGAGGCCGTCCGGCTCTGTGCCGACCTCTGCCCGTGCACCGCCATCACCGTCACCGAGGACTGACATCAACGGGCGGCCACGGCCGTCGAGGAGCGACGATGACCGATCTGCCCGGACCCGACGCGACGAAGGGCAGGGACGCGCGGCCCCTGCTCGGCGCGGACACCAGCCCTCTCGGGCGGCGCACCGGCTGGGCGGTGGACCTGCTCACCGCGGCCGAGCCTCCCCGGGACGAGGACCTGACGGCACACTTCGTTCCCGTCTTCCTCGCCCGCCACCCGCGGGGCTTCGCCGCCACCGTCGAACAGTGGCGCGGCCTGGGCCCGTTCACGGTGGCCGACTACCAGCCGGTCGCCCACAAGTCCTGGGTCACCCTGGAGAACCCAGCCGGGGTCCGCTCCACCCTGTCCCTGACACTCGACTCCTCCGGTCTGATCCGGGTACTGCATCTGGGGCCGGAGGTCGTGACACCGCCCGTGCGGGCGTGGGACGACCTGGCACGTGCGATGGAGCAGCCCGGCGTCACCTGGTCCGCGCTGGTGACCCGCGCCGCGGGTGAGGAGACCGCCACCCTGTATGCGAAGGACGCCGACCGGCCCATGCCCAACGGCTCCTCGTACAAGCTGTACCTGATGCGGGCACTCGCACAGGCCGTCACCGCGGGAACGGTCCGCTGGGACGACGAGGTGACGGTGACACCCGCCCTTCGCAGCCTGCCCACCGGGGACATGCAGGAACTCCCGGACGGCACCAGGGTCCCGGTGCGCGAGACCGCCTACAAGATGATCGCGATGAGTGACAACACCGCCGCCGACCTGATCCAGGACCTGCTGGGACGCGACGCGGTGGAACGGGCCGTGGAGGAGGGGGGTCACCGTCAACCCGCGCTCCTGCGACCCTTCCTGACGAGCCATGAGGTCTTCGAGATCGGCTGGGGCGACCCGGGGCGCCGCGCCGCCTGGGCGGTCGCCGGCGAAGCGGGCCGCCGACAGCTGCTCGGGACGGTCGCGGGCCCCCTGACCGTACGCGGGTCGGACCTCGGCCCCACCGTCCACCAGCTCGGCCTCGACTGGCACATGAGCGCCTGGGACGTCCAACGGGTGCTCGACGGCCTCGCCGAGGACGGCGTCCGTGACGGGAGCGGAGTCGTCGACGAGATCCTGACGGCCTATCCGGGGGTGCCCGTCGACCGGGCGCGATGGCCCCGCGTGGTGTTCAAGGGTGGTTCGTGCCCCGGCGTGATGATGTTCTGCTGGCTGCTCGAGGAGCACGACGGTGTCCGGTACACCGTCGTGCTCCAGCAGTCCGCCGACGACCAGAAGCTCATCGGGGACGGTCAGTTCCTCCGCGGCATGGGCGGCCGTGTCATCGGGTCCGGACTCCTGTCCGGGCAGGCGTCGTGACCGCCCGGGACCGCTCCCTCGCGGTGCTGGTCGCCGTGCTCTGGGGGCTCAACTTCCTCGCGGTGCGCGTCGGCCTCGACCACTTCCCGCCCTTCTTCCTGGCCGCGCTGCGCTATCTGGTGCTCGCGGTGCCCGTGGTCCTGTTCGTGCCACGCCCAGGGGTGCCGCTGCGCTGGCTGCTCGGGTACGGACTGGGCTTCGGCGTCGCCCAGTTCGGACTGCTGTTCCTCGCCATCGACCAGGGCATGCCGTCGGGGCTCGCGTCCGTGGTCGTCCAGGCGTCGGCGCCGTTCACCGTGCTCCTGGGGGCGCTGCTGCTCCGCGAGCGGGTCACCGGGCGGCAACTGGCCGGCATCGGGCTCGCGGTGCTGGGCATGGTCGTGATCGCCGTGGACCGCGCGCGTACGGCGCCCCTCCTGCCCCTCACCCTGACCGTGCTGGCCGCGATCGGCTGGGCCGTGGGCAACCTGGCGAGCCGGCAGGCCAAGCCGCCGTACCCGCTCAGGTTCGCCCTGTGGATGGCCGTGGTGCCGCCGGCCCCGCTGCTCGCGCTGTCCGCGGTCAAGGAGGGCCCGGGCACGGGGTGGCGCGCGCTGGGGGCCGCTTTCGGCCCCGACGGCTGGCCGGGCCTGGTCGCGCTCGTCTACATCGCGCTGCTGGGCAGTGTGGTCGGTTCCGGCATCTGGACCGCCCTTCTGAAGCGCTACCCGGCCGGAGTGGTCGCCCCGTTCTCGATGCTCGTCCCGGTCGTGGGGATCGCGGGCGCCTGGCTGGCCCTCGGTGAAAGGCCCACGGGATGGGCCCTCACCGGTGGGGCTGCCGTCGTCGCCGGTGTACTGCTCGGCACGGGATGGCTCCCCGCCTTCCTCCGGCGGGGGACACGCGCGGCGACAGTCCCCCCGCCCCCCGGGGGGAGCCGGAGCCTGCCGCCGGACGGTCAGACCGCGGGGCCAACCGGAGCCTCCCAGGGGACCCAGAGTTCCTGAGGCACGAAGCCCATCGCCTCGTTGACAGCGATCATCGGACGGTTGTCGTCCGCGTTGGCCGTCTCGATCAGACGGACCCTCGGTTCGTACTCCCGGAGATGGGCGAGATTGGCGAGCTTGAGCAGCAGCCCGAGATGGTGGCCCCGGTGGGAAGGGGCCACCACCGTCATGCCCTGGAGGGCGTGTTCGGGGTTGCCCGAGGTCTTCGAGACGCTGGTGAAGCCGGCCAGTTCGCCGGACTCCTCGTGGACGGCGCCCACGTGATAGGCGCGCCTGCCACGGCCCACCCGCATCCGTTCGAAGCGACGCACATGGCTCGTCCGGATGGCCTCCGGGCCCTCGTCCCAGGTCTCCGGCGCGCTCGCGCCCAGTGACCGGCCCAGTTCGGACACCGCGACCGCGAATCCGTCCGGCGTGATCGTCCCCCACCGTTCGAGCCGGTAGCCGGCGGGGACCGCCGGTGTCCCGTCGGTCAGCGGATCGTGCAGGTCCAGCGCGAGCCACTGGTGGATCCCACGCGGCCCGCCGGCGGGAGCGGCGCCCACGGACACCGCGAACGCCGAGGGGCCCTCGTCCCGGGCCGGCCCGCCCGGCAGCGCCTGGACCAGGTCGGCGACCAGGGCACCACGCCCGTGCGCGCCGGCGAGCCGCCGCGCCCGGCCGAACAGGGCGGTGCCGATGCCCCGGCGGCGCTGCTTCGGTGTGGTCAGCAACTGGTCGACGACGGCGACCGGAGCGCCGTCCGGCAGGACCAGCCGCAGCGCGCCGACCATCTCCCCGTCGAGGAAGGCGACCTCGTCGACGAGCGCGGCGTCCGGGGGCGCGAACCGCACCGAGCCCGCGAGGTCGGCCTCGCAGGGCGGGGCCGTGGACAGCGGGACGTCCTCGAAGCTGCCCACGGTGAGCCGGAGCCAGGCGTCGAGGATGCCCGGGTCGCCGGCGTCCAGCGGGAGGAAGCGCAGGTCCGCTGCTGTGTCGTTCATTCTGTGTCGGTCTCCCGCTCGCTGCTGGATTCGGTGACGCCCATGGCCTGGATGTCGTACAGGCCGAAGGCGGGATGGACGTAGACGTTGGTGGCGCGGGGGCCCCGGTAGTGCAGGGTCTTGTCGTGGACCAGGGGGAGGATGACCGCGTGGTCCATGACACGGCGCTCCACCTCACGCCACAGTTCCGCGCGGGCTGCCGGGTCCGCGGTGTGCAACCCGGTGTCGATCAGCTCGTTGACCTTCGGGTCGTCGAGCTCGGAGATGTTCCAGTTGCCGCCGCCCGGACGGATGAGCCGACCGTCGACCAGGGGCGCGAGGAAGCCGTACTCGGTGGGGAAGTCGGCGCCCCAGTCGGTGACGACCAGGCCGAGGCCGTGTTCCCGGACCGTCTTCGGGGACCCGGCGCCCTGGCTGAAGTACGTCGCGACGTCGAGCTCCTTGACGGTCAGTCCGATGCCGACCCTGGCCACGGACCGGACGACCGCGTCCGCGACCATCCGGAACTTGCCGCGCTGGGTGCCGATGACGGCGTCGAAGCCGTCGGGGAGCCCCGCGGCGCGCAGTTCGGCGCGCGCGGCGTCGAGGTCGCCGCGCAGGTCCGGACCGGTCGGATACCGGTCCAGCGGCTGATGGGCGGGGAGACCGGGCGGGAACAGGGCGGTGGTCAGATCGCCTCCGGTGACCGGGCCGCCACGGGCCTCCTGGAGGAGGATCTTGTCGGCCGCGTGATGCACCGCCCGCCGCACGTGCACGTTGTCGAAGGGCGGGACATGCGGCTGGAGCGAGACGAAATGCAGGAAGCTCGTCTTCGGGTTGTCGGTGCGTGAGCGCAGCACGGGGTCGGTCGCGAGTCGCCGCTGGGCGGCGTGCTGAAGGCCCCGCCCCTCCAGGTTGATGTCGAACTCCCCGGCCGTCAGACGCTCGTCCATCTCGTCCGGGCCGAGTCCCATCGTGATGTCCACCCGGTCCGGCAACGCGGGGCGTACCGGGTCGGTGGTCCGGTCCCAGTGCGGGTTGCGCTCCAGGAGCAGTCCGCTGCCGGGGCGGTGCGCCGCGATCCGGTAGGGGCCGGTGCAGCGCGGGTCGTCTCCGTAACGCGCACCGGTGTCGGCGTAGCGGGGCACCGGGGACACACAGGGCTGGGTCATCAGGTGGTCGAAGTCGGAGAACGGGGTGCGCAGCCGGAAGACGATCGTGCGGGGATCCGGGGTGAGCACCGCCGCCAGTCCGTCCTCGCCGTCCCGGTAGGGTCCGGCGTACGGCCGCTCCGGGTCGTCCAGCAGCGGCACCAGGTACGTGGGACCGCCGGGGAGCACGTCCTGCGCGAAGATCCGCCGCACGGCGTATCCGACGTCGGCCGACGTGACCGGCGTCCCGTCGTCGAAACGGACCCCCTCGCGAAGCCGGTAGGTCCAGGTCCTGTTGCCGTCGCCCGCCTCCCCGGGGGCCTCCGCGAGGTCGGGCACGGGGACCAGTCCGGCCGGTCCGGGGTCCGTGGGGTAGGCCATCAGGGTCCGGTTGAGCAGACGCTGCAACAGCCACACCCAGACGTAGTAGGTGCGTGCGGGATCGAGCGAGTCGACCCCGGCCGAGGAGACCAGTCGCAGCGTTCCCCCGCGCCGGGCGGAGGGGTTGACCGTCGCGCCCACGGCGGCGTCCCAGCCCGCGCCCTCCCGGTGTTCGGTGACAGCGCTCATGGTGTGCTCGTCTCCCGGTCGTCGGCGGGCGTGCCCGCGGGGCCTTCGGCGCGGGGTGTCCGCAGCAGGTAGGAGCGTTGCTCGCTCGCGAGGCAGCCGCGGGCCAGCTTCGCCTGGACGCTGCCGATCCCGGCGTGCAGGACGGTGGCGCCCTCCTTCGCCGCCGCGTCCAGCACCTCGTAGTAGAGGACGTCGTAGTAGAGGGGCAGCTTGCCCTGGGCCTCGTAGTCGAAGCCGGCCCGGTGGCCGTACCACTGTTCCTCCCCGCGGGCCCGGGACCGCAGTTGCATGCCGAACCCGATGACGGTGCCGTGCCGGCGTGCCACCGACACCAGGACGTCGTCGCCCATGATCTCCGCGATCCTCCCGATCATGCGGGCCGAGCCCTCGTCGCTGGCCGGATTCCCGTACTTGCGCAGGAGGTTGGCGTCGAGCTGCCCGAGGCGTGGACACAGTTGCCGGGTCAGCGGCTCGACGCTGACCTCGACACCCGCATCCGCGAGCGCCCGTCGCTCCAGGCGCACCCGGCGACGCCGGTGCGCGCTCATCTCGTCGACGAACTGCTCGAAGCCGCCGGGCGGGATGGCCAGCCAGGCGTAGTGGTCGGACGGGTGGTGGCGGTAACCCCGGTCCTCCAGCAGAGCGACCAGAGCCGTGTCCCGCACGTCGACGTGCGGGAAGCAGACGGTGGCCGCCCCACGCTCCTCGGCCATCCTCTCGGCCCTGTCCAGCAGCGCCGCGAGGTCCTGCCGGGTCGCACCGGGTGCGGCCAGCGCCCGGGTGCGGCCCAGATGCCGCCCGCCGCAGACCAAGGACGGGAGCAGACGGTCCGGATCGCCTCCGGCGACGTCCCGCAGCACGCCGGCCGCCTCGGGGACCCCCTGCTCCAGGGCGCGCCGCAGCATGGCGTCCGGCCGGGCCAGCAGCCATGCGACGGAGTCGTCACCCCAGGCGGTGACCAGACCGGCGACCGGGACGCCGTCCCGTTCACGCACCAGGAAGTCCATCGCCGTACCGGAGTTGTGCTCCTGCACGGTGAGCCACCGGGAGGTCTGGAAGAAGTCCTCCGGCCCGAGCAGGGAGGACCAGTCGGCGGCCTCCAGCGCGGCGGCGCCGTCCACCGTCCGTATGCCGTCGAGACCTCCGGTGTACGGGCTCACCGGAGGTCTTCCTCGACGACGAAGTCGAGCAACGCCGCTGCCTTGTCGGCGAGTTCCTGCGCCTCGAGCCTGTCGGGCCCGCTGCAGTAGGTGAAGCCGACGCACGAGGAGTTGTCCATCCGCTGGAGCAGGTGGTCACCCTTCTCGACGTGCAGGAGCACCTGGACGCCCTCGACGGCCTGCGCGGCCTCCAGCCCGTCGACACGTGAGAGCGTCCCGCGCCGGGCCGGATAGATCATGCGCACGGCGGCGCCGCCCCGGTGGACGACGGGTTCGATCGGCGGGGTGACGCCGATGGCGAGCAGCCAGGCGTCCAGGATCGGGCTGCGGCCGGTGACATCGGTCACCAGCATCGTCATGCAGCTGGACGGGGTCCGCGGATTGGCCTCGATGACGCGCCAGCCGGACTCCGTACGCCGGACCTCCGTGTGGCAGGGCCCGTACCGGTATCCGATCATCTCCAGCGTCGTGCGCACCACGGAGTACAACTCGTCGCGCTCGTCGTCGGGCAGCGGCACGGGGAAGGTGTGTCCGCACTCGATGTACGCCGGATCGCCGAAGAGGTCCTTCGAGGTGACGCCGAAGACATGGGTGTGCCCGTCCACGGTCATCGTCTCGACGCTGACCTCCTCGCCCTCGACGTACTGCTCCAGCAGGACGTCACCGCTCCGCGGCTGCCCGCGCAGACTGTGACGCACGGCGGACAACTCCTCCCAGGCCTCGATCAGTTGTGTCATGTCGTCGACCCTGCGCACCCCGTAGCTGATCGCCTCGGCGGGGGGCTTGGCGATCATCGGGAAACCCAGTCTGCGGGCGGCCTCGTCGAGTTGGCCGCGGTGGCCGACCAGCACGTGCGGGATGTTGAACGGCTGGTCGCCCAGCGCGATCCGGAGCCTGTCCTTGATGTTGGCGGTCCGTACGGCGTCGGGGTCCGGGCCGGGCAGGCCGAGACGCCGGGCGGCTCGCGCCGCGAGCTCGGTGTGGTAGTCGGAGAACGAGGTCAGCCCGTGCACCAGGGACGAACCGTCCTCGCCGGTGACGACTCCGAGCACGGCGTCGAGGTCGGTGGTGTCGACGTCGATCACCCGGTCCACGACGGCCAGCGGGTGGGTGTCCCAGTCGTGTCCGTGGGTGTACCAGGACCGGTCACCCGTCAGCAGCCACACCTCCAGGCCGTGCTCCTGCGCCTGCCGCAGCCCCAGGACGAAGGGATGGTTCTGCATGTGCTCGACGATCGCGATCCGCTTCCCGGCGAACTGCGCGTAGTCGGCCAGAGGTGTTGTCATCGGACGCCTCCCGTGTGGGTGATGTGCAATCGACCGGTTCCGGGTTGTCGGGGGTTCGCTGAACCGCGTTCCCGGAGTTCAGTTGAACCGCCGGCGGGCCTGCCGGGCCATGCGCCGGGAGGCAGGACGCATAGGCGCCGGGCGAGGCGCATAGGAAGCGGGGCGCCGGACGTGCCGAACCGGGGTGCGCAGGCGGAACGCGCGCCGGGTGGTCCGCTCCCCGAACCGGCAGCGGCCGGGGCGCCCAGCGGTGTGGACGCGCTGTCGAGGTGCGCACGGGCGATCACCGGCGGGCGGCTCCCGCGGTGTGACGCGGCGAACGGGCCCCACCCGCGGAAACCCGGGTGGAGCCCGTTCGTGGACCGGGTACGGCGTGCTGCGGCCCCCGGCCGTCAGCGACGCTTCATCCGGGGGAGGAAGCCCCGGTGCCGCCATGGCGGGGGAGGACCGCGCCGGGGCTCGACGGCCCCTCTCCCGGATCCGGGCAGCGACCGGTTCCGGAGGCGCGGGGTCATCCTTGGACGTCCCCGCCGGCCGCGATACCCGCCGGCGGGGACGTCCTGCCCGCCCGGGGACTCAGCTCTCCTCGTCCTCCTCCTGGATGTGAACCGCGGCTTCCTCCGCGGAGGCCGCGCCCCCGTCGATACCCACGTCGTGGCCCAGCACCCTGTTGTTGCGGCGGTTCGCCGGGTCCTCGTCGGCGACGGCGACCCGGCCCGCGCGCTCGCCGCCGGCGTCGTTCTCCTCGGGACCGTTGTCCTCGGGCTCGTCCCCCGGGTCGTCGGCGGCGAGCGCCCCGGTCTCGGGGACCTCCTGCGCGAGGCGGCGGTCGAGCGACTCGCCCTCGCGCTGCTCCTCGCCGGTCGTGCCGTACTTCGACACGCCCAGCGGCTTCTCCGGCGGCGAGTACCCCGTGTCCAGGATGTCGTCGAGGCCGGGCTCGTCGATCACGTTCTCCGGGTCGAGGTCGTCCGTGGGCCGGTCGTCGCCGTCCGAGCCGTTCGGCTGGTAGACGTCGTCACCGCGTCCTTCTTCCGGCATCGGGATGCTCCTTACCTCGAGGTTGTGCCATGTCCGCCGGCGCCCCTGGCCGGGGCGCGCGGCGTCGCCGCTCTCCTGCCCCACGCGCCGGCCGTCGATGCGTGTCCCCCGGAGGCCGCGCGGCGCCCGGGGCGCCCGGGCCGGTCCGGCCGTAAGGGCTGGTCGGGCGGCCACGGCCGGACCCCGTCGGCTTCGGCAGCCTATGGCCGATCCCCGGCCGCTGCGACCGGGGACCGGCCCTCCGAAGGGGACGTGGCGCGCTCCCTCCGCCGGGCGGCAGGTCTGGAGCCCGGCGGAGGGGGCAGACGGCGGACGCCGGGAAAAGCCCTGCCCCCGCGAGAAGACGAGGGGCGCCGACCGACGGGAACGCGATGCCGACCGACACACCGGACAGACGTACAGCCTTCGCCGGCGGGCACGTCTCCGCCGTACCGACCGCCCCCGTCCAGCGGCCGTCGGCGCCGCCGCCCCCGTCCGCCGGCGAAGGCCCCGGCCGGGCCCCGGGGCGCCCCGGAGGCATGGGGCGGGCCGGAGGCATGGGGCGGGCCGCCGGAGTCATAGCCTCCACGGCCGTCTGCCAGGCCGCGCTGATGGTGGGGCTCGGTCTCCTCATCACCGGACCCGCGGCCGGGCTGTGGCCGCTGACGGCCGAGGACCGGGTGAACGAGGCGTTCGAACGGGCTCGCACCGGCACGTTCGACACGGTGTCGCTCGTCGTGTCGGAGGCGGGCAACACCCTCACCGTCGTCGCCGTGACGCTCGTGGCGTGCCTCGCCCTGCTCTTCGTGCCGAGGCTTCCCCGGCGGCGGGAGGCGCTCTTCCTCGCGACCGCCGTGTCGCTCCAGGCCCTGGTCTTCCTGGTGATCACCGAGGCCGTGGACCGCACCAGGCCGGATGTCGAACGGCTCGACGCCTCGCCTCCCACCTCCAGCTACACGTCCGGCCACACCGGTGCGGCGACCGCCCTCTACGCCGGGCTCGCGGTCCTCGTCCTGCACCGTGCGAGGGGCCGCTGGCGGGGGCCCGTCGCGGTCCTGCTGATGCTCGTGCCCCTGCTCGTGGGCCTCGCACGCGCCTACCGGGGCATGCACCACCCGACGGACATCGCCGGCGGCATCCTCAACGGCGGGCTGTCCCTGCTCATCGTCGGCCGCGCGCTGCTGGCGGGGCCCCACGTGCCGGGCGGCAGGCCGGAGGGCGCCGGCGCCCCCCGCACGGAGACCGCGGTGGCGCCGGGCCGCACGGTGGTGGTCCACAACCCCACCGTCACCGACCGGAGCTCCTGCGCGGAGCTGCGGCGCGTGCTCGACGCGCACGGCCGTCCGGGAGCGGAGTTCGTGCCCACCACCGCCGACGACCCGGGGGAGGGCCAGACACGGCGGGCCGTGGAGGAGGGCGCCTCGCTCGTCGTGGTCTGCGGAGGGGACGGTACGGTCCGCGCGGCGGCCGAGGCCCTGGCGGGTACGGGCATACCGCTCGCGGTGGTGCCCTGCGGCACCGGAAACCTCCTCGCCCGCAACCTCGGCCTTCCCGTCAAGCCCGAAGAGGCGCTCGCCGTGGCGCTGACAGGTGTCCCGCGCCGCATCGATCTGGGCCGGCTCGAAGGCGACGGCATGGCTCCCGCGCACTTCACCGTGATGTCCGGCGCGGGGCTGGACGCGGCGATGCTCGAGAGCACCAGCGACCGCGCCAAGGCAGTGCTCGGCTGGCCCGCCTACGTGGTGGCGGGGCTGCGGGAGCTGCGAGCCCCCCGGATGCGCCTGACCGTCGTCGTCGACGACGCGCCGCCGCTGCGCCGCACCGCGCGGATGGTCCTGCTCGCCAACACCGGAAAGGTCCAGGGCGGAGCCGCCCTCGTCCCGGAGGCACGGCCCGACGACGGTCTGCTGGACCTCATGATCCTCGACCCGCGCGGTCCCGGCGGCTGGCTGAGCGCCGTCGTCTCCCTGCTGCGCCGGCGTACGGAAGGAACGCCGAACCAGGACGGTGCCCCTTCGGTGGAGTACTTCACCTTCCGCCGTGCCGAGCTGCGCTTCGACGCCCCCCAGCAACGCGAGCTGGACGGGGATTCCGTCGGCCCGGGCCGACGGCTGACCGCCGAGGTCAGGCCCGGCGCGCTGACCGTGCTGATGCCCGTGGGAGGGGAGTGACATGGGCACCGCCACCAAGGTCCCGCAGACCCGTGACATGGCAGGAAGCGAGCTCTCCGGTGACGAGGCCCTGGTCACCCTGAGGCGCTACGGCCGGTGGCCGCTGCTCCGGGACTCCTTCGTCCGGTTCCGGTACGCCGACGGGTTCAGCCACTCCCGTGCCCTCGCCCTCCAGACGGTGCTCGCCGTGGTGCCGCTGGTCATCGCCTTCGTGGGGCTCTCCTCCGCACTGCACACCGAGGACCTCGGCAGGGTGGCGGAACTGACGATCCAGCGCATCACGGCCGGGCCCAGCGCGCAGGTCGTCGAGGACGCTCTCGACCGCAGCCGGGAGCACGCCGACGACGGCGCCCAGCTCGCCCTGTGGTTCGGGCTCGTCTTCTCCCTGACCAACACCACCACGGCCATGTGCCAGATAGAGCGGGGAGCCAACCGGATCTACGGGGTCGAACGCGACCGGGACTTCCACCTGAAGTACCTGCGCGGCCTGGTCATGTCGTTGACCGCGGGCATTCCGCTCGGCATCGGATTCGTGGCGATGGTGGCCGGCGGTGACCTTGTGGCCGCTGTGGTCGACGTGTACGACCTGGGTTCCGGAGCCCGTTCCGCCTGGGACGTCCTCCGCTGGCCCGCCGGGGTGGTGCTCGTGATCCTCTCGGCCAGTGCGATCTTCCGCCGTTCGCCCAGACGGCGTCAGCCGGGCTACACGTGGCTGGCCTTCGGCGCCGCGGTCTATCTCGTCCTCTGGACGACCCTGACCTGGCTGCTGAGCCTCTACCTCGACATCAGCGGGTCCTTCGACACGGTCTACGGCCCGCTCACGGCCTTCATGTCCCTGCTGCTGTGGGCCTACCTCACCTCGATCGCCCTCTTCCTGGGCCTCTCCTTCGCCGCACAGCTGGAGGCCGTGCGGGCAAGGAAGCCCGGACCCGTACAACCCGACCCAGGAGCCTGAATGCCCGCACGACCCGCTGTCCCCGGACTCCGGCGGAAGCGGAGGGACGCCGACCGCAGATTCGGTGTCCGGCTCTTCGCCTCCTCCGCCGTCGCCGCCCTCGCCGCGGTGCTCTTCGGCCTGCTCCTCGTTCTCGTGGAGAGCGGCTGGCATCCCCTGCGGCGCCTCGACGCGGGAGCGGCACGGTGGCTGAACCGGACCGCGCTCGACCATCCGGCGTGGACGGGCACGCTGCGATTCCTCTCCGACGTGGTGTGGGACCCCGTGACCCTGCGGGCGGCGGTCGCCCTGCTCACCCTGTGGCTGCTCCACCGCCGGGCGTGGCGGCTGGCCGCGTGGGCGGCCGTCACCGCGGTGGCGGGCGGGCTCGTCGGCCTCCTGGTGAAGGTGGTCGTCGAGCGTGCGCGGCCCTCGCTCCCGGACCCGGTGGCGCACGCACCCGGCTACTCGTTCCCCTCGGGACACGCGATGACCGCGACGACCTCCTTCGCCGTGCTGCTGCTGGTCCTCCTGCCGATGGTGCGGCGGGGCCTGCGGCCGCTCTGCTGGGCCGTGGCCGTCGTCTCCGTGCTCGGCGTCGGGTTCACCAGGATCGCGCTCGGCGTCCACTGGTTCAGCGACGTCGCCGGCGGGTGGACGCTCGGGCTGGCCGTGGTCGCCCTCACCGGCTGGTCCTTCGAGGCGTGGCGCGCGGACGCGGGTCTCGGGCGCAGCGAGATGACGCAGGGGCTGGAGCCGGAGCTGAGCGACGACGACCCGGAGGCCGATGCGGACGGCCCGTCCGCCGGCCGGGACGCCTGACCCCGGCGGCTTCGGCGGGCAACGGACCACGCACCGGCCCCCACACGCGAGACCGCCGCCTCCCGCCCGGTGCTCCGGGGCGGAAGGCGGCGGTGTCCGGTCACGCGAGAAGCTTCGCCTTGGCCTGGTCGTACTCCTGCTGGCTGAGGTGACCCTGGTCCTTGAGTTCGGCAAGCTTGGCGAGGTCGGCCACATGCCCCTCGCCCTTCCCCGAGCCGCCCTCCGGCTGTGCGGCCTTCCGTACGTACGAGCGGAACGCCTCCTCCCGCTCCTCGGCCTCCTTGACGTCGCGTCGCCCCATGCCCTTGCCCCTGGCGATCAGGTAGACGAGTACGCCCACATAGGGGAGCACGATGACGAAGATGACCCAGGCCGCCTTCGCCCAGCCACTCAGGGAGTGGTCCCGGAAGATGTCGGTGATCACCTTGAACAGGAGGAAGAACCACAGAACCCAGAGGAAGACGTACATCATGGTCAGGAAGAGGTTCAGCAGCGGATAGTCGTCCATGGGGCTACTCCGATCGTGCGGATGGTCCCCTATTCGTACATCTGCTGATGAAACATCGCATTTCTGACGTTCCGGCGCTCAGGTGGAGAGGGTGTCGAGGAAGGCCGACAGCTTCTGCCTGGTGCGCTCGATCTGCTGCTCCACCGTCAGTGACTCCTCGAAGCGCCCGCCGGGGGCGGGTGACTTCCTGCCGCGCACGTACAGCGAGCAGTCGAGGTCCGTGCACAGGTAGATCCCCACCGAGTTCCCGTCCCGGCCCGCCTGGCCCCGCTTGCGCGCGGTCATCAGGGAGACCCCGCTGCCCGGGTGCGTGGTCAGGCAGACCGAGCACATGCTGCGGTGCAGGAAACCGCGCTTGTGGGACGGGAAGCGCAGCGTGACCCCGATCAGCTCTCCGCGCAGTTCGGTGACGAGATAGCTGCGGTCCGGAGCGGAGAGGTCGCGCCATCCGAGGAAGTCCAGATCGGCCCACGGCCGCTCCTCGAGGTCGCGCGGCAGCGGCAGTCGCTTCGCCTCCCCCTTGGAACAGTTGACGAACGACGCGCGGATGTCCTGCTCGGTCACGGCTCTCATACGGTCGACGCTAACTCTGCCTATGACACCTAGGCAAATAATTATTGACCCTAGGCCGGTGCGTGCCCGGTGACCCGCAGCACATGCGCCGGCGGGTGCGTGACGCCGAGGTCCGGACGCCAGGCCGCGAGGATCTGGGCCGACGGATGGAACAGAGGGCCGGGGAGCGCGTCGAGCGCGGTCCACCGCCACGCGCTGATCAGATGGGGCTCGGTGACGCGGGGGTCCCCGGATTCCGCCCGCACCAGCGCCGCCATGCTGATCCGGTTGATGCCGCCGGCCACGTCGTGCACCATCGCGATGACCTCCACCTCGGCCTCCGGCACCACGAGCCCGGTCTCCTCGCGCAGCTCACGCGCGGCCGCGGCGGCGACCGACTCGTGCGTCGGGTCGACCTTCCCGCCGGGGAGCTCCCAGGTCCCGTCGCGATGGCGGCCGAGCAGGATCCGGTCCTCCGCGTCCTGGACGATCACCCCCACCCCGAAAGCGGCCTGGGCGAGGGGCGGACGGGTGTTGCGGGCCGGGGTGCCCGCGGTGTCGCTGCTCATGCGTCTCACTGCTCCCGGTCGCCGGTGACAGGCCCACCGTCCGCTTCGCTGCGGGGCCGGACGGGTCCACGGAACGGCCCATCCTCACACGCGTGGTCAGGTGACGAGGCGGAGCGCGGTGTCGGAGACACCGATCCGGACGGACTGGCCCCACGTCAGCTCCAGGGCGTCGGACTCCATCCCGTCGCCGAAGACCACCATCCGGTCGGACTCCACCGTCAGTCCGAGCCAGTCCCCGGCAGCCAGCTCACCGGCCACCGAGGAGGTCCCGGTGGCGGGAGACGGCCACGCCTCGCGCACGAACCACACCAGCCGAGGATCCGTCGGAGCCGGGAGCGTCATCCGGCTGCCGCGCTCCAGCCAGAGGGAGCGCAGCCAGCCGGTGGATCCCGTGCCCGTGCCGACGAGGACACCCGAGGACGCCTGGACCTCTCCGGCGGCCCGCGCGCCGTTCCGCGTGATGCGGTAGCGGGCGGTCTGGTGGCCCGGCGAACCGAGGTAGATCTCGTTGAGGGCGAGTAGCCGCTGGGTGTCGTCGGCGACGGCCTCGGTCATCGTCAGCGCGTCCACTCCGGTGCCCGGTGAGACGGCGGCGTCGCACAGGGCCCCGGTGTCGCGGGGCCTGTGGCGCACGAGGACCCCCGGATTGCGGCCGGGGTCGGCGTCGATTCCCACGACGGGCTGCCCGGACAGGTACTTGGCGACGTTCGCGACCAGGCCGTCCTGCCCCACCACGATGACCACGTCCTGCGGTCCGAACAGGAAACGGTCCAGGTCCGCCCGCTCCACCCGGCTGCGCCGCCAGCGCAACGGCACCGCCGCGGCGACGTCGGCGAGAGCCCGCACCGCACGCCGGTGACGCTCGGCCACCTCCTCGACGGACCGGCCGCGGCCGGCCAGGACGAACGCGGCCTGGCCGTGCGTGCCGTGCCGGGCGAGGAGTTCCTCGTACTCGGTCCGCCGGTGCACCAGCACCGCACGGGGGGCCAGGCTCACGCCCGTTCCCCCGGCTCCGGACGGTTCAGCCGGGCGAGGAGCCCGGTCAGGACATCCGGCGACAGGGTGAGGCTGTCGATGCGCGGAAGGTTCTCCGCGAACTTCGTCGCGGCCAGGGCGTGGAGCGTGCCGGGGGTGACGCCGCCGTGCGCCGTGAGCCACGCGGCCTGCGCCTCCGCGCGCGCGGCGCCCACCTCCCGCGCGGCCTCGGCCTCGGCCCGGGCCAGCCGGACGGTGCGGGCGGCCTCGGCCGAGGTGCGAACCTCGTCGGCCGCCGACTTCTCCTCGGCCTCCCGGCGGGCGTTGGTGCCCCTCTGGTCCACCAGCTGCTCCTCGCGGCGCGCGAGCTCGATCTTGCTGGCGAGCTCGTTCTCCGCGATGGTGCGCTCACGCTCGACGGCGACCGCCCGCCGCTCGTAGACCGAGCGGTCCGCCTCCTGCTGGATCTGCTCCCTCGCCGGGGTGCGCAGGGCGCGCTCGACCTCGGCCTCGGGCCGGATGGCGACGACACGCACCGCGACCACCTCGATCCCGGTCGAGGGCAGACGCGGCTCGCCCGTCAGCCCTGCCGCGACCCGCTCCCGCACCGCCGCGACCCCGTCCACCAGCGCCGTGGCGAGCGGGGTGCGGGCGAGTACGTCCAGGGCGTGCTGCTGCGCCGTCTCGGTGAGCAGGGTCGCGATCTGCTCCAGCGGAGTTCCGCGCCAGACCCCGCTGTCGGGGTGCACGTAGAAGTCGAGACGCGCCGCCGCCAGGGCGGGATCGCTGATCCGGTAGGTGACGGTGGCCTGCACGGTCACGTCCTGGAAATCGGCCGTGCGCGCGTGGAAGGCCATCGCCAGCTCGCGGTCGTCGACCGGGACCTCGGAGAGCGCCGCCGAGAGCGGGCGGTACCAGAAGCTCAGCCCCGTGCCGTCGTGGGCCAGGCTGCCACGCTTGTGGTGGCGGATGTGTGCGGTCGGTGCGGAGCGCAGGTGCCGCCAGCCGAAGCGCCGGGTGATGTCTGCCATGTCGAGCCCCCTATTTCTCGTCAAGAAGACGATAAAAGGTGCCCCGTCCTCTCGTCAACAGGACGAGAAGGGGGGTGTGCGAGGGTCCGGAAACGGGTCGGCCGGTGGTCTCGACGAGAC